>CAYOAW010000195.1:0-1521 GCA_964402095.1 uncultured Eubacteriales bacterium | reverse complement strand
TAATTCCTCCGATTTATATTTCGAAATATTTATTAACCCACTGCAATTCTTTCAAGCGGCAGTTTTGACAATTCAATTCCGGTATAGCGCCTTATTGCATAAATAATTGTCAGGCATCCGACGCGCCCGAAATACATGAGGAAAGTCAGAATCAGCTTTGATGACGAATGCAGGTCACCGGTAATCCCCATAGTAAGCCCAACCGTACCGATTGCCGAAGCAGATTCAAACAGAGACTTAATCATCGTGACATTTTCCGCAACAGATATCCACATCGCCGCAAAAAAGAACAACATAAGATACATGCTTGTTATTGTAACAGCGTTTTTTAATACACTGTCGTCAATGCGCCTGTTAAAAGCATTGAGTGTATTTCTCTTTTTTGAAACTGTAAGTATATTGAGCATGAGAGACGCAAAAGTCGTTGTTTTTATCCCGCCTGCCGTTGAGCCCGGAGAGCCTCCGATCAGCATCAGAGCAATAGTGAAAAACAGAGAGCTTTCCATCATGATGCCTGTATCAACAGAATTGTAGCCTGCTGTCCTCGGTGTAACAGACTGAAAGAAGGCATTCATAAGCTTTTCAAAAAAATTCATACCTTTAAATGCCTCGCCGTTGTATTCGATTGCAAAAATCATTAATGTTCCCGAGATGATGAGAAAAGCCGTTGTTGTTAACACCATTTTTGAGTGAAGCCTATACTTGCGCCAGTTCAGTTTGTTTATCTTAATATCATCCCAAACGAAAAAGCCAAGGCCTCCGATTATAATCAGGAAGGCAATCGTCACAATAATACGGGGATCGCTATTAAAATGTATTAAAGATGATCTTTCCCCAAAGGAACCGAATATATCAAACCCGGCGTTGCAAAAAGCAGAAACGCTGTGAAACACAGAGCAATAAACACCCCTTGCCAAACCCAATTCGGGGATAAGCCTGGTTGACATAATCAACGCCCCGATGCCTTCAATAGCCAGAGAACCCCCAATAACAAAGCGGGCCATCCGGACAATTCCGGCGACTTGGTGCCCGGCTATTGACTCCTGCATAAGCAAGCGCTGATTCAGGCCTATCTTTCTGTTTGTAAAGGTCACAATAGCAATAGCAAGGGACATAAACCCAAGCCCGCCAATTTGAATCAAGGTTATTATAATCAGCTGGCCAAAAATTGACCAGTGGGTAAATGTGTCATAAATAACCAACCCGGTAACACAAGTCGCGGAAGCTGATGTAAAAAGAGTGTCAATAAACGGCGTAACTATCCGGTCCTTTGAAGCAATCGGAAGCATCAGAAGCAATGCGCCGGTTAATATAATTGCCATATAACCAAAAACAAGAATTTTTACCGGCGGCATCCGATGCAGATAACGGCGTATTTTAGCTCTGTCCATATAAATAATCCAGCAGCTCCTTAAACACTTTTCGATTAAAAAACGCGGAATTCAAAAAGTTGCTGCACTGCAAATACAGGCATATAAACATTCCAAATTCAGCGTTTGTTTCATATAATATATACCTTAA
>CAYOAW010000194.1:0-1557 GCA_964402095.1 uncultured Eubacteriales bacterium | reverse complement strand
CGATCTCCGATCCTTATGAAGCTATAAAAGATGGTGCAGAAAAAGTACATCCCGGTCGTCCGAACCTTCTTGATAACTGTATTGTCCGCAGAGGCGGTGATATAGATACAGCTATCAAAGATTCCGCGTTTGTCTCATCAGGTTTTTACACCACCCAGCGCATTGAACACGCTTTTCTTGAGCCGGAATCGGCTGTTGCCCTGCCCGAAAATGGTGGTATCCATCTTTACGATGGCGGACAAGGTATTTATATCGACCGCAAACAGATCGCGAAACTGTTGAACATAGCACCGGACAAACTTCGTATCACCATGGTACCGTGCGGTGGTGGCTTTGGCGGTAAGGAAGACCTTACCGTGCAGGGACATGCTGCCTTATACGCTCAATTGACGGACAAACCAGTGAAAGTTACGCTGACACGTGAAGAATCCATCCGCATGCACCCCAAGCGTCATCCGGTGTTTATGGATTTCACCCTGGCCTGCAACAACAAAGGAATGATAACCGCATTGAAACTCCGCGCTGTTGGCGACAGCGGCGCTTATGCTTCCGTTGGTACAAAAGTGATGGAACGCGTGGCAGGCCATGCCAGCGGGGCATATCATGTTCCGGTAGTAGATATTGAATCAAAAACCGTTTATACCAACAATATCCCCAGCGGCGCCATGCGCGGCTTCGGCGCCAACCAGGCGGCATTTGCACTCGAAAACTGTATTGATGAGTTGTGTGAAAAAGGAAATTTCGACCGCTGGCAATTTCGTTATGATAACGCTCTTACCGAAGGCAAGATGACCGCCACAGGACAGATCCTTGAACAGGGAGTTGGCGTGAGAGCGACACTTCTGGCAGTAAAAGATGAATTTTATAAATCAAAAAATACAGGCCTGGCTTGCGGTATTAAGAATTGCGGTGTAGGCAACGGCATGATCGATTTTAGTCATGCACTTATTGAAATTAAATCGGAAAAGGAAGTGGTGGTAAAACACGGCTGGACTGATATGGGACAAGGAATCAGTAATGTCGTAATACAATTACTTTCAGCCGAAACAGGCATAAACCCTGAAATTATACAGGTTGAAATGGATACCGAAGCCGGACTGGAAACGGGCATGACGACTTCTTCCCGTGCCACAGTATTGCTTGGCAACGCTGTGATCGACGCCGCACACAAACTGAAAAATGATTTGGAAAACCATTCCATTGCTGAACTCAGCGGAAAAAAATATGCCGGTTATTCCGAATGTAACTGGACCACAAAACCAGGCGCTGATGTTGAAAAAATTGTCACACATTTTTCTTACGGTTATGCCACGCAGCTTGTAGTTCTTGATGAAACGGGAAAAATTAAAAAAGTAGTGGCAGCACACGATGCCGGAAGAATAATGAACAAAACCATGTTTGAAGGCCAGATCGAAGGAGCTGTGGTGATGGGGCTTGGCTACGCGCTTACCGAAGACCTTCCTATGGAACACGGCTACCTCCAAAGCACAAAATTAAAAGACTGCCGCTTATTAAAAGCCAAAGACATTCCTGAAATAGTTGTTATCGGCGTGGAAG
>CAYOAW010000193.1:0-1601 GCA_964402095.1 uncultured Eubacteriales bacterium | reverse complement strand
GGGAGACTCCTCTTTCGGCATACGCAAAGAAGCAAGGGTCGATATTAAGAAATTCCCCATCCTCAACTGGCGCTGGATGGTTGCCAAACTGCCCAGGGGCGGTGATGTGCGCAAACCCGCTACAGACGATCAGGCCGTACAGGTTTATGTCGCTTTTAAAGAGTCGGGCCCGATGGGTTTGAATACACCCGTAATCGGCTATATCTGGGATAACGACGCCCCCAAGGGCTGGAGCGGCAGAAGTCCGCAAATCGGCGGCGGCAAACTCAGGTATATAGTTTTAAGAAACAAAACGGATCGCACCGGCAAGTGGTACACGGAAAAACGCAACATTTATGAAGATTATAAAAGACTTTTTGCCGATGTCAACGGCGGTGAACCGCAGGGAAAAACTACGGGGCTGCAAATATACATCAACTCGCAGCGGACAAAAAGCCCGGCGGAAAGCATGATTGGCGACATATATTTCAGCGATTAAGCGCAAAGCAGCATCCGGTGTTTTTTACGTGGTCGTCAGCGGTTGAACGGCGGCGTTCCATATGCCGCTGTCCAATATAAACGGTAAGGTTGAGATCATTAAACTTGCATTGCAGATCATTAATGCGCCTGGTTATTTTGCTGTTTTGCCCGTTCATTCTGGCCGCCAATTTGTCGGGATGCTGTACGGTTAACCGCAATTATGTTCATCAAGAAGCTGAAGCTCAACTGGAAAAAGCAAAAGCAATACAAGGCAGCATCAACGTGATTTTGTTGCCGGGCTGTGCCGATAGTCCCGCAGAGCAGGATACGCTTTTCAGTTGCCTCAAGCTGTCGCGGGACGTCGACCCGGAAACGGTAAAATTGCCGGCCGATGAAAAACTTTATCTTGGCCATGTCGCCGAATTTATTTTACGCGCCCTGAAACACTATCAGTTGCAGGAGTGTTTTAAGGATTTCTATGGCTGCCGCATTATTCTGAAATTCCGCAAGTTGACTCCTCAGGAGATGCGCTCCAGAAAATTCACCGATTACTCCTTCTTTGCCGTTGGTGCGGCGGGAACAGTTGCCAGTGTCGTGACCATGCTTCCCTTAAATGTCATTTTGTTTCTGGCGGACGGGGTGAAGACGGAAATTGACCGGCAGGATTTTGCAGAGCGCGTCGCCAGGATGGGGCTTCCGCCGCCGAAAAAAGGTCTCGTAACTCTGAAACTGGAGGAGGGCGGACGAACGCTTTTATATGTCAAAGACAAGATTGAAGAGGAACTGACGGGGCATGCCGGCGCCAGAATTACATTCGCTGATAAAGTTGCCAGTTATCTGGTTGAAGAGTGCATTATGGAAAAAGTTTCCCCGGAAGAAATTGATCTTTACCGGCAGCGGATTGCAAATTTCAAAAAAATCTGACAGGAACTTGTCTCTGCTGTATAGATAAAAGCTGCTGTCCGGATCTTTTTAACCAATTAACAGCATAAACGACTTAACAGTGTGAGGAGAGCAAAAAAGATGTCCGATCAATTAAAATGTCCCCCGCCGACTTTGCGTGCCGGTGAAATACTGCATGGTTTTAAAATATTACGAGTGGAAACATTGCCGGGGGTCAGGATTACGGCCTATGAAATTGA
>CAYOAW010000192.1:0-1620 GCA_964402095.1 uncultured Eubacteriales bacterium | reverse complement strand
CTCCCCGATGGGGTACCACAAAGCATCAAAATCACCCCCATCCATCTCCTGGCTGAGAAGGAAGGAAAAAGTGAGGGGCTTGCATGCCTTTCCTCGCCGCTTTAGATACCGCCGTTTGCACCGCGCTTTATTTGTTTTCACCCATAAAAAAGCCACCGACATTTATTTGGTGGCTATGCGTTCCATATAAAAAATCCGGTTTCAGTATGCTAAATACTTTAGTTACAAGCTCATACTATTGGATAATAGTCAAGAACGATTTTTTAACTTCATGTAACAGAAATTGTTTGATTATAATTGCATATTTTATTATACGGCGCTGTCTGCAGCGAGGTCGAAAAAGCTGTAAAAAAAATAAAAGAGATCAGTTATTGAAGATACCGGATTTAAAAGTTGGAGCGGGAGTAGATATTGTTTTTGAAAACGAGATAAATAAACGCAATGCGCACTATATGAGGGCGCTGGTTTATGATTACAAGGGCGGCAAAATCGTTGTTTCACAAACATCGCCCCCTTTGAATCGTCATTTCATTAATCGACGGGTGGCCATTACTTTTTTGGCCAGCACGGATAAACGTGCGGCGCGTTTCGGTTTTACGGCGCAATTGGTCGGTTTGGCGACAGACTATACAATCTCCGCCAACACAACTGTTGAAGCGCTGATTTTTAAACAACTGGAAAAACTGCAGCGGATGGATTTTCGCCTGTACTTCCGCGTCAAGCCCCCTTCTTACAGCAATATCAATCTCTTCTTCAAGGGAGAAAGAGTCAATTTGATTGACATATCCCTGGGGGGAGCCAAGTTCAGCTATCCGTCGGCTCACCTGTTCCGCCACGGGGACACCGTTAGTTTTGAATTAATTATCGACTATGCGGCATTTGAAGTAAATGCACGGGTGCGCAATTTATCGCGGCCTCATGAATCTTCAGCCAATAATGCTCTCCAATACGTCGGCGTTGAATTTGAAGTCGAAAACAAGCAATTGACGGCTGTTTTAGGCAAGGCGATCATCGCAATTGAAAGGCAGATGCTCAGCGAAGGAAAGATTGTCTGACCTCCCCTAATCCCGCACTTCCAATTTATAGAAAGTGTTTGCTTAAATACAAACGGTTTATTATTATCTGCGGCGTTAGAAAAAAGAAATTTCAAATGAACCGATAATACAAGGCAGCGCTTATACATAATGAAAACGCCGGATTTAAGAGTCGGGACAAGAGTAACCATTGTTTTTGAAAATGAGATCAATAAAAGCAATGTACATTACTTGAAAGCACTGGTTTATGATTACGAAAATGAGAATATTATCATCTCACAGACCACCCCCGCATTAAACCGTCATTTTCTCAACCGGCGGATAAGGGTTACTTTTTTAGTTCCAGTCGAAAAGCGTTTTGTACGCTATGGTTTCAGGGCGCAATTAGTTGATTTGATAACGGACTACGAAATTTCCGCTGACAAATATGTTGAAGCGCTTATTCTCAAACAGTACGAAGCGCCGGAGCTAATGGATTTCCGCATGCATTTCCGGATCAAGCCGCCTTCGCAAAACAGAATTAATCTTTTTTTCCAGGAGGAAAAAGTTCACTTAATAGACATTTCTTTAGGTGGAGCCCAGTTCG
>CAYOAW010000191.1:0-1675 GCA_964402095.1 uncultured Eubacteriales bacterium | reverse complement strand
GGAAGCAGAATACAAAACTCGTCTCCTCCGGTTCGCGCGATTATATCCCCTTCTCTGCAGCAGCCGGAAAGCATTTTCCCTGTTTCAACCAGAAGTTTATCACCCTGCTCATGGCCAAAAGCATCATTAATAATTTTTAGGCCGTTTATATCTCCAACGATAAAAGATATCGGCAGTTTGTCTTTTGTATCAAGCCGTTTAATCTCTTTGTCAAAATAAGTGCGGTTATATAAACCGGTTAAAATATCATGATAATTCAGGTAAACTATTTCTTTTTCTTTTTCATTGCGTTCTGTAACGTCTCTGCTGATGCCGATTAGCCCAAGCGCTTTGCCTTCGGGGCTGTAATACAGTGTTTTAAGGGTTTCAAGCATAACTTTTGTTCCATCGGGATAGGTGCCAACCTCTTCGATTCTTACCTGATCCTTTTGCCCCAATGTTTTTGTGTCCGTTTCCATGTAATGCTCGGCCCCTTGTTTGTCAAAAAGATCATAATCTGTACGCCCGATTATTTTATCCATGTCCAGCCCGACCATTTTTTCAAACGCGCGATTGCCTCCCAAGTATCTACCTTCTAAATCTTTGTAAAAAATTAAGTCGGGAATCGAATCCAGAAGTGAAACCAGCAATCTCTCTTTTTTCTGAAATTCATAGTACAAATCTTTGTAACTTGTTTCGCTTTTTTTGAGATTTTCCTCTGCCTTTTTAATCTCGGTTATATCTTGAATCATACATAAATCAGTTCCCTCCAGCTGATTTTCAGCCTTCAAACGCGCGATTATTAAGTCTACCCAAACAATTGAGCCATTCGGTTTCAAATACCTTTTAGTAATTGAATAACTTTCAATTTCGCCTGCTTTCAAAGCCTTGAGCTGATTCAAATCATTATCCAAATCATCCGGATGTGTATAACTCTCCCAACCAACTGAAATTATTTTATCTTTTGATCTGCCAACAATTTTTTCATACATTGAATTTACATAAATAATTCGAGTTTTGTTTGAAATTACTATTCCTATCGGCGCTTGTTCAAAAATCGTTCTGAAGCGCAATTCGCTTTCTTCCAAATCCGATTTTATCCGGATATTTTTCATTACGGTAAACACTACAATGCAAAGCAATAACGAAGCAATCGGATAAACCGTCAGGATGGGAATACCAATTTGCCTGATTGTGTCAAACCGGACATTTTGCGGTAAAGCAAGCATACAGGCAAGCATTACAATATGAGTTACAAGCCCGAATAAATAGAATTCAACCCAATTTTTTTTCTTTGCTGTTATAAAGCCTTTGAATCTGAATCTGTGCCAAAGCAACCCTGTGCATGCAGTCAATATTGTTATTGACAAACCTGTTATCATTCCCTGGCCTCCCAGGAATATACGGTAGCAGCATATGATAAAAACAGCAATCGCAGTTGGTATGAAGCCGAAAAACAATCCTGTAACGCTGACAAGAATTGATCTCATATCAAATATTAGCCCTGCTGAAAGCGGAACAGCATTAATCATCAATAATATTCCGATAAACCCGATGACAATTCCAAAAATCGAATCGTACAGCTTTTTCTTTTTCCATGATTTTGAAAAGAAAATATTGTATAAAATACTTATGGACAATAACAAAGATGCATTAAATACTAATCCTCTGATAATTTCACCGTTCATATTGCCAC
>CAYOAW010000190.1:0-1693 GCA_964402095.1 uncultured Eubacteriales bacterium | reverse complement strand
ACAAAGCACTTGGCGGCGGAGTCCGTTAAGAAGCCTTTCCCGTAAGCGGGGAAATAACACAACAAAGCCCGATCGAATCGATTCGACCGGGCTTTGTTGTGCTCCTCTTTTCAGGATCACAGATCCTTATACTCCTTTGCGGCGACGGATTGCAATTCACGAGTGGTCGAAAGATATTTCCATATATGAAGTTTGCTGTTTATTCTGATGTTGATTTTGCCTGTTATAATTTTTTTGTTTTCAAAATTTTTACGGCAAAGCAAACGTGCTAAAGTATGCCTTATTCATTAAGGCCGGATTTCCACCACATTCTTTTACAATGATTGTGACCAATGTTTCCCATAATTCGATTGTAAATCTACGTTTTGCTGTTTTATAACCTAAGTCATTCAGTTTCTTGTATAAAAGCAATAGCATGGATGCAATCAAAGTCATATAGAGCATGACTTTGATCCCGTTCTCACTAACAGATAAGAAGTGACTTGCGTTAAGCTCCTGTTTTATAAACCGAAAAAATATCTCAATATCCCATCGTTGCTTGTAAATATCAGCAATTTCTTTGGGGGTTAACTCCAAGTTATTGCTGATAAAATAGAACACATTCTCTTTCTTTTTATATTTTCCTTTGTTTTCAGGTGGAGCGGTATCTATTTGATGCTTCCTTTGAGCAATAACAAGCCGGTATTCGTTTTCTGCATCTACCTTATGTTGACCGTATAAGTGTACAGTCTGACTGCTCAGTAAGATTAATTCGCCCAAGTCTTTGTCCTGTTCGTTGAATTGATCAACAGTAACAATATCATATTTTCTGTTGGTTTTTAATCTTCCCACAAAAGATATCTTTTCTTCATTAAAGGAAGAAAATTTAGCACAAGACGCAACACCCCTGTCAAAGGTATAAATATTGGTTGCCGAACCTTCCTTGTTTGCATTTTGAATCACGACTTCGGGTATAGCCCAATCTTCGCTGGCATAAGAAGAATCTGTAAATACTTTACAATCGCATGCAGTTAAACCATCAAAAGCAATAGTATATTTTATTTGTTTGACTGTATTGTCTGGTGTCTTATCCTTCTTTGCCCCTGGAGACAAGCCTTTTTTGAGTTTGTTACAGGTCTCAGCAACCATACTGCTATCAACTCGTATTATCTTATGTTTCAACTGTTCGTCTATTGTGAAACATTTTGAAAATTCCATATAAATACGTTCGTATGCCAATCGAAAAAACTCTGGATCTATAGTGGATAAACGAGTTGAAATAGAACTCCTGGATACTTTCATGCCTGCATCGTAACAAAACATTGATTTGAAAAGATTACTCTTAAACAGATCTTCCAATGTTCTCTGGCTTGTTCTGTCAGTTGTTAGGATGCCATATAATAACAGGTTAAAAATACGTTCCCCATACAGCACCTTGGCACAATAATCGACTTTGGTATCTTTGGATAAAGTACTGAGTAAATCATCCGGAACGAGTCCTATGATCTTTTGAACATTTATTTTTTGATTCGGATACATGCTGAAAAATAATTTGGGACAAAGATACCTTCAAATCAAATTGCCAAATTATATTCATTCAACTATTTATCAACAGAATAGTAATTGATAGTTGATAAGCAGCATCTAATTTTAAGTTCCATTTTTTTAGCTTACTTTTGACCTAAAATAATCTTTCGACCACTCGTGATTGCAA
>CAYOAW010000189.1:0-1759 GCA_964402095.1 uncultured Eubacteriales bacterium | reverse complement strand
GCACCCAAGCAATTCAAAAACGCTGAAAACTGTTGCTATGGTTATGTTTTTGAATTGTTCAGCAGGCATTAAGTAGGACGGGCGGCTTGCCCCGCCGAAAACACACACAACACATCAAATACAGACTTCATCAAAATTTCAGTAAAAAATAAAATATTTCATTAAATTGTTTAAAATTTCAACAATTTATAAAAATAATGAATCAATTTAAGAGAAAGCTTGAAAAATTGCGTAATATATGATAATATAGCGCCGTAGAGAGGGGGGTATATAAATGCTGCCGGAAGAACTCGTTGCTCTTGTTTTAGAAATTGTAAGCTTCAAGTGTGAAAGGCAAAACATTGAACTGAAGAAAGCCGCAGGAGGAACGCCGGAACGGCTTTATAACACCCTATCCTCTTTTTCAAACCAAAACGGCGGTGGTATCATTATTTTTGGCATTGATGAGGAAAGTGGATATAAAATATGTGGCGTTTATGATCCGCAGGATTTGCAAAAAAAAGTGACCGAGCAAGCGCTGCAGATGATGCCTGCTGTCAGACCGTTATTCACTGTTGCAAAAATCGAAGAGACTGTTGTTGTCAGCGCCGAAATTTCGGAGTGCGAACTGATTGACAAGCCTTGTTATTACAAAGGCACCGGGAAATTACGTGGTTCCTTTGTCCGTGTCGGCGAAGCCGATTTGCCAATGACGGAATACGAAATATATAGTTTTGAAGCATATAAAAGGAAAATCCACGATGAAATCAGAACGGTTCCGAACAGTTCTATTGCGGCTGTAAACAAGAACGAACTAACCGTATTTTTAGCAAAGCTGAAGAGCGAAAAGCCGAACCTTGCAAACCTTTCAGACGAAGAAAACCTTGCTTTAAGCGGAATACTGATTAATAATGAGTTGACGGTTGCGGGGCTAATGCTTTTCGGGCTTTATCCGCAAGGTCTTTTCCCGCAGCTGTGTATTACCGCGGTTGTTGTGCCGGGCAAAGAAATCGGAGATATCGGGGAAGAAAACGACCGGTTCCTTGACAATAAAAAAATTGAAGGCACAATTCCTCAAATGATTGACGGTGCAATCAACTTTGTGAAAAGAAATATGAAAAGCAAGACAATCATTGATGGCGAGGGCAAGCGAGCCGATAAAACGGAATACCCGTTAAAAGCCGTCAGAGAAATTATTATCAACGCCGTTGTCCATAGAGATTACAGTATTAACACGGAGAATTCGCCGGTCAGGATTATGCTCTTCAGCGACAGGCTCGAGGTTGAAAACCCGGGCGGGTTATACGGAAGAATCACCATTGACAACCTCGGCAAAGTCGGCGCAGATACACGGAACCCCTTTATTGCTTCAAACCTTGAAATCATGATTAACACGGAAAATCGTTTTTCCGGCATTCCAACCATAAGAAACGAAATGAAAAAAGCGGGGTTATTGCCCCCGCAGTTTGAAAATACCAGAGGTGTTTTTAAGGTCACGCTTTTCAACAGTGAATCGGTATACCCGGAAGCAGAAGAATCGCTGACGACGGAGAAAATACTGGGGTTCTGCAAAACGCCGAGAAGCAGGGAAGAAATAGCAAAATATTTAGGGTTAGGCAGCATGTCATATGCAATGCGCAATATCACGCCGCTTATAAAAGACGGTAAAATTAAAATGACGAAACCCGAGACGCCAAAAAGCAAGAACCAAAAGTTTTATGCAATATAAAGTCCACTGAACAAATGTGTTTTTGCGAAACGCATTTGCAAAAAGAGCAAA
>CAYOAW010000188.1:0-1759 GCA_964402095.1 uncultured Eubacteriales bacterium | reverse complement strand
TGATGTATTTGTCTATATGCGGAGTAGTCTGGCGCTCGTAGCCGTAAAGGCTCATATGGTCGCTGCGCAGGCTGTCAATACCGAACAATAAAATATTAGGTTTCTTTGCCATAATAATTTTCCTTTCATCTGCGGGAGCAAGCCCCCGCCAACTATTAAATTTATCTCGCGCCGATGTTTTTAAGGACAGCGTTCATATATCCGTAGCTCTCCGCCGCGATAGTGCAGGCGCCCGCCATTGTCTGGTTCGGCCCGATAACCTCAAGGCATACGGGGCCGTTATAATCGGCGTCAGCCATCGCACGGAAATAGCCGAACAGGTCAATATCACCGCGTCCGCAGGCCTGAAGAGCCGGCTCGCCCGGGCTTGGGCCTGTCCCGAGGCAGTCACGGATATGGATATGTTTCATGGCGGAAATCACCTTGGGAAGCTCGACCGCGGGATTTTCGCCCGCGCGGTGAATATGGCTCGGGTCCATATCAACGCCGAGACCTTTCGAGTTGATTGTTTCGACCATGCGCAAGGTGGTTTCGGTATTATAAACGGCCGCGCCGACATGGGCTTTAACGCAAAGCGTTACGCCGAAGCTTTCCGCATCGGCAGCACTTCGGGCAATGATCTCCATAGCCTCTTTAAAGCTTTCCTCATCCCCGGTCTTGCCGCCGGAACCGATATTGGCCACCGGTATGCCGAGTTCAGCGCAAGCCTCAAAAGCAGTCAGCAAACGGTCGCGGTCGCGTGAGGCTACCTCCGTTGAAAGAAAGGGCAAATCATAGGCTTCAACGATGGACAGAAGCTCTGTTTTTTGTGTTTTCCATTTTCCGAGATTCAGGTGTTCGCACATGCCCTCAATGGCGGAAATTTCAACGCCGTCGTAGCCGCAGGCCTTGATAGCCTCGGCTGCTTCACGGAAGCTGAAGGGCTTAAAAAGTACGCTGTTGACCCCCAGTTTTATCATATGCACAAATCCTTTCGCCTGCGGGAAACCGCAGGAATTAATTCGAGAATATACTATCACAGGCATTTGGGATAATCAACACTTTTACAAGATATATTAAAGATTAAATCAGCCTGTACAAAGTCTTGCGGCTTGAATGAAAAAGAATGGTTTTTATTGCTTTTTATCTTGTCCGCGGGCCGGGATTGATGTATGATTGATTCAAAAGATTTCAGGTTGAAAGGATCGGTATCTATGATGAAATTCGAGCTTCACACGCACACAAGGGAAAACGATATCTGCGTCAATATGGACGCTGCCGATATTGTAAAAGCATACAGGAACGCGGGGTATGAAGGCATTGTTATAACCAATCATTTTTTTGACCTGTCGCTCGAATGGTACAAGGATGAACTTGCCGGGTGCCCCCACAGCGGCATCATCGATTATTACCTGAAAGGCTACAGGAACGCCAAAGCAGCCGGTGAAGAAATAGGGATGACGGTGCTCATGGGGATTGAACTGCGTTTTGACGGCACCATCAACGATTACCTTGTTTACGGCATTGACGAAGCGTTTTTATACAATTCGCCGCTGCTGAACACGCTGAAGCTTGACAGCTTCCTGAAAATACTTCCCGAAGGCGCCGTAGTTTACCAAGCCCATCCTTTCAGGAACGATATGACGGTAACGGACCCGAAAAAGCTGTACGGCATTGAAGTATACAACGGCGGAACAAGCTGTGACCGGAATGATTTCGCGGAGCTCTGGGCCGAAAAATACGGCCTGAAAAAAATCTCCGGATCGGATTTTCATTCGAT
>CAYOAW010000187.1:0-1761 GCA_964402095.1 uncultured Eubacteriales bacterium | reverse complement strand
TACAAAAAAATCTCAGGGTTATTTTTTGATCGTTGTTTAATTTTCAAGGTGCGCTTTTGACTTTCCCAATTGAGGGGGTGGGCTAATATAATAACATGTGCCACCCGTGAATGTCAATAGGTTTTTGTCAAGTTTTCGTATTGCCTCAACAGCAACTCGCATATATTAACACAGGTCTAAAACCTTGTCAACCGTATTTTTCAAATTTTTTCAAATTTTTTTAAAATTTTTTTATTATCAATAAAGATAACTTGAACACGGGGCATCCATCTGCTATACTAATTACTAAACAATTACAAATCAGAATTGATTTTGCACATTTTTTAAATTTCGGAGGTGCGTTTATGCCTATCAAAATTGACAATCAGCTGCCGGCTCACAAATCACTTGAAGCTGAAAATATATTTGTTATTACGGAAACGCGTGCAATGCACCAGGATATAAGGCCGCTGCGCATACTGATATTGAATCTGATGCCCACAAAAATCGAAACGGAGACGCAAATATTGCGTTTGCTGAGCAATTCGCCTATTCAGGTTGAGATTGACCTGCTTCAGGTTGCCACACATACCGCCAAAAATGTATCGCAGGAGCATATGCTGAAGTTCTACAAAACTTTTAATGAAATAAAGAGCCAGAAGTTTGACGGCCTTGTTGTAACGGGCGCGCCGGTTGAGCATTTGGCTTTTGAGGAAGTTGATTACTGGGAGGAGCTGTGCACAATACTCGAATGGAGCAAAACCAATGTGTACTCGACCTTCCACATTTGCTGGGGAGCGCAGGCAGGGCTGTATTACCATTATAAAATACCGAAATATCCGCTGAAGGAAAAGATGTTCGGTGTTTTTCCGCACAGGCCGCTGGATTTATACCATCCCCTTTTAATGGGTTTTGATGATATTTTTTATGTTCCGCACTCCAGGCATACCGAAATACGCCGCGGTGATATCGCCCATGTAAAAGACCTGCAAATCCTGTCCTATTCGGATATGGCCGGTGTCCATCTGGTGTCCGACATGGCATGCCGCAATTTTTATGCTACCGGGCACTCGGAGTATGACAGGAACACCCTCGCCGGCGAATATTTCCGTGACTTAAACAAAGGGCTGCCGGTAAAAATACCCTATAACTACTTCCCAGACGACGACAGCAGCAAGGAGCCGCTGATGACTTGGCGCGAAACGGGAAGCCTCCTGTTTACCAACTGGCTGAACTATTTTGTATATCAGCGTACGCCTTATGATTTAAACACCCTGTAATTCTAACCGCCTTAACAAACATGCCCCCCGGCTGCTGCCGGGGGGTAACTGTTTTGTATCCGCCATACTTAAAAAGCGGCTTATAAGCAGGTTAATTGATTCTGATAAAATCGTTCGCTTTTACGGTAAATCCGCCGGCTTTGTCAACCGCATAGTCTTTATCCGTGTAATTGACATAGATAAGCGTGTTGCCCTCATATTCTGTGCAATAGACGCCTTGGGCAACCATCGAATGGCTGACCATCCTGGAATTCCTGAGGTCCTGCAGAGTCTCGTTGGCTTCCGAATAATATTTAACTGCCGCTGCCAGCCAATCCTCATAATAAAAGGTGTCAACAACATCTGTGCCTTCTTCCAGTTCTTTGTAACACCACTCATAACAGGGGCAGGCACCGTATTCAATGTATTTCAGCATCATTATCTTTATATTCTTATTATTTTCGAGGTCATCCGCAGAAAGCCCGTTTAAATCCGAACCGGATGATAAATTAACCGGTTTGCC
>CAYOAW010000186.1:0-1763 GCA_964402095.1 uncultured Eubacteriales bacterium | reverse complement strand
TGTCCACGCCGGCTTTTTTTGCGCCGTTGATGTCAAAGCAGCGGTCGCCGACCATAAGCACTTTCGCGTTGCCGGGCAGATCAAGCTGTTCCATAGCCCGCAGGATAATTTTTGTTTTATCGGAATTGTTATAATTGAAATCGGACCCGGTGATGACATCAAAAAAATTCGCGATCTTATAATTTTCGGCTATTCGCATTAAAAAAAGCTCCGGCTTTGAACTCGCGATGCCGATTTTTATCTTGAGGGCTCTCAGCTTTCGGAAAAGTTCCTCCATGCCGTCATAAAGCGTCAATTCGAACATGCCTTTATCGACATAATACTCCCTGTATTTTAATACAGCGGCATCACAGGTTTCGCTGTCAAAACCGAACAGTTTATGAAAACTGTCGTGCAGAGGCGGGCCGATAAAAGCCCTCAATTTGTCATCGCCCGGGGGCTCAATTCCCATTGCGTTGAGTGTATATCGCACACTGTTGAAAATACCGCGCCCGGTATCCGCAACCGTTCCGTCAAAATCAAAAAGCACCGCGTCGTATTTATTACCCATGGTTATCTCCCTAAAAATATATATCGGACAGTAGTTTAACATACCTTTGAATAATTTACAATTGCGGAATGATATGATATACTAAACTTTAATCTGTAATTACGAAGGTGAAAAATATGAATTATGAGTTCTCAAACCGCATTTCCTCTTTACAGCCGTCACTGATCCGCGAAATTTTAAAAGCAACCGCCAACTCGGATGTTATACCGTTTTCGGCCGGCAATCCCGCGCCGGAAGCTTTCCCGATTGACGCGGTGCGGGAGATTTCCGCGGATATTTTTACCAACCGGCCGATTCTGGCGCTGCAATACGGCGTGACGGAAGGCTATGAGCCCCTGCGCCAGAGAGTTGCCGCTTATATGAAAAAGAAACATAATATCGGCAGGGACTTTGACAGCCTGCTTATAACAAGCGGAGCGACACAGGTGATGGACCTGGCGACAAAGGTTTTGTGCAACGAAGGCGACACCGTTATCTGCGAATCCCCGTCTTTTATCGGTTCGCTGAACTGCTTCCGCTCTTATAAAGCAAAGCTCAGGGGCATTGACATGGAAGCGGACGGAATGAAAATCGAACAGCTTGAAACAGCGCTGAAAGAAGAAAAGAATGTCCGTTTTATCTATACGATTCCAAACTTCCAAAATCCGTCGGGCGCGACGATGTCTATGGCAAAACGGAAAGCAGTCTATGAACTTGCGGTAAAATACGGCGTACTTGTTTTAGAAGACAATCCATACGGCGATACGCGTGTCGCAGGGGAGGATTTGCCGCCGATCAAGAGCATGGATGAGGACGGCATTGTTATTTATGCCGGTTCTTTTTCAAAGATCCTGGCGCCCGGTATCAGGGTTGGCTATGCCATAGCGCCTGCCCCGATTATTGCGAAAATGACAGTGGGCAAGCAGGCGGGCGATGTGCATACAACGATGTTCTGCCAGCTGCTGGTTAACGACTGGATGGAAAAATATGACTTTGAGGCGCACATCGGCAAGATTAAAAACATCTACCGCGGCAAGCTGAATTTAATGTGTGATCTGATTGACAGCGAACTCGGCGGTTTTGTCACCTACAACCGTCCGGAAGGCGGGCTGTTTGTATGGTGTTATCTACCGGATGGGGTGGACATGCCCGGCTTCTGCAAAGCTGCGGTCGAAAGCGGAGTTGCCATTGTTCCGGGCTCCGCGTTTTTGGTGGATGAAACCGAGAAAACGCA
>CAYOAW010000185.1:0-1813 GCA_964402095.1 uncultured Eubacteriales bacterium | reverse complement strand
GGCATCTCACCCGGTGGGTTTATATTTATATATACACGCCTCGTGGCGTACCGTGCTTCGCTTTCACAAAACTTTGTGTAATCGCGCTTTCAGCAGATAACACTGCTTACCCACTGCGACGGAGTACCGTCTTGGCCTTCGGCACATTGCGGCAAACGACCGCCGCAACGTCGGTATAAGCAAACGTTATATGCCATTGACTTGCTGTATTTTTAAATATTTATGAGTGTAATTAATCTTTGGAGGACGATATGGATGAGTTTAAATTTAGGAAGTACATATACATTGCTGCATCCTTATTTTTATTCACAATAATTATTTACGCTGCTTTCTTTATCTATAATTTCGGGCTTTCAATTAAAGCAGATTCTAATAATTGGGGCCAATTTGGAAGTTACGTTGGTGGAGTTCTAAGCCCTGTATTTGCATTTATGAGCTTTATAGCGCTATTGTTTACAATAAATCTTCAACGAATTGATATTAAGGATAAAAGAGATGAGGCGAAAGAACAAAAAGTAATTTCAGAAAAACAAAAAACATTATTAGACATACAAAGATTCGAAACAACATTTTTCAATATGCTAAATCAAATTACAAATATTATAAACAATTATACTTATAATCAGCAAGATGGAGCTTCATTCTTCAGGAATGCCTTAGTTAACTTATGGAATTATTTCCACGAGAATACCACGAATTCAGAGTCAATAGATGAATACTTTGCTAATTCACAAATACATATTGAATTTAAGAATTTTGTCTTACATATTGCAAATATTATCAAAATAATACAGAATGGCAACATTGAAAATAAAGATATTTATTATGAAATATTAATTGGATTTCTTTCAAATAGACAAAAATATTTTATTGAGGTATGTTGCAATAGTTCCCAAAATTTTATTGATGTAAAAGAATATCTCAATGTAATTCACAGAAGCGAGAAAAGATGGTAATGATATTACAAACCTCAGCCGTCCATTCGGTCATTTTGCTATTATCGCAAGTCAACGGCATATAACAGAGGAGTCCGAAATGCCGCATTGAATGCCGGAGACATCGGTAACACAATATTAATTTCAGGAAACTTTAATTATGACTAATGTAATTCAACTTAAAGACTATGAAAGTTATCAATTAAAAATAATGCTCAACCATATTAACCCGGAAATATGGAGAAGGGTTATTGTTGATTCTAACATTAAACTTCCGGACCTGCATAAAGTAATTCAGACTGTAATGGGATGGAAAAATTCCCATCTGCATCAGTTCGTGAAGGACAGTAAATTCTATTCAGATCCGGATGATGATTCTTCTGCAGAAATTATTGATTACAGAAAAATAAAATTAAAACAGGTTGTTTCAGAAGAAAAACAGTCATTTTTATACGAATATGACTTTGGTGACGATTGGGAACATACAATAGTTCTTGAAAAAGTTTTAAAATATCACTGGCAGAAGTATCCGGTTTGCCTTGACGGCAAAAGAAACTGTCCGCCCGAAGATTGCGGCGGCCCCTTTGGATATGCGGATTTTTTAGAAGCCGTTTCAGATCCTGAAAATGAAGACCATGAGGAAATGGTGGAATGGATTGGTGATAAATTTGATGCTGAATATTTCAACATCAAAAAGATAAATGAAATGCTGAAAGAGAGAAACTATGGATGCACAACATTCTTTTAAAACCTCCTGCAGCAAAAGCCGAATGCTGCACAGGAGTACCTGTTTGGGCTTCGCCGCATTTATCTCAACCTGATCTTGTAAAAACTTCTTGATTTACCAAACAAGTTCTGTATAAAACAATGAAACGTCA
>CAYOAW010000184.1:0-1824 GCA_964402095.1 uncultured Eubacteriales bacterium | reverse complement strand
GAGAACCACTCCGCCGCAAACGGCGAAGTCATTCCGGGTGTCGTTGTCGGGGGCATCATGCAGTCCATCACCTATATGTATAAAACCAACAGCAACGGCGAAAAAGAGATTCTTAAAGGCGAAGACGGTTCGCTTATTATGGAGTCCGGCGACATCGCTTTCATGTTCGACAACACAGCGGTCAAAAAATCCATTTTCAAAGAACTGTTTACCATCCTCAAATTTCTGTTCACAGGCAACAGCAAAGGCCTCAGCAAAAGCATTGCCAACATTATCGACGCCGGCCTCGGCAGCCATTATTTCAATCCCGACGGCAGCAGAGCCGCCAAAGACATCACCTATGAGGTTGAGGAATACAACTATTCGCTCGCTGTCGCCGCGACAAAAGAAAACTCGCTGTATCAATACAAGCAAGACGGTTCCTATAAATACAGCGGCGGCGGCCCGACAGAACTCGGATATATTACCAGCCAAATCAATATGAAAGAATACTGCGACCTTATCGGGTATGAAAATGTGTTCTACTTTGCGTATGAATCTTTCGGCGATACTTATGATATTGCCGAAAGGTTGAACAACTATATTGAGCATGTTGTAAAACCACAAACGGGCGCGGACAAAGTCAACCTCGTTTTTATCAGCCTCGGCGGCACCATCAGCACGGCATATTTTGACCTGTATGCCCATACCGGCGAAATGAATGAAATCAACAAGGTTATTTTTGCGGATTCCGCCATTGACGGTTCCTACCTGCTCAGCGACCTTCTAGGCTGCAATTTGAACCTTTATAACAAGGACTTTATCTGCACCGAACTTATTCCGTCCCTGCTTTCCATGAGAAGCAGCATCGCAAAGCAGTATACCTGGGCCGGATATCTCGGCGGAATTCTGCTGCGCATCCTGCCCGAAAAACGGTTTTATAAGCTCATCGACAGCGCGGCCGAAGGCATGAAAGCCTCCGTGTGTAAAAACTTAATCGCCAACTGCCCCACCATGTGGTCGCTCGTGCCGCACGCGGCTTATGCGAAGCTTGCCGCAGAATATCTTTCCGGCAGCAGCCACGCGGCGTTCAAAGAAAAAACCGACAGGTTTTATAAAGCTCAATGTGCCAACAGTACTACCTTCCCGTGGATTATCGAAAACACGGATACAAAAATTTTCGCGGTCTGCGGCTACGGGCTCAACCTCCCCTCTCCTGTCGGTTCAACCGATATGTCCTCCGACTTTGTCATCAATTCCTCCTCGCAGTCCATAGGCGCGACCTTTGCCTCTCCCGGAGAAACACTTTCGGACGAATATCTTGCAGGCGTAAAGGATAAGAGCTATATCTCACCCGATAAAACAGCTGACCTGAGCACAAGCTGTATCAGGGATTATCTTTGGGTGGTTAAAGGGCAAAGCCATTTGGACCTGCCAAGCGGGCTTGACACGGTTATCCACATGTGTGTACAAATCGCATATGACGAAAATATCACCGATGCGCGCATACACAACGGCGGTTTCCCGCAGTTTAATGAGTACCGTGACACGCGGGCGATCAGAGAAATGTTGAATATAGCTTTTGAAAACGCCGATTTTATCGCGGCGCATGAAATGAGCGGCGCGGTTGCCGCCGAATTTACCGCCCTGCGGGACAAAGCAAAAGCGCTCCTTGACGATAAAATTTGGAACACAAAAGAAACCGAGGATTTATCGTATGAGATGGCCGATTTCCTGAAAGAGCAGTTCAATACCGGGAGCTGGACAACATCCCGGCAGGCAAAAACAAGGAACACTGCGGAAAGCATTTTTAAGTATCTCAACAAGGCAACCGATAAGATTTTT
>CAYOAW010000183.1:0-1866 GCA_964402095.1 uncultured Eubacteriales bacterium | reverse complement strand
GCTGAAGCGTTTCTTTCATCTCGGCGGGTTTGCCCCGGAAGTCTCTTTTTGCCATGTTCGTTTCCTCACATTCGATTATTTATTTATCATTTCATCAACATTTTTTCTCATCGGCAGCGACAACTGCGCTCCCTTTTTGGTAACCGTCAGCGCTCCCACAAGATTGGCGAAATCAATTGCTTCATCTATACTTTTACCTTCGGTTAATGCGACCGAAATTGCACCGGAAAAAGAGTCTCCCGCCGCCGTAGTGTCAACCGCTTTCACTTTTACGGCACTTTTATGCATAATTTTGCTGCCGTTGTTATATACCGCACCGGCGGAGCCCATTGTGATAACAACCTGAGGGATACCCTTTTGCATCAAAAACGAAACAGCGGCTTTGGCATCATCAATATTTCTTACCGGAAGTCCGGTGATGAGTTCGCACTCTTTTTCATTCGGAGTAATAATATCTATTTTCTCCAGCAAATCATCGGGCAGAGTTCTTGCAGGAGCCGGATTAAGCAGCACTTTAACTCCGTGTTTATGTGCCGATTCAACCGCTCTTTCAACTGTTTCAAAAGGAATCTCCAATTGAATAACCACAAGAAAACTGTCTTTAATCAAATCTTCCAGCTCGTCAATTATATCAGTTGTCAGGCAAAAATTCGCGCCGGGATCCACTATAATAAAATTGTCCCCATCTTTAACGGTTATCATCGCCACCCCGGTGGGGGTGTTTTCAATCACTTTTACATTTATTATATCAACATCGTTAACCAAAAGATTCTGTTTGAGTTCTTTGCCAAAAATATCGTCACCGACACAGCCGACGATGGAGACACTGCCCCCCAGCCTTGCCGCCGCAACAGCCTGATTGGCGCCTTTACCGCCGGGCGCGGTAAAAAAACCGCTTCCAAGAACAGTTTCACCCAAAGCGGGTATTCTCGGTGTATTGACAACCAGATCCATATTGAGGCTGCCTATCACAACAATTTTCTTCAATTTCATTAACACCGTCCCGCCGCAATTAATGCATCAGCTCAGCAATTCAGCATGAATAAATCGGTTCAAGAGTATCGCCCCTGCAAGGGCAGTCAGGGCTTGCCTTAAAAGATATCTCTCCGCTGTCGTTTTTCGATACCCATAAAACCGCATTTTCGATTATTTGCCGGATATTCGGGTTATAATAAATCGGGAACGATTCGTGTCCCGGCTGGAAATAAAAAATCCGGCCTTGGCCGCGGGTAAAAGTACAGCCGCTCCTAAATACTTCTCCGCCGGAAAACCATCCTGTAAAAATAACATCGTCGGGTTCAGGAATATCAAAAAACTCTCCGTACATCTCTTCCCCGTCAAGACGGAAGCCCTGCTGAACACCTTGCGCAATAGGATGATACGGGTTCGTTGTCCAAACCCTTTCGGCTTCGCCTTTTTTCTCACGCCAGGTCAGTGAGCAGGAAGTGCCCATCAGTTTTCTGAAGGGTTTTGAATAATGCCCCGAGTGGAGAGTAATCAAACCCATTCCTTCTTCAACCCTTTTGCACACTTTATCCGCAAGATCATCCGAAACATCGTCATGCCTGGCATGCCCCCACCATAAAAGCACATCCGTTTTTTCAAGCAATTCGTCCGGAAGGCCCTGCCCCGGGTCATCAAGCAAAGCGCAAGTAACGCTGTACTCTTCCTTGCCGTCAAAGGTACCTTTAATAGCGGTGCTCATGCCGTCGGGGTATGCTTTCTTATTGTTGTCCTTATGGGTGCTTTCGTTCCAGATTGTGATGTTAATCATTTTTCTCCTCCGATATATAATAGTTTTAATTTTTAACTTTTATTCAATGACTACGCCGTTTTTTTCATTAAACGGGCTTCTTCGCACTTCCA
>CAYOAW010000182.1:0-1886 GCA_964402095.1 uncultured Eubacteriales bacterium | reverse complement strand
TGTATCAAAGAAATACTCAAATGCTGATAATTATTTTGAATTTGCGTCAATGGCAATACTTGAAATGCAACGTCAAGTTGGTACATTGGAATTAAACGAAGACAAGATTGCAGTTCACGGTATTATGGTGCGTCATTTGGTACTGCCGGGAAATGTTGAACAGACAATAAAAATACTTCGTTGGATAAAAGAAAACATGCCTTCTGATACAGCAATTAGTATGATGAACCAATATACACCTTGCGGTTCAGCTGTAAATATGCATCCGCTTAACAGAAGAACCACAAAAAGGGAATATGAAAAAGCAGTTGATGCAATGATTGATTTGGGTTTTGAAAATGGTTATATTCAAGAATCTGATTCATCGGGTTTTGAATTTATTCCGGATTTTAATTTAAAAGGAATAACGTAAATTGAAAAAAAAATTACTTGCCGGGATACTTGTTGCAAATATAACAGAATTATGGTATTATAAAGAAAATAAAAAAGGAGGCGTTTATTGTGGCAAAGAAGAAGGGAATTATTACTGAATTTAAAACTTTTATTATGCGCGGCAATGTAATTGACTTGGCAGTCGGTGTCATAATTGGCGGTGCCTTCAAAGCAATTGTTGATTCTTTGGTAGCTGATATTATTATGCCTGTTGTAAGCCTTGCAACAAAAGGGATCGACTTCGCAAACCTTTTCATATCATTGGACGGCAATAAATATGATACCCTCAAAGAGGCGAAAGAGGCAGGCGCAGCAGCAATAACTTATGGTAACTTTATTTCGGTTATTCTTAATTTTCTGATTATGGCATTTGTTATTTTTATGATTGTAAAAGGCATTAACAGGCTTTCGGAAAAAGTTAAGAATAAGGAACCACAGGCGGCTCCGACCACAAAGGAATGTCCTTATTGCAAATCGGAAATTAATATTGACGCGACAAAATGCCCGAATTGTACATCAGAAGTATAATTCAATTAAATTTATTTTTGTTAGGACAGGAAATAGTGAAATGAAAATTGGTTTTATTGGAGTCGGTAACCTTGCAAATGCTATGATTAAAGGCGCTTTGGCCTCAAAAGCTATCGATGCAAGGGATGTATTCGCATATGATATAGACAAAACAAAATTATCGGAATGCGCTGAAAAATATGGAATTAATCCTTCTCTCTCGGCAGAAAATCTTGCAAAAATATGTGATGCTATAATTATAGCTGTAAAACCCGCCGATTTCCCTAATTTACTTAATAATATAAATGAATCGCTCAAAGAAAAAGACCCGTTGATTATTTCAACGGCTGCCGGTACTACATTGGAATATATATCATCTTTCCTCACTTATAAGCCTGCACTTGTAAGAATTATGCCTAATATTAATGCAACCGTCAGTGAGGCAATGACAGCCTATTGTACAAATGGTAAACCTTCATCGAGTCAGGTGGAATTTGTAGAAAAATTTTGTTCTTCTTTTGGCAAAACTGCTGCGCTCGATGAAAACAAATTTCCGATTTTCGGAGTGATTGCGGGTTGTGCTCCTGCCTTTGCTTATATGTTTATAGATCAACTTGCAAGAGCAGGCGTAAAACTTGGAATGAATAAAAAACTTGCTTTGCAAATTGCAGCTCAAACTGTATATGGCAGCGCAAAGTATATCCTTGAGTGTGAAGAGCACCCATATGAACTGATTGACAGGGTATGTTCTCCCGGCGGAACGACAATTGAGGGGATCACTGCTTTGCAGGAGTTCGGTTTTACAAATGCGGTAACGAAGGCTGTTGAAAAAGCTTTCGAAAAGGATTTAAAACTCTCAAATGAAAAACAAGTGAAATAGTAATGATAAAATAAAAAGGCTCTTTGTCAATAGTTGGGGTAAACCCGAAATAATGGAAAAGGAACAA
>CAYOAW010000181.1:0-1887 GCA_964402095.1 uncultured Eubacteriales bacterium | reverse complement strand
TTTTAAAATTAGTGCGATCAGAAACGAGCCGAGACCCGAAAAAAGCCCCTTGAGCGTGACGATTTGATACGTACTTTTCGAGGAGATCTTCTTCGTGAAATTATTCTCAAAACCCCAGCACACCGCCGCCGCAAGAATGAACAGCGAGCCGTAAGAAAGCCGAAAACCGGATATGTTCTCGAACGACAGCAGCATGCTTGACAGTGTAATTAAACCGATTGCTGTCCAAAGGCGCGCAGAGATCACTTCTTTGAACACAAACAGCGCGATCAGGGAAGTCGCGACGATTTCAAAGTTGTTTAATAACGACGCATTCGCCGATGCTGCGCTTTTCAGACCGATCATCAATAAGACCGGAGCCGCGATATCCAGCACAATCATTCCGACGGTATACGGCAAATCGTTTTTTGAAAGTTTTTCTTCATTTTTTCTTCGGGCCTTGCCGAAAAGAAAGACAATCCCGATGCCGATTCCCGCCCCGAGATATAAAAACGACGCCAGAAACGTCGGCTCAATTATCTGCAGCAGCAACTTGGAAAGCGGCATATTCACCGCATAAAACACGGCGGCAAAAACGGCGCAGAAAATTGCCGTGACTTTCTTTTCTTTCATGTTAAGCGTCCCTTCGCTTAAAAATTCAACGCATTATTTTGTCTTTTGAAAGGCAATCCTGGACGCTCCGCTCGCAATATAAATAATCCCGCAATATATAAAGCCTAATTTCCCGAGTAATCCCCGCATAGGTTTGTTGTCCTCGTGGGTATCGATTCGGATATTGCCTGCCAGTTCGTAAGCCCAGTTCAAACAAAATGTCGCCGCGCCTTTACTCCCTTTTGTCGAGGCGATTCTGTGCACAACGCCGTACGGTTTGTCGTTAAGCCATGCGCCGCGCTCTATCACACGATAGGTCGGATCGTCTTCAATGTCAAAATAAAAAACAGCGGCAATTTTGCCTTCTTCCATACAGACATAGAGCTTTCTTTGCCGGATATCTTCTTCAATCAGTTCCCGGGGCGGGTGTCTGTTCCCCCACTGGTCCTGATTGCCGTTTTCTCTCATGAATTTCCGGGCATATTCATAGATATCCATGATTTGATCAATTTGATCTGCCTCGGCTTTTTTTATCTCCATATCTCTTTGACCCTGCGGTCTCCTTTCACCCGTTCGTAATGAAATATACCGGTTGAGCAGTTATTTTCTTTCCGTTTAATCTCTGCCATGCACAGGTTTATTATATTAGTTTTCACCGTTATGTCAAGATTTCGAATTTTGCCCCTGCCTTTTTAACAACCCGCAACGGCGAAATGCTATATTAAATTTCTGACAAAACCGGTGCTGCCAAGCGCATCTAATCATTATTTTTCAGTATGGCGATATCTCCTGACGTAACTTGAAGTGACCCTTTATTATTTTTATTTCCGATCTGTCCCAGCAGATTCTTTTTACTCGCTTGAACCGAATTAATCGGAAAATCGGATTTGATCTTTCTGTTTGCCGCAATAACGTTATAGGAGAACTCAGCCGTTCTGGGAAGCTCAAGTGTGATATCTCCCGACGTTGTCCCTATGGTTACGTTTTCAATATTAAATTCTTTGCAGTTTATCAATACATCTGCCGAGGATCCTTTTACCGTGAGCTCTTTTGAATCAAGTTCTTTTATATTGATTTTTCCGGAAGTGGCATTGATGAAAACGGTATCAGCATTCAAATTTTCGGCATTGAATCCGCCGGAGGATGTTTGAAGTGTGAAGTCGGCAAAACGAACCGAATCTGCCTCGACAAAACCGGAAGTGTGTCAATAGGTTATTTAAAATAAAAGGTAAAATTTGAGCCGGACAGAAAAAGAAGCCGACTTTAACTCGGCTTCTTTAGATTCTTAAACTGCCG
>CAYOAW010000180.1:0-1896 GCA_964402095.1 uncultured Eubacteriales bacterium | reverse complement strand
AATAATATTCAGGGAATAATTTAAGCCCGCAGTTTGTCAGATACAAGCTGCGGGCTTTTTGTGCTGACAGCGGGCTGCACGGATAAACGCCGTGCAGCCCGCTGTTAAAATGTAAAGCTGATCACCTTGTCAGCAAGCCGGCATCCAAAACAAACTGGCTGCCGGTGATATATCGCGCTTTATCGCTTGCGAGGAATAAAACGGAATTCGCGACATCTTCCACTTCAATCCACGGAACGGGAAGAAGGTTCCCGGCGGAGCGCTCCGCTATTTCGATAGCTGTTGCGCCCTCCATTTCAGCAAGCCCGTCGTTCATCGGAGTGTCCACTCCGGTCGGATGGATACTGACGGCTCTTATTCCGTAAGGTGCAAGCTCAATTGCCTGTGACTTTGTAAGCCCTATCATTCCGAATTTTGACGCGGCATAATGTGAAAGCCTGTTCATACCCCTTAATCCGCCAATGGACGAATTGTTGATAATGACACCGCTTTTCTTTTCAATCATATGAGGCACGACATATTTTGAGACAAGCCAAGTGCCTTTGAGGTTAATATCGAGCATGGTGTCCCATTCATCTTCTGTAAGTTCCCATGAAAGTCCATAAGCGCAAATGCCGGCGTTGTTGAACAAAACATCTATTGTGCCGAAACGCTTGATTCCGGCGTCGACTGCGGCAATAATATCATCGGCTTTACGGACATCGCCGGCGCAGATTTCAATTTGTGCTCCGAGCGCTTCCACATCATTTTTCAGCTTGCAGAGGTCATCTCCGCAAGCCCGGTTATATGCGGGGTATGTTAACCTTTCCCCTAAATCAAAAGCGATAATATTTGCGCCTTCTTTCGCAAAAGCCAATGCGACGCCGCGCCCCTGTCCCTTTGCTGCTCCGGTAATGAAAATCGTTTTGTTAAGAAAATCGTGCATTGTTTTACCTCCAAAATATACAATAAGTTAAAATGCGGCAGAACAGCGGTAAGCTGCTGAATTAATAGCCCATCAGGTAACCATCAAGCGGAATTTTAAGCGAGGTATTAATAAGGTTTGTTGCAATCATAATCGCGCCGAACGCAGTCAGCAATACGATTTGTTCATCGCTGAAAGTACGTTTGAGCCTGTCGTAAACCGCATCTTCAATTTCGTGCGGATGGTCGACAAGCGCTCTGCCGTAATCAAGCAGAATCTGCTGAAGCTGATTAAACTGAAAACTCTCAAAATCAATATTTTCATCCTTTAATATTTTACGGAAAAACGTCGAGCAAATGTGGCAGTCGTTTTGTGACGATATCGCGTAACAATAAAAGTTGATATCAAGCGGTGTGAGGAATTTTGCGGCTTCATCTCTTAAGGTATACCATTCCATAAGCGCTTTAAATGACGGAACATTGTTAAGAAGCGTTTTTTTCATATTGGTGATTTTGCCGATTTTCATGTGCTCATCATGTGCTTTACGGATATCTTCAGGCGCGGTGTTATAGTCGATCATAGGGATATAGGGCATAACTTTTAAGTCCTTTCAAAAGATTATAGTTCAAAATCCCCGGCTTCCATTTTCGGGAGCTTTGGCAAACGCAAAGGCTTTCTCTTAAGCGGGTCATATACAAATTTGCGGCAGGATGATGTCGGGAGCATAACTCCCTTTTTCTTGCACAGTACGCTGAGTTTATCCGGCGAAAGCCTGCCGTTCAGGCAGTGTGAGCAAGCAGCGGAAATTGAATTTTCATTCACCAGTTTGTTTTTCATTTTACCACCCTTCAGAATGTTATCACAAATTCTTGATACTTTCAAGGCAAAAAGTTAAGAGGGGAATACCGGCTGCGGCCGTTCCTTCGGCTAATTTATGATAATAAAAACAAGCGGCTCCCGCTTTCGCTTGGGCCGCTTGAAGTTCGAAAAAT
>CAYOAW010000179.1:0-1995 GCA_964402095.1 uncultured Eubacteriales bacterium | reverse complement strand
GAAAACTTGTCTTTATGGGCATTTTTAACTTGATTTATACGGTATTGCCTTAACAGTCAAAACAGAGAAACTTTTTGGGGATGAATTAAAAGAATTTATTTGTGGTTGTGACATTGTGCTTGATGGTATTGATTATTTTAATATTGATGAAACAATCGAATTGCACAGATTAGCGAAGGAAATGAAAATACCCCTTGTGACTGCGGCTGCTTGTTTCAATATTATTTCGTACTCATATTTTGACCCAGAAAAAGTAATGCTTTCGGATTTAATCACAAGCGATGATTATGTTGAAAAAGTCATGCAGGCAACATATCTGTTTTTTCCGGTTTTTCCCGCAGAGTTGACTGAGGAAGTTATTGCCGGAATGATGCAGAGTTATTTGTCGGGTAAGGGAAGTATCGAAATATCCTCGTATAGTGTGACTCCCGCTTTAGGAGGAGCTATCATCACGAAGTATATTGTTGATATTTTAGTAAAAACCGATAACAAAACCAATATACCTGTGATGCCGGATATGTTATACCTTGATACAAATGCTTTAGAATTCAAGCGTGTAAACAGATGAGCAAATCAATTACAATATGGAATAAAATGGCCAAATCCTTTCACAACACCTCGCTGCGTTCAGCTGCGCACAGGCAAAAGTATGAAAGGATTGCTGATGAAATATTAAAAATCAACCCTGAGGCCATTCTTGACCTCGGCTGCGGCAGCGGTTTACTTGAAAGCGAACTTTGCCGGCGAGGGTATTGTGGCATTGCGCGATGTTATGACGCATCCCCGAAAATGCTTGAAATTGCCCGGAACACAATTCGTGCAGAGAACTGTTTTTTCTGTGAGTCACTTATAGGTAAGGATTTCAACCCCGGGCAAAAGTTTGATGTAATTGTTGCCATCAACCTTTTCTTTTATTTAGATGAAAAGCAGGAGTTTTTGAATATCGTGGCTTCCTGCCTGAAAAACGTGGAATCACTTTTTATCATGGTGATTCCGAAACCGGGCGATGAAACAAGCAACTGGGAGTTTGTAAAAGCGCATTTCAATATGAAAAGCGGTAAAAGCAAAGCTGCCATCATTTTAGAAGAGCTAAGAAATATCCCCGCTTATATCGAATTAGCAGCAAGACAAAAGGAACTTGACAAATTGGAGAAAGCCGGTGAGATCGTTTTTGACAGGCCGGAAATGGTCGCGGAAATGGCGGGAAAAGCCGGTTTGAAATTAATTGAAACAAGCGATATTCATGCTGGACAAAACTGGATGTTAGTTATGAAATCAGCATAATATTAAATTTGCGAGTTGGAATAATGAAACCGTATCCGCTGTACAAAGTCGATCCCATCAACAATCTAAAAGAACTTATTGATTACTGTGCTGATAAGCACGGTGATAAAACTGCGTTTTTCTGGCTGTACAAAGACAAGACTCATAACATAAGCTTTAACCAGTTTCAGGCGGACATAAACGCTCTTAGCACTTACTTCATCGATTCCGGTTATAGCAATGATAAAATCGCCATATTAGGTGAAAACTCCTATGAATGGATTGTCACCTTTTTTGCTGTGGCCAACAGCGGCAATGTGATAGTCCCAATCGATAAAGAATTTTGTCTTAAAGAAATGGCTGCATTGCTGGAGCACAGCGATGCGCGGGTACTTATCTATTCGGAAGCCTTCGCTGAAAAAGTTGAATACTTTAAAAATAGTACAAAGATTGAATTGTTTATAAAAATTGGAACCGATTTGCCGGATATCATCAACAGCATAAAACAAAACAGCCAAGAAAAAATGAGCACGCAGCCGATTGATGACAATCAGCTTTGCGCTATTTACTACACATCCGGAACAACGGGAAAGCCCAAAGGTGTCATGCTCAGCCATAGGAATTTGGCAAGCAACACAGTGAATGCCTGCCGGAACTTTCTATCACAAGGCCATTCGGTTCTTTTCCTGCCGCTCAGCCATACCTTCTCTTTAGTCGCTTGTTTATTTGGGC
>CAYOAW010000178.1:0-2009 GCA_964402095.1 uncultured Eubacteriales bacterium | reverse complement strand
CTTTGCGAACAATATCAAGTCAGTTCCCCTTTATGCTGTTTTTTGCATATAACTTAAGCCGGCAGTTATCCGAAATTTTCGAATAACTGCCGACGACGGAAAGACCTGCTATAAGCGAGTTCGAAAAGTACCGAATTGTGCAAGATGGGCTGCTTGAGAGCGATTTTGACCGCTTTTCCGCACTGGAAGAGGAGATCAAAGAAAAGCAGGAGTAGATATCATCTTTATAAGCCAAGGATGGCAAAGAAAAGCGTGTCAACTGGACAGCGTTGTTAACACAAAACTCCTTTGCGCAAAAAACGCTTGATTTTCTCCAGTAAAAGCACTATAATTGCTTTAGGTGGTGAAAATATGATAAAAACTACAGCCATATTAATCAATGAACTGTCAGAATATGTGAATCCAATAGCGAAGATTCGTCGGCTTGTCAACGCAGGGGAATTGTTTCCAATCGTCAGAGGACTGTATGAAACGGATGGAAGCATTCCCGGATACTATCTTGCGCCAATCATTTGCGGGCCTTCTTATTTGTCTTTTGAGTTTGCGCTGGCATATTATTCGCTTATTCCCGAGGCAGTATATAATTTTACATCAGCGACCTTTGAGAAGAAAAAGGCAAAGCAATATACGACACCTTACGGCACTTTTACTTATCGTGATGTGCCAAGCACAGCATATCCTTTTGGTATTGTGCCGCACGCCGAGAATGGGTATGGGTTTCAAATTGCCACACCCGAGAAGGCAATTTGCGATGTATTATATAAAATATCACCCCTAACAAACAGGGCCGAACTGGAGCGGCTGTTATTTGAAGACCTAAGAATTGACAAGAAGGCGTTCTTCCAACTGAACATGCCGGAGATGCTTGAAATAGCGGCTCTTTATCACACGCAGAACCACAAGCTGCTGCAGGCGTATCTGAGAAGGAGCATGAAAAATGGAACAGATTATTGAACAAATGTTAAAGCTTTACGATACGCAGACCGTACAGGATAAAAAGAACGGTATTAAAGAGATCGTACAAGAAATTGTGCTGTGTGGACTAAGCAGAGCGGGCTTTTTTAAGACAGCTGCGTTTTATGGCGGAACGGCACTCCGTATTTTTTACGGGCTTGACAGGTTTTCTGAAGATCTGGATTTCTCTTTAAAAAAAGCGGATCCTTTCTTTAACATTGCCGAATATCAGGCGATACTTGAAAAAGAAATTTGTTCCTATGGGCTTAACTTTAAAATGGAATCAAAAGAAAAATCGGTTGATACCGACATTAAGTCAGCATTCCTAAAAGGCAATACCAAAGAGCATATGCTGATGTTTTATGCGGATGACCGGCTCGCACGAACGATGGGATCAAATGAAGTTATAAGAGTAAAACTTGAAGTGGATACGAATCCGCCGGATTTTGCGACCTTTGAAATCAAATACAGGCTGCTTCCCATTCCGTACGAAATCACACTGTACGATAAGCCGTCACTTTTTGCCGGCAAAATCCACGCGGTCATTTGCAGAGCATGGAAAAACCGTGTGAAGGGCAGAGATTTATATGACTATGTGTTCTATCTTTCCGGCGGGACAACCGTTAATTTGGCGCATATCAATGCTCGACTTGAACAGTCAGGCTATATTTCTGAAGGAAAGAAGATTACGATAGACGATATAAAAGAAATGCTTTGTAAACGTTTTGCAAACATCGACTATGAGCAGGCAAAGCAAGATGTCTTACCGTTTATCAAGAACCCCGGTGCACTGGATGTTTGGAACCCGGACTTTTTCTGCGCGATAACAAAAGAGCTGAAAGCAGATGGGAATTGACCCGTTAAAGCTATATGAACGCACGAGTCACGGACAGTTCTCTGATTTATATTTATAGGAGGAAAAAACCATGAAACAGCGTTTCGCCCTGGAGTTATACTCGGTCAGGAACGATTTAACCAACGATTTTGAAGGAACACTAAAGGCCGTTAAAGCAATGGGTTACGAAGCCGTGGAGTTTGCCGGCGACTATGTCCAC
>CAYOAW010000177.1:0-2011 GCA_964402095.1 uncultured Eubacteriales bacterium | reverse complement strand
ACCATTTATTTTACAAAAGAAAAAATCATTGACTGTTATTCTTTTAGCTTTATAAGCAGTAAGTTCTGAAAGTGCATTTTCATTCATATATTGAATAATCTGCTCTTTTGTTTTAGTGAATAAATCGTCTTTAATAAAGTAAAGTTTCATTTTGAATATGTTTTAATGGATTTAAATTTAACACAAGCCTAAACGTAGTAGCTTGTAGCAGTTAGAAAGTTTGTAACCCGCAAATCGCCACTGCGGGTAGCCTAAATCGTTATGTGGCATTATAAAAAATCAATCCTGCCACATCGTAGTTCCGTGTTCGGCTATAATTTTACCATCAGAAATACCTCTGTCGTATTCTGATTTTGAAATACGTTCTAACTGTTCTATTTTTGGTTCTACTTCTTTTTGATGTGCAGAATATCCGGCTTTGAAATATTCAAAACTACTTGACGAACATTCGTCAAATTCTACACAGTTATATGCTTTTTGAATTGAAGAACAGCTTTTACAGCTTTCTTCTAAAAAGTATTTTAAAAATTGAGATTTGCACATAATTAATAATTTATTTGATGAGTAATTTGATTAAAGAAAGAAATAACGCCACATAACACAAAAATATGCCACATGTGGCTATGTAATTTGAAAGTTTATCGCATTTCGACCGAATGCCACACGATGGCATATTTCGGTCGTTATGGTGCATTTAAAAAACGACAAATAATGAGTGCCGAGCTATAATCAAGCCCTATTTTACTATTTGTTTGTACGAAATTTTGGTGTGGCAGTATATCCGAATTGTCGTCAACTATACAATATCTTTCAGGTTTATGAATATCAATCCATTCCTGAATTTCATAACCTCTATCAGCTTCGTTTGAATTTGAAGCATATAGATTAATTGTTTCTTGACTTACTGATGTTGGAGTAATATCAATTACTTCTCCTGGAAGATCTCTCATTTGCCACATTGTTTGAATTGTATTTAATCCTGATATTCTCCATGTAGAAGATAAAACTATTTTACACTCTGTTTTTGCAACAATTAATTTTAACCAGCGAACACAACGCTCGTCAAATAAATGCCCGTAATTATCTTTACTTTTGTTGTTTTTGTCAATTCGCCATAATTCTGACATTGCATTCATATTGTCAATTGAGTTCAAAACTCCGTCAATATCTAAAAAAAGTATTTTCATATAAGAAAGAATAAATGACACCATAATACACGTGTATGTGTGGTTTGGCATATTGTTAGTATTTGAAAGTTTGTTTTCCAGTGAGAGCATTTGAGCTATGCGAAAGCGAATACACTCACTATTGCTAAATCACCCATACACTCGATCATTAGCAACCATGCTGGAGAAAGTACTCGCATTGGCTTCTATCTCCCATGTATTGCAATGTTCCATTTTGGTCAACTACTTTATACGTTGTTACTGCTGTGCTAATTCCGTCAAAATATGGTTCTATTCGCCATAAAGCACGGTTGTTAACACATGGTAAAACTCCATTGCCTTGTGCTATATTGATATGTTGTGGGTATATATCCATTTTATTGTAATTTGAAATTTCATCTCTCGTATTTAAAACGGCAACGAGAGTTTACCGTCAAACATTAGCCACAAGGTGGTATGATAACCGCCCAAAATCTAATCTCGTTGTGATTATAAGCCCAATCGTTACCGTTCCAAGTTTCCCAATAAATTTTACCATCTTTTCTGCATATCAAATACTTCCCATATTCGGTTGGGTGTGTTTCAATTTTATTCCAGTCGAAAGCCACCCAGCAGCTAATAGCAGTTTGCTGCAATGGCTGGTTCATTTCTTCGTTCATAGCTTTGTAATCTCTTTCATCCATTGTATTTCAATTTAAGTTTAGTAATATAAATTTGAAACTTTTCTTCGTATTCTTTCTTAACATCATTTTGTGCTTCTTCAATTACTTCGCACCACATATGACATACATCTCTTATTTGTTTCTCTGAATAATCTTTATAACAATCATATTTCTTTTTAATGT
>CAYOAW010000176.1:0-2040 GCA_964402095.1 uncultured Eubacteriales bacterium | reverse complement strand
CGGACAGCGCAAATCTGCCCGCCGCTTGAGCGCAATCTTTGAACACATAGGATGTGGTTGCGTAAATCGGCACAGCCCTCGCGTCTGTCGCCGGATCAGGGTTTTCCTGCCCCACATGAAGCTGGAGCGTTTCAAATTTATAGTTTTTGTCAGCCATAGCAAATACCTTAATTGTCAGTAGGTTTTATAAAGAGTTTAAGATTTCGCTTTTATTTACCGTCTGCCCTATGAAAGTTAAGGCGGGTTCAAAAACGCCGCCCAAAGTTTTAAGCGTTACGTCCTGTAAAGCGATATTCAGCAAAACGAAGTGCGATTCGGCTATTACAATACCTTTCACCCGGCAGAGAGAGCCGAACACGCCGGATTTACAACGGGCAATAAGATTGTCAAGCTTATCCTGTGTAAAAGGTTTATCAAGTTTAACGGTGAATGAGCGGAGACGGCCGTGGCGATGCGCATGATGATTTTCATGTGGCTGGTTTTGCTTGTTCAGCAGCATTTCAAAATCCGCGGGATCCCACTCAGCCCATATTTTTGACATAATAAATGCGTCGGGGTTGATGTTTTTAATATCACATATCAATTCATCGGCGCCGTGCTTCGCTTTTTCCAGCTTGCTTAAAAGAACGATTCCGGCATTTTTTATATAATTAAAGGCAACCTCTAAAAACTCCCGTTAAAATACAATTAATAATACCATGTTCAAATATGTCTGGTATAATAAAAGTATCAAAACAGCAGGAGATAAACTGGAAAATGCAACTTGAATTTTTCAATGAAGAAATACGTCTTGAAAGGCTAACGAAGCTTGGCGATTCTCTTGAAAAGCTTAAAATCATCGACTGGGAGATGTTCCGCCCAACACTTAATGGTGTTTTCAAGAAAGAGCATAAAGGTTCCGGCGGTCGTCCTCCGTATGACTACCTTCTTCTGTTCAAGACCTTGATACTGCAAAGACTTTTTAACCTTTCGGATGACCAAACAGAATACCAAATCAATGACCGCATGAGCTTTATGCGCTTTCTTGGCTTATCTCTCGGAGACAAGGTTCCGGACGCAAAAACCATTTGGCTTTTTCGTGACACTCTGACGCAGGCAAACGTGATAGAGGTGTTGTTCCACCTTTTCAACCGTCAGCTTGAGGATCAGGGGATCATCACGCACACGGGATCCATTATTGACGCCACTTTTGCGGATGCTCCCCGTCAGCGTAATACAAGAGAAGAAAACAAAATCATTAAGAAAGGCGAAATTCCCGAAGAATGGATGGAGGATACGCCGGAAGCCGCTCACAAATTGGCGCAGAAAGACACAGACGCCCGCTGGACAGTAAAGGGCGGAGAAAAGCACTACGGATACAAAGACCACACAAAAGTAGATAACGACAGCAAGATTATCACCGATTATGCCGTAACAAACGCAGCCGTTCATGACAGCAATGAATTTTTGGGTTTCATTGACGAAACAGACAGGGTTATTTACGCCGACAGCGCATATACAGGTTGCGAAATTGCCAAAAAACTTCCTGAAAATGTTGAAAACCGAATTCATGAAAAAGGGTACCGCAACCATCCGTTGACGGAAGAACAGAAAGAAAGCAACCGGAACAAATCTAAAATCAGAGCGCGGATAGAACACGTTTACGGCTTTATGACAGGCTCAATGAAAGGAATCACTTTCCGCGGCATAGGTTTGAAAAGAGCCGGATTCAATATCGGGTTGACAAACCTTGTTTACAACCTTTGCAGGTATTCCTTTTTGCAACGACAGAAAGTGAGCGTGGGATAATTGCGCCCAAAATTGGGAGTTGCCATGTAAAATTGGTTCGTTAGGTCTTAAAACACGCGAATTTCGCTTGAAAAAAGCAATCTGCCCGCGTTTTTAAAAAAAACGTAGCTTGAATCGTGAAATACCAAAATGAAAATCAATTATTAGAGGTTACCATAATTTATTATATACATGCTTTATATTGTTATAAAAATAAATATATTTATAGTGATGGGGGCGCGGGGGAATTATTCCCCCGCACGTAATCCCCGT
>CAYOAW010000175.1:0-2103 GCA_964402095.1 uncultured Eubacteriales bacterium | reverse complement strand
GAAAGGTTAGAGGCCGAAAGATTAGAAACTGAGCGATTAGAAGCTGAGCGTCTCAAAGCTGAAAAAGCAACAGCAGATAAATCATTTTCTGATGATAAAATTGCAAAGTTATGGGAAATTCAAAATATTGATGACTTTACAATCATGATTAGCGGTTACAAAGGATCGGATATATCCGTCGATATCCCTTCCGCAATCGGATTAAAAACCGTTGCGAAAATCGGTAATTTCCGCGATGGTGAATGGGCGCCTTTTAAAGCGTTAAAATCATTGAACAGCATTAAAATACCCCCAAGTGTTACAAGCATCGGAAAATATTCCTTTTTTTACTCAAACCTTGCCAGCGTCAGCTTGCCGGGCAGCATAACAAGCATTGAGGAATCTGCGTTTTGTGGTTGTGAGATTACGGAGATTACTGTTCCCGGCAGTGTTGCAGAGATTGGGGAACGTGCATTCAGTGCTTGTCCCGTGCTGGAGAGTGCGATAATATCCGACGGCGTAAAGAGTATCGGGAAATGGGCGTTTTCCGGCTGCGGCAGCCTTGTTCATGTTGTCATTCCGGGCAGCGTTGCCTATATAGGCGATTTTGCTTTCAGCCGCTGCGAAAAGCTGACAAGCATCACAATACCCAAAAGCGCGGATATCGGGTTTGGCGCATTCGGTGACAAAGTTGAGGTTATCAGGCTGCCATAAAAAATTTCAGCGGTATAAAAGTCAAATACATATATTTTTCAACAGGAGTAACAAGCTATGCAGCAACTGTCAGCCAGAACAGCAGGTTTTACCGATTCCGTTATCCGCCGCATGACGAGGGTTTCTATGCATTACGGTGCCGTGAATCTTTCCCAGGGTTTTCCGGATTTTGACCCGCCGAAAGAAATTTTAGACAGGCTGGAACAAATTGCCCATACCGGCCCTCATCAATATTCCCTCACATGGGGCGCGCAGAATTTCCGCGAAGCGCTTTCACAAAAACAATCAAGGTTTATGGGGATGCCGATTGACCCGAACAGTGAAATTGTTGTGACCTGCGGCAGTACCGAGGCGATGATGGCCGCTATGATGACGGTGGCGAATCCGGGCGATAAGGTTATTGTATTTTCGCCGTTTTATGAAAATTACGGCGCGGACACGATTCTGTCCGGTGCCGAGCCTATTTATGTTCCGCTATACCCTCCGGATTATCATTTTAATCCGGATGAACTGGATAATGCGTTCAAACAGCGTCCCAAAGCGCTGATTCTGTGCAACCCATCCAACCCGTGCGGCAAAGTATTTACTTACGGTGAACTGGAAATTATCGCGTCAATGGCCGAAAAATATGACGCTTATGTCATCACCGACGAGGTGTATGAACATATTGTCTATGAACCTCACAAACATATTTATTTCGCTTCATTGCCGGGTATGTTTGAGCGCACTGTTTCCTGCAGTTCGCTTTCCAAAACCTATTCCGTCACCGGCTGGCGGCTCGGGTATATTATCGCTCCGGCGGCTATTGTTGATGTCGCTAAAAAGGTGCATGACTTTTTGACAGTCGGTGCTGCTTCTCCGCTTCAGGAGGCCGCTGTTGTTGGCCTTGGATTCGGTGATGATTATTATCTTGATTTACAGCGGAAATATACGGCAAAACGCAGTTTGTTCCTGAAAGGGCTTGATGATATAGGAATTGTCCATTCTGTTCCGGAAGGCGCTTACTACGTTATGCTGGATATATCGGAGTTTAATTACGCCAGCGATCTTGAATTTTGTGAAGCATTAGCCCGAGATGCGGGCGTCGGCGCTGTTCCGGGCTCAAGCTTTTTTAAAGAGGATGTCAATCATTTAATTCGTCTTCATTTTGCCAAAAAGGATGATACCTTGTATGAGGCGCTGAACCGGCTGGAAAGTAAATGGCACCGGCTGCGAAAACTTTAAATCAAAAAACATTGATAGCATTTTGAAAAATTGAAAAATAAAAACGGATAAAGATATCGTTTCCCGATTATTTGCTTAATAATCGAAATGCATAGAAAAACAGAAGCCCTTGAAAAACAAGGGCTTCTGTTTGGTGCCGGTGGCCGGGGTCGAACCGGCACGGTATCGCTACCACTGGATTTTGAG
>CAYOAW010000174.1:0-2119 GCA_964402095.1 uncultured Eubacteriales bacterium | reverse complement strand
ACTCTGACATAATCAACCACCATGTCAACCGGGAATTTATCGGCAGGATTTGCGGTGATAATGCCATTGCCTCCGATTTCAACAACTCCGGCTGCGTTTGCGCCGGGTACCGCATTGCTGCCGCCTACTTCAACAGTCAGGAGCAGCCATTCAGCAACCTGTGAAACATATTTCCCGCCTATTCGGTCTGTCTCCACTCCGTTGATATAAAAAATGCATTCATTTTCGTTCCATTCCAAACCGTAAGTATTGAATTGTGTGTAGGGATTTTCGACTTTGTAGGAGCCTAAAAAAGTTGATTGGTGATCGTCTCCGTAACCGTCAAAATGAATGGTGTTGGTAACACTGTTGCGAATAAGTTTGATTGGATACGCATAGGCGGGTGATTCGAAAATATCGATTTCCGCACCGTCGTTTCCGCTTTTATCAACGTTGCAGACTCCGTCAGCAAAGGTCCAAAAAGCGCCCCAAAGCCCTGATGCGCCCGGACAAATGCACCGGCATTCAAAATATCCGTATTTCTTTTCATATAAACCGTGAGTTTCAATTGCCCCGCTGTACCAACCGGCTCCGAACCGGCCGTTTTCCTGATAATCCGTGCGCAAACGAAGAACTCCGTCTTTAACGAGTGCATTATTAGCGTCCCAGTATCCACCTCTGCGCATTCCGTCACCTGCGGGACGCCATTTTGTTGTGTCAAGCGCGGTGCCTTCAAATTCGTCAGCCCATACAATATGCCATGCATCAAGATCAATAGTTTGACCGCGGGGAGTTTGAGGAAACTCAAAAAGCAATGCGCCCAACGCTTCAATAATAACGAGGAAAGCAGCGAAAATCCTTTTTACGGAATGAAGTTCGCGGAAGACAAGATGTTTTTCAAGAAAAGCCATGATTGTTTCCTCCGATTTTTTTCTTTAATTATACACATTGTTCGCCTATCTGTCTACACCGCGAAAAAAAGAGAGACGGATAAAAATATCCGCCTCTGTTTCCGAATATAAAAATCAGACTACTCTTTTGCCGTCCTTAAGCTTAATTTTACCAATAAACGGAACCTTGAGCAAACCTTCAAGGCTGTCTCCGTCAAAGGTTAAAGTAACATCAATATCTTTGCCGGGAAGAAGGTCTACATTGGCGATTGCATGCAAAGTGTTTCCGTCTTCGGTCACGTCTTTGATGGTGATTTCCGGAATTTCCATGTCGGGAAGAGACAGATCAAACCCGTATTCACCGTTGTTGTCAAACAGATGAAGATTAGCATCGCCTCTGAAAAACATTGTGTCAACATGACAAACCCATTTACCTAAACCGATCATAAAGAATCTCCTTTTCTGCATTTTAATTTAATTGATAATTTTTATCAACGAAATTATATTAGTACTTTAATCTATTTTAGTATTGTATAAATTATGTTTTTTGGTATAATTTGTTGCAGGCGGTGATAAAATTTGCGTGAAAACGACAAGCTTGTTTCAAAACAGCATATTAATAAGCCGGAACAGGAACTGAATTCAAGTGTAAATGAAGCGGGCTTTTTTATCCGTGCGCTTCAAAGAGCCGCGCTCGACTGTATTGGGAAAGGTGATATTAACGGAATCAGCAGGGTTATCAAAGCCTATGTGTTTGTCGGCGCAAACAGTGAAGTCGCTGTTTCACTCAGAAACAGAAAAAACAGGTTTATTGCTCTGTGCGGATTAGCCTGCGAAAGGGCTATCGCGGCGGGACTTGAAGAAAATATCGTTAACGATTTATGGGAAAATTACTCAAAACTTTGCGACGACTGTGCCATGGCGGAGAATGTAAACGCTTTGACAATAAGATTATTGCTGGAATTTACCGAGAAGGTAAAAAAAGTATCCGAAAAAATACTTTCGGCATCTGCCGCAGGGGTAAAAGAATATGTCTCATTACATTTGCATGAGAGAATATCTGTTTCGGAAATTGCTGAAAGCCTCGGCATGAACGCGAGTTATCTCAACAGCAGCTTTAAACTGCAAACAGGGGAATGTATAACGGATTATATTCAAAAGCAGAAGATAGAAGAAGCCAAAATGATGCTGATGACCTGTGAGGATTCGATTTCCGATATATGGACCGATCTCGGTTATTATGATCAAAG
>CAYOAW010000173.1:0-2127 GCA_964402095.1 uncultured Eubacteriales bacterium | reverse complement strand
GTGGAATAATGAAAACCTTTGTGCAGTATGGTGCCGGCAATATTGGGAGGGGATTCATCGCTCAGCTGTTTTCCGATGCAGGCTATTTTGTTCATTTTGTTGATGTCGACCGGCAAATTGTAAATGCTTTGAATGTTCAGAGGCGTTATCCTGTTAGTATAGTTTCTAACAGCGGGAACAGAGACATTTGGGTTAAAAATGTTGACTGCGTAAATGGTTTGGAAAAAGAGAATGTTGCTGATGCTATTGCGGAATGTGATTTAATGGCAACGGCAGTGGGTGTCAATATTTTACCTCGTATTGTGCCAAATATTGTAGAAGGATTCAGAAAGAGAATTGAGTCCGGAAATGAAAAACCGCTTAATATAATTATATGCGAAAATTTGATTGACGCCGACAAGTTGCTAAATAAATTAATTAGCGAACTGTTAAATGAAGACGAGAAAATTATCTTTAAAAAAATGGTTGGATTAGTCGAGGCTTCAGTAGGCAGAATGGTCCCGGTGATGACGGAGGAACAGAAAAAGGATAATATCTTAAAAGTTTGCGTCGAGAGCTTTTGCGAGTTGCCTGTCGATAAGGATGCTTTTAAAGGTGATATACCCAGTGTACCCAATCTTTTACCTTTTACACCCTTTGAATTTTATATTAAACGAAAGCTTTTTATTCATAATATGGGGCACGCCATAACAGCTTATCTTGGCTATTTATCCGGTTATGAATACATTTGGCAGGCAATCAGCAATCCGTCAATCAATAAAATTGTCAGGAATGCTATGAATGAATCCGCAAAAGCGCTTTCAATAAAGTTTAACATCCCAATAAAAGACATTGAGGAGCACATTGATGATCTAATAAACAGATTTGGAAACGTTGAATTAGGCGATACTGTCCTGCGTGTGGGAAAAGATACCAAAAGAAAACTATCTGAAAATGATCGTTTTTCGGGTGCCATTAAACTGTGTGAAGAACTAGGCATAAAACCTGTATATATACCAATCGGAATAGCCGCCGGATTGTTGTTCGACAGTAAAAATGATGACGGCACAGATGAAGTAAATAAAAAGCTTGTGAATGAAGGCATTAATAGCGTTTTGTCTGAGATTTGCGGTCTCAAAGGGAACAACGAGATCATCAAAAATTATTATCAGCATCTTAAATCGGAACCGAATCTAAATGTTTTGCTTGAAAAAGCTGATACATACCAAAAACATTATACAAATAAATAATATTGAGGTGTAAAATGATTGATATTGTATGTGTAGGCGTAATTGTCGCAGATGCTATTGCAAAACCGGTAAGAATCATTCCTTCAAAGGGAAAATTGGAACTTGTGGATTCATTATCTCTTTATACCGGCGGATGCGCTGCCAGTGCTGCTATTGATATGGCGAAAATTGGAATAAAAGTTGCTATTATCGGTAAAATCGGGAATGATGGTTTTGGCAACTTTATGAAAAATTCATTTGAAGAGAGTAAGGTTATTACGGATGGGCTGATAGTTAATAACGGCGGATCAACATCAGCTTCATTGGTCATTGTAACAGAAGACGGAGAACGTTCTTTTATTCATTGCCAAGGAGAAAATGCGACTCTTGTCGAAAGTGATATTGATTACTCAATAGTTGAAAAAGCTAAGTTGGTATTTGTGGCGGGTATTATGCTTATGGCTAAATTTGATGGCGATGAATGCGCGAAATTCCTTAAAAAATGCAAAGAAAAAGGTAAGATAACGGCTTTGGATACCGCATGGGATTCAACGGGCCGTTGGATAAAAGTATTAACTTCATCTTTACCTTATTTGGATTATTTTTTACCAAGTTATGAGGAGGCTGTTGAGCTCTCTGGTAAGACTGATCCGGAAGAAATAGCAGATGTCTTTTTGTCAATGGGACCGAAAATTGTTGTTATTAAATTAGGCAAAGACGGCTGCTTTATTAAAACTAAAGAAGGAGAAAAATATACAATCCCAACCTATGAAAGAATAAAACCGGTTGATACTACCGGCGCAGGCGATTCATTTTGTGCAGGATTTTTAACAGCTGTTGTTCGGGGGAAAAGTTTGGTTGAATGCGGAAAATTCGGCAATGCAGTCGGTACACATTGTGTTATGGCGAAGGGCGCCTC
>CAYOAW010000172.1:0-2133 GCA_964402095.1 uncultured Eubacteriales bacterium | reverse complement strand
TTTTGGCGACCGCGGCGTGGGATTTGTCCACGATATTTATTCTGTTCCGGCAGCGCTGAACCGTCTGCAGAAATACTTTGTTGAAGAAACCCGTCTGGGCATTCCCTGCATTTTTACCGGCGAAGCACTTCATGGTATCGGCGGGCTCCGCGGAACGATTTTTCCGTGCCCTATCAATTTGGGCGCCACATTTGACACGGATTTGGTTAAAACCGTCGGCGAGGCAATCGGCAGGGAAACCCGCACATTGGGAATGCATGAAATCCTTGCGCCGAATCTTGATGTTTCACGCGAACCCCGTTGGGGGAGGATTGAGGAAACTTTCGGCGAAGACACATACCTTTCGTCAAAAATGGCTGTTGCCATTATCTCGGGCGAGCAGAAGGGTGATATCGGCCGGCCTGACGCGGTGATTGCCGAGCCAAAGCATTACTGTGTCCACGGTATCGCCGAAGGCGGGACAAACTGCTCCCCGGCGAGAGCGGGAATGCGGGAGGTTGAAAGCTGTTACCTGCCGGTATTCGAAGCCGGTATCCGCGAAGGCGGCGCGTATAACGCCATGGTCAGCTATAACTCCGTGGACGGTGATCTGCTGATGTGCTCGGAGCATTATCTGACGGATGTTCTGAAAAATCGTATAGGATTAAAGGGCTATACCCGTTCGGACTGGGGCGGTGTCGGCAGAATAAAATCAAAACATCATCTTGTCAAAACAGATAAGGATGCTATTTGTATGGCTGTTAAAAACGGCCTTGACACCCAAGGCTGTGATTACCCGAATGATGTGTGGGAGAAGAATATTGTTGAATTGGTTAAGGAAGGGAGAATATCCGGCGAACGGATTGACGACGCTTGCCGCCGTATTCTGCGTGTTAAATTTGAACTGGGATTATTTGAGAATCCGTATACTGATGAAAATTACTATAAAGAAATTATCCGTTGCGAAGCCCACCGTGATATTTCTCTCCGCGCTGCGAGAGAATCCATTATACTGCTTAAAAACAACGGTGTATTGCCGATTAAGGCCGATGTGAAAAGCATAGCGCTGATCGGCCCGTCATCAGCGTCGCAGAAAATCGGCGGTTATTCAACAATACCGTTCGGCTATAAAATTCCGTCAATTTATGATGAATTGAAAACAGCAGTCAGCGGCGAAGTTGCCATCCGGCAGTGCAGCGGCTGCGCTATAACCGATGACGACGGAGAAAGGACGGTGGACGGTCAGCCCCACCTTACCTCCGCCGGTGAGGAAAAGATAACCGATTCAATCGATGAAGCCATTGAAATTGCTTCCGGATGCGATTTGATTGTGATGGTTGGCGGCGATAATACCGTCACAAGCGGCGAGGGGAGGGATCGCTGTGAACTGACCCTTGCAGGCAGGCAGAGCGAACTTATAATGAAACTTTCAAAGCTGGGGAAACCGCTGGTACTCGTTCTCGAAAACGGAAAACCTCTTGATATTTCTGCTGAAACCGGTTTGTGCGACGCTGTGCTGATGGCTTGGTTCGGAGGTGAGCTTGGTGGCAGAGCGGTTGTTGAGGCTCTTCTTGGCCTGACGAATCCTTCGGGAAAACTTCCGATTTCCCTGCCAAGAAGTTCCACACGGATTCCTTGTTATTATTCCATGCTTCCGGGTGGTGAAACAGACTTTTTGGAAGGCCCGAAAACAGCGTTTTTCCCATTCGGATTCGGTCTTTCATATACTCACTTTGAATATTCCGGCCTCTTTGTTGAAAAAACAGGTCAATACGATGTTAATGTATCGGTTTCTGTTAAAAATACGGGGGAATATGGTGGCGGCGAGGTTGTTCAGCTTTATATTGACGATATGGAAAGCACCGTCGTTACACCGCCGATGCTGCTGAAAGGGTTCAGCAGGATATTTTTGAAGGCAGGCGAAAGCAAAACGGTTGATTTTAAGCTTGACTTTGATTCATTCAAACTAATGAATCTTAATTTTGAATGGGTAGTTGAACCGGGAGACTTCCGAATTCTTGTGGGGTCAGGTTCTTCGGATATACGGTGTGAAGCAATTATAACGATTTAATTTAATATCATTAACAGCAAAATCCTCCAGCGGCAAAAAGTGCGGCAGGAGGATTTTCTTATCACTGAAAGTTTTAACCGAAA
>CAYOAW010000171.1:0-2153 GCA_964402095.1 uncultured Eubacteriales bacterium | reverse complement strand
TCGCGTGTGCTTAATCTTTCGAAATTTGCCGAAAAATTTCCGGGAAGAATGATTAGCCTCGGCATCAGCGAGGCCGATATGATCTCTTGTGCGGCAGGTATGAGCACAACGGGAATAATCCCTGTGGTTGTCGGTTTTTCGATGTTTGTTTCAGACAAACCTTTTGAACAAATAAGGCAGTCGGTATGTTACCCGAATTTGAACGTAAAGATAATTGCAACACATGCCGGGCTGTGTGTCGGGAAAGACGGAGCAACCCACCAAAACCTTGAAGATATAGCGATTTTGCGTACTCTCCCCAATATGACGATCTTTGTTGCTGCGGATGTTGCGCAAACAGAGCGCGCAATCGAATCTGTCATTGCTCTTGAAGGCCCTGCATATTTGCGGCTTGGCCGGGATATGGCGGAAGATATATATGAAACTGCGGGCGAAGTTGTACCGGGCGGTTCGGATTTGCTGGCAGACGGCAAAGATGTGGCTATTATAGCATGCGGGCTTATGGTTGAAAAGTCTCTTAAAGCAGCTGAGATTTTGAAAAAAGAGGGAATCAGTTCAGCCGTTCTGAATGCTTATAGTATAAAACCGCTGGATGAAAACTCAATTCTTGCGCTTGCTGAAAAAACAGGGGCACTTGTCAGCGTGGAGGATCATACCGTTATCGGCGGACTTGGCGGAGCAGTTGCTGAACTGCTTGCCAAAAAACATCCGGTACCGATTGAATTTGTCGGTGTAAATGATGTTTTCGGTGAATCGGGCGAACAGGATGACTTATATGAAAAGTTTGGGCTGACTCCTCAAGAAATTGCTGCAGCAGCAAGAAGAGCAATCTCCAGAAGGGAGAAGTTAATATGAAAAGAGATATTGAGCTGCTTGAAAAAAAAGCGAAGGAACTTCGGATTTTGGTCCTTGACATGATATATAAAGCGAAATCGGGCCATCTCGGAGGCTCTTATTCCATGATGGAAGTTCTTACTGCTTTGTATTTTGATGAAATGAGATATAATCCGCTCAATCCGAATGATCCTGACCGAGACCGTTTTGTCCTTTCAAAAGGCCATACGGCTCCGGCACTGTATGCTGTTCTTGCTGAAGCCGGATTTTATCCGAAAAGCTGGCTGATGGATTCTTTCCGGTGTGTCAATGCCCATCTGCAAGGCCATCCGGACATGAAAAAAACTCCCGGCGTCGATATGACAAGCGGATCTTTGGGAATCGGTCTTTCCGCAGCAGGCGGGATGGCATTGGGCGGCAGATTGCAAAATAAAGATTTTTATGTGTATTGTATGGTTGGTGACGGAGAAATTAATGAGGGCCAGATTTGGGAAGCTGCATCAACCGCTTCGCATAACAAACTTGACAAACTGATTGCATTTGTGGATATTAACCGGCTGCAGAATGATAACTGGACATGCGATGTGAAAAATATGGGCGATATCGCCGCAAAGTGGGAAGCATTCGGATGGCGTGTGCTTGAAATTGACGGGCATAATTTCAGCGAAATATTACAGGCAATTGATACCGCGAAATCAACTTCCGGAAAACCTACCGTAATTTTAATGCATACTGTCAAGGGCAAAGGCGTTTCATTTATGGAAAATGCTGTATCGTGGCACGGCAAAACACCAAGTGAGGACGAATATCTCCGGGCACGGGCAGAACTTGCCGGTTAGGGTAGATGATATGAAAAAAGACATACTAATTGGCTGTGATATCGGGACATCCGGCGCAAAGGCGGTTGCTGTAACCGCAGGCGGAAAAGTACTTGCAAGTTCGCATACCGGTTATGGACTCATAACCCTGCATCCACAATGGGCGGAACAATGGCCTGAAGTTTGGCTGGATGCGGCAGTCAAAACAATATCGGAAGTTGTATCTAATATTGATGAGAAACTGATATCCGGCATTTTTATCAGCGCATTGTATGGCGGAACTGGTGTAATGTGCGACGCTGAGATGAACCCTGTTCGTCCGACAATTATTTGGCTTGACCGTCGCGCGGATGAAGAAAGCCGGTGGGTTGAAAATAATATTGGCGAAAGCTCGATTTTTGAAGTTTCGGCAAACGGTATCGATTCTTATTTTGGCTATACGAAATTGCTTTGGGTAAAAAAGCACGAACCGGACTTGTTTGCAAAAGTAAAAATGGTCTT
>CAYOAW010000170.1:0-2175 GCA_964402095.1 uncultured Eubacteriales bacterium | reverse complement strand
CACCGCAAGCCGCCTGACCGTTGCAACCGTCCTTTACCGAAGTGATTTGTTGCTCATTCCGGAGATATTTCAGCAATCGAAGCTGAGGATCGCCGGAAAAAGTAATAAGTTGATTATTTAATGTAAATTTTATCATAACTACAATATTGTTTTATCCGCTAATTCGCTGGCTTTTACATGGATTATTCTTCCATCCTTAGAATAGACCAATTCTTCGTTATTTTTCTGTTTGGTACGGTCTCGAACTGGTTTTAGGGTCTGTGCCTGAATGTTCAGATATATAAGCATTGAAGCAATTACAATTAAAGCGTATTTATAAATACCTTTCATCCGTTTGTTATTCTTTTATTTTTATGCCAAATAATGTATTCTTTTTATTTTCATCATGAAAATCGTGATATAGGAAATAAACGCATCCATCATTTACTTGTATGTTCTGCGGAAAAGAGAATGGAATCTTTATAATATTTTTCAATTGCCCATTGCTTAAATCAATTTCTGCAACTTGACATTCTGCATTTTTTGAAAAGATGGTATAAGCCTTATTTCTGTATTTATCTGTTACAATCCGGTGAACCCAATTTTTTTTATTTATATAAGAAATAGAAATACTATTAATTAGGCTTAAATCTTCGGAATACACTTCAATATTCCCGGATGCATGGTTAAAAAAATAGATTTTATTATCTATTTTACTTAGTGCAAGATACGACGGAGGGTACATAATAGTTTTTTCAAACCGGATTCTTGCAGATATATCGGACATCCCTACTGCATTATTTTTAACTAGCCATGATATATAATCACTTGCTTCTTTTGCTTTTCGTTTTTCATTTGAAGTAATAAAAATTTTTGATGTATTATCATGCTTATTTATTCCGTAATATTCTTGCAGATATTCATTTGAAGCTTTTGTTTTAAAGACAAGATAATCTTTTACGTCAAACATGCAATCCGATACGGCATCGTTAAATTTGTCAATGCTTACACTGAATGGGAAAGATATTCCTAATGAGTCAATATTTATTTGGAATACAGAATCTCTTCCAATCAATTGATAACCGCCCATGCAATCAATAAATAAGCCTCTTGGTTTAAAGGATGAAGGCAAACAAATACTTGAAATGGTATCATTTAAACTGCGAAGTAAAATCAGTTTATTAATATTTTTGTAAAGATCATTTCCGAGAACCAAAATGTTTTTTTCAACAAAAATGTAATCACTTACCCAGAATAAATCTTTCTTATTTCTGCTAAAAGTAATTGTAGCTTCTTGAAGATTAATCATTTTAGGTATCAAAAAAATGGTAACAGGCTTTGAAGCTGTTGTATTGGGAAGGCTAAGAGTATCCGATTGAAATGACAAGTGAGAAAAAATTAATATTGCTTTTTGATTGGCAAAGTTAAGCCGAAAATATCCTTTTGCATTGGTTGTAGTACCTGCATTTGTTCCTTTTACAACGATGTTTACATTTTCAACAGGGGAATTATCCGTAATGTCAAAAACATAACCAGTTATTTGGCTTTTTAATGTACCCTGAAGTAAAAATATAAAAGAGATTACTAATAAGATATTACGGTAATTAAAGCTCATAAAAAAGTCCTAAATATCCTTATAAATAAATTTTTCACCTTTAATTGCTTCCGGCAAAGTAACCAGCGATGAAACAGCATTCAAATCCTTCAGTCCGCTTCCGGTAAGCAGAACAGCAATCTTGCTGTCGTTTTCCGGCGGATTTGTTTCACAATATTTCAGATATCCTGCAAAAGCGGCTGCACCGGCAGGTTCGGTAAAGATACCAAAATTCCGTGTCAGCCTCAGAGAAGCATTCAGAATGGCATCATCAGGCACGGCAATGCCTTCTCCATTATATTTCAGCAGAAAATCCTTTGCCATGTAGAAATTCCGGGGAATGACCACCGAAATGGAGTCGGCTATGGTTTGTGCAGTCGATGGCTCAAACACTTCAGAATGGAGATTGCGAATGATGCTGTTACTTCTTTCTGCCTGCACAGCAACAATCCGTGGCATCTTTTCGATAATGCCAAGCATAAGCAAATCTTCAAAGCCCTTGTAAATCCCGGAAAGGATAACGCCATCACCAACAGAAACAAAAATTATATCCGGTACCTGCATCCCGCACTGACGGAAGAGTTCAAAGGCAGCCGTCTTTT
>CAYOAW010000169.1:0-2203 GCA_964402095.1 uncultured Eubacteriales bacterium | reverse complement strand
CGCGCCGAGTTCGGCAGCCGCCGCAACGGCATTCGGCTCGGCTTCATCGCCGGCAAATGCGCTTGTGCCTGCGCTCTCACAGGCAATATCTTTTATTCCATGCTTTCTCAGCAATTCCCTGAGCAGTCCTTCCGCCATCGGACTGCGGCAGGTGTTGCCGGTGCAGATAAACATTATTTTTTTCATTATACGCCTCGTATAAAATATATGTATTTATTATTTATGGGAAGCATTTGCAAAATACAGTTGCATTTTGCAGCGCTCTGTATGAAAGATTTATGCAAAAACTATCCTTTTGCGTCATACCATGTCTTGCCGCTGTGAATATCGGCCGCAAGTTTCACCCGCATTTTAACGGCATTTTCCATTTCTTCATCCAGAATTTTTTCCACACGCCGCGTCTCGTCTTCCGGTGCTTCCACAATCAGTTCGTCATGAACCTGCATGATAAGCCTTGCTTTCAGGTTTTCTCTTGTCAGCCGCTCATGCACTTTAACCATCGCGATTTTGATGATATCCGCCGCAGTGCCCTGAATCGGCATGTTAAGCGCGACCCTCTCCCCGAAAGAACGGATCGACGCATTGGTGGATTTCAGTTCCGGCAAATACCTGCGGCGGTTAAAAAGCGTTTCCACATAACCTTTCTCTTTCGCGTCTTCAACAATCCGTTTCATATATTCTCTTACACCGGAAAAATGTTCCAGGTAACCTTTGATATAACGGTCCGCCTCGGCTCTGGTAACACCGATGTCTTTTGACAGCGAAAACGCTCCGATACCGTAAACAATACCAAAATTAACCGCTTTTGCACGGCTTCGCATGAGCGGTGTCACCAGTTCAAGCGGCATATTAAAGACCTGTGAAGCGGTTATCGCATGAATATCATGTTCTTCATTGAAGGCTTTGATCATAACCTCGTCATCCGATATGTGCGCTAGCAGCCTGAGCTCAATCTGCGAATAATCGGCATCAACCAGCACACAGCCTTCTTTTGCATGGAAAAATTTGCGAAGCTCGCGTCCCAAATCCGATCGGATCGGTATATTCTGTAAGTTCGGCTCCGTTGAGGAAAGCCTACCTGTTCTTGTTTCGGTTTGTTTGAATGTGGAATGTATCCTGCCATCCGCTCCGATGACTTTAACAAGCCCGTCGCAATAAGTTGATTTCAGCTTTGCAAGCGTGCGGTATTCCAGTATCTGCTCAATCACAGGGTGATCGCCGGCCAGTGATTCCAGCACATCCACATTTGTTGAAAATCCGCTTTTTGTTTTTTTCCTGCCTGTCAGGCCAAGCTTGCCAAAAAGCGCTTCGCCTAATTGTTTCGGCGAATTCAGGTTGAATTCATAACCCACTTCCTCAAAAATCGCGGTGCTTATATCGTTAATTCTTTTTTCGATTTGCTTGCCGAATTCTGTAATTCCTTTTTTATCAACGGCAAAACCTTCGTTCTCCATACAGGCTAAAACAAGGGTTAACGGGATCTCAATCGTATTAAGCAAGTTTGTTTGGCCGTCCGCCTCTATTTTTGCGCCCAATATATTGAAAAGATCCGGCAACAGCGCAGCGTCCGCGGCGTTCTTATTTTCGGCGGACAGCTGCGGCACCGTGACGGCATATTCCTGCGCCAGACGGGAAATTTCATAGTTGCTTGAATTCGGGTTAAGGACATAACCGGATATCATAATGTCCCCTTTGGCTCCCGAAAGCCTGAACCCGCAGCGTTTGCAGTAGCCTGCGAGCGTTTTTAAATCAAATGTATATTTTTCGATCTTTTCGTCATCAAAAAATGATGTTATAAAGGCCGGAAAGGTGAGGTTCATACCTGTCACCTGTGTGACTCTGCCGGATTCGGCAAAGAACATATCCGCAATTTCGCCGTTCGCAAAATTTGTAACGAAGTAAGCTTTTTTCGCAGTTCTAAGCCTAGTTAGAAGAGCAATCGGCTCGTTTTCTTCAACAAGCTCCCAAACTTCCTGCTTTTTTTCTTTCCGTATGCCTTTTGCGGCAGCCGCAGCTTTTTCATCCGCCTTTAGGTTGAAGCGTTCAAGAAGTTTGAACATCTCCAGTTCGGCCATAATTCTGGTTACATTGAAAACATCGGGTTCTCCGGGTACATAATGTTCAAATCCGGTATCAATGGGCACATCGAGGCAAATTGTCCCGAGCGTGCGGCTTAAAAAAGCCATATCCTTCCCGGCCGCCA
>CAYOAW010000168.1:0-2260 GCA_964402095.1 uncultured Eubacteriales bacterium | reverse complement strand
GAATATGCCGGCCTCAGTCAAATCGTCGGTTCGCTGGTGGTTCTTGATGATGTTGAGAACGCAAGCTACGAAGAAATGGTTGAGTTCAAACTGAGTGACGGCAGTGTCCGCCACGGACGAATTATAAAAATCGACGGCAAAAGGATTACCGTACAGGTATTCGAGGGAACAAGGGGCGTTTCGATGGAAAATACCCTTACCCGCCTTGTCGGCAAACCCATAGAGCTGCCGCTTTCGCCGGAGCTTATCGGCAGAGTATTCGACGGCTTGGGCCGGCCAATTGACGGCATGGGCGAAATTTTCCCCGTCTGCAGGCGTGATATCAACGGCGCGCCGATTAATCCCGTTCGCCGTGTTTATCCCCGCAACTATATTAAAACCGGCATTTCATCCATTGATGCCTTGGCTACGCTGATAAGAGGCCAGAAGCTCCCGATCTTCTCCGGTTCCGGCATGAAACACAACGAGCTTGCGGCGCAGATTGTCCGGCAGGCTTCCATTGCCGACGGCGAGGATTTCGCGGTGGTTTTTGCCGCCATGGGCGTTAAAAACGATGTCGCGGATTATTTCCGCCGTTCGTTTGAGGAATCCAATGTTATGAGCAAGGTCGTCATGTTTCTCAACCTTTCCAACGACCCGATCATTGAGCGCATTATCACGCCGCGGTGCGCGCTGACAGCGGCGGAGTATCTGGCTTTTGACCTGCATATGAATATTCTGGTTATTTTAACGGATATGACCTCATACGCGGAAGCGCTGCGGGAATTCAGCTCCTCAAAAGGAGAAATCCCGGGCAGAAAAGGTTTCCCCGGCTACCTGTATTCCGATTTGGCGTCTATTTATGAACGGGCCGGAATTATAGAAGGCCGAAAAGGCTCCGTAACGCAAATCCCGATTTTGACCATGCCCAACGATGATATCACCCATCCGATTCCTGACCTCACCGGCTACATCACCGAGGGGCAGATTGTTCTTGACAGGGCGCTTGACTCCACGGGAATTTATCCGCCGATCAATGTCCTGCCGTCACTTTCAAGGCTGATGAAGGACGGTATCGGCAAAGGGTTTACAAGGGAAGACCACAGCGCGCTGTCGAACCAGCTTTTCTCCTCCTACGCCAAAGTGCAGGATGCAAAAGCGCTCGCTTCCGTTATCGGAGAAGACGAGCTTTCCGAAGAGGACAAGCTCATCATGGATTTCGGCCGCAAATTCGAGGAGCAGTTTATCAACCAGGGCTATACCGACAACAGAACAATCGAAGAAACGCTGAATTTGGGCTGGGAACTTCTGTCTATTCTTCCGCGCAAGATGCTTGAAAGAGTCAACAGCGAAACTCTTGATAAATATTACATTGAACATTGAGGGGTGTTATAAATGGCCTCTCCGGTTTTTCCGACTAAAAACAATTTAATCAACACGCAGAAGTCGCTCGCGCTGGCAAAGCTCGGTTATGATTTGATGGACCGCAAAAGGAGCATCCTTGTGCGTGAAATGATGCTGATGATTGACCGCGCGAATGTGATTCAGGCGGATATTTCCGTAACTTATGCGGAAGCTTATGCCGCGCTCCAAAGGGCGCACATGACTATGGGCTTATGCAGAGAATCAGCGATGACAGTCCCTGTTGATGACGGTTTGGTTATGGACTTCAGAAGTGTCATGGGCGTTGAGCTGCCTACCATCACGCTGAAACCCAGGCCGCCTGAAATATATTACGGGCTGGAACTCACCAATTCACAGCTTGACGAGGCATACATCAAATTTGATGAAGTGAAAAGGATGACGGCAGAGCTTGCCGAGGTTGAAAGCTGCGTTTACAGACTGGCTGACGCGATCAAAAAAACCAAAAAACGCACCAACGCGCTGGACAACGTGATTATCCCGCGCTTTACCGAAACGGTTAAATTCATCACCGACGCGCTTGAAGAAAAGGACCGGGAGGATTTCTCGCGGCTGAAGGTAATTAAACGAAAAAAAGAGAACGACTGATTTTCGTCCTCAGATATGAATAACGAGACCGCCCCGAACGATTTTTTCGTTTGAGGCGGTCTTTAAGTTATAGCAGCTATGACTGCATTATTATTTCATCATATTTTTTTATTGACTTAACCGGTTAATTATTTTATACTTTTGGCACAATGAGCTTTAACCAACTATATTATCGGAGGTAATTCTATGTTTAATATCCTGTCAATTTTCACGGTTATTATCAATATTTTCGCAACGATCTTCAATATTTTTCCGTCAAATCTTACCGAAG
>CAYOAW010000167.1:0-2290 GCA_964402095.1 uncultured Eubacteriales bacterium | reverse complement strand
AACATTGTCAACAAGTATTTCATACCGTAATACCTTTTGGCCGGATAAGTAATTTGAACCATGGCAGATATCGCAATTCGTGTCGAAAACCTTTCCAAACAGTACCGTCTGGGCCAGATAGGCAGCGGTACATTGCGCGATGATGTAAACCGTTTTATAGCCAAAATCCGTGGCCGGGAAGACCCCACCCTTAAAATCGGACAGGCAAATGTTTTAAACAAAAAAGAAACCGGCATCAGCGGGGTAACAGAATACGTTTGGGCTTTGCGCAATATCAACTTTGAGGTACAGCGAGGCGAAGTGCTGGGACTTATTGGCAAAAACGGCGCAGGAAAATCCACGCTGCTGAAAATATTATCTAAAGTAAGCTCTCCCACCACCGGCATAGTAAAGGTAAATGGCCGCATAGCCAGTCTGCTTGAGGTGGGCACGGGTTTTCACCCCGAACTGTCGGGCCGCGAAAATATTTTTTTGAACGGTGCCGTGTTAGGAATGACTAAGGCGGAGATAAGAACCAAATTCGATGAGATTGTCGATTTTTCGGGCGTTGAACGGTATATCGACACCCCTGTAAAACGCTACAGTAGCGGCATGTATGTGCGTCTGGCATTTGCCGTAGCCGCTCATCTCGAACCGGAAATTTTGATAGTGGACGAGGTGCTGGCCGTGGGTGACGCGGAATTTCAGAAAAAAGCAATAGGGAAAATGCAGGATGTCTCACGTGGCGAAGGCCGGACGGTTTTGTTTGTCAGCCACAACATGACCGCGGTTGAAAACCTGTGCAGCAAAATCAGCGTAATCGAAAATGGCAATATCACGTTCACCGGAAATACCCTGGACGGGATACGACATTATTTGAATACCACCCATAGCGGAGTGGAAGAAGCACTATCGGAGCAACTGAAAAAACTGCCGCCTTCCGACGAATTCAGGCTGATAAACTGCGGCATGGCACAAGATGAGCTCAAAGACGAGTTTTTGTCTTCAAAAAGTATCGAATTCTGGTTTGAATATGAGGTAAAAAAGACTTTATTGGGGTTAAGGATAGGCTTCGACCTGCTCGATTATTCTTCAGGCTTGGTTCTATTCAGGTCGTTTCACGACGAAAACATGGAACAAATTGATGAAATAAAACCCGGAAAATATTGCTCCCGGGCAATCATACCCTCCAAAATGCTGAAGGCAGGCAGTTATATTATGCAGGTTTCCATCGGCCTGCATATGATCAGGTGGTATGTTTACAATTCCGTAAAAATGAAATTCAGTATTTTGAACATCAGCAGCATCAACAAAAATTACGCCGACCCCAGGCCCGGAATTATTATGCCTTATGTGGACTGGGATACAGCCCCCGTAAAATGAACTGAACAGCGCAATTATTTACGAAATAACCTATTGGCTATGTTAAAAAAATTTCTCAAAAACATTATTCCTCATGGGGTGGTCGAGCAATATTATAAGCACAAGGTCAAACAAAAGATAATAGCTCACAGTAAAATCAAGCCGCCCCCCCAGCCGGTTTATGATGCAAGATGTATTGGAAGTTACAGCCAGTTAAACGAAGACCTGATTATCGATGCCATTTTACGCAAAGAGCAGGGTTTTTATATTGATATCGGCGCACATAATCCCTTGTCGCTGAGCAATACAAAAAGATTTTATGATAAGGGTTGGCATGGAATAAATATAGAACCCAATCCCGCTCTTATCGCTAATTTCAACGAGTCGAGGCCGCGCGACATCAACCTGAATATCGGTGTCGGTGTCGCCCGGTCGAAACTTACTTTTTATGAGTTGACGTATCCCACACTATCCAGTTTTGATAAAGACGCCGCCCTGTATAATGCAAAAAAACACCATGTAAAAATTGAAAAGGAGTATGAGGTTGAAGTAATGCCCTTACGTGAAATTTGCCAGCAACATGCCAAAGATCATCCTATCGATTTTTTGTCCATTGATACCGAAGGCTATGAGATGGAAGTGCTAACAAGCAACAACTGGGAGCGATACAGGCCCACGCTGATCATCATAGAACCCGGTCAGAACAACAATGAAATTTATGATTATCTTGTCGGGCAATCCTACCGACCCGTTTACCGCAACGGAATAAATGCTATTTTTATTGACTCAAAAACTATCAGTAAGTAACCGGTAAAGCCAAAAGACTTTTTTCTTTTTTTAATCTTTATCTTCACACCCATGAAAATCGCGCTAATATCGGGCATTACAGGACAAGACGGCAGTTATCTTGCCGAATTATTATTGGAAAAAGACTATACTATTCATGGCA
>CAYOAW010000166.1:0-2313 GCA_964402095.1 uncultured Eubacteriales bacterium | reverse complement strand
TTTGAAGATCGTGCGCAACAATGCCCAGAGAATAGGTCAAATGCGCCTGAGGATCAAAATCAACAAGCAGAACTTTCTTGCCCAGCAGCGTCAGGCCGGCAGCAATATTCAAAGCACAGGTGGTTTTGCCCACTCCACCTTTTTGATTACATATGGCAATTATGTCCGGCTTCATCATTTTCTCCTTTTTCTTAGAAAACAAAAACGGCGGCGGCAATGACGGTGGTGAATTTATCGTTTTTACATATTGTCGATTGGGTGACGTTGAGTGTGCGGACTATTTTGCCGCTGATTTTAAATATTTCTTTTTTCTCATCCCAGCTTTCGTCAACGTTGAAATCAATACCCAAAGTAGAGGCCAGCATGGCCGCTGCGAGATCTTCCGCATAGTCGCCGGCCTGCTTTTCCGTCTGCCCGAAAGCATGGTGTTCACTGATATACCCATATGACGACTTATCGGCGGGAATGGCGCAGCCGACCGATGCCGCCAGAAGCCGCTTGGGTTCGTTACTGCAGCAACGACTCATGACACAATATGTAATGGCGCCCGGAACCAGTCCTTTCAGTCCCAGCGGTTTGGAAATCATTTTACAATGCGGCGGAAAGATGCTGGAAACCTGAACCAGGTTGCATTTCTCGATGCCGGCATCGCGCAGCGCCCTCTCGAAGGAATGCAGCTCGTCCTTATGTGTTCCAACTCCTTTGGTAAAAAAAATCTTTTTGGGTACAAACAAACTAGACACTTTCCATCTCCTTTTCAGGCCCTAAAGGCAATTTTACTTGTTAATATACTATTCGGTTGCAACAGACCCGCTTCTTTCGCCCACTAAAATTATCCGGGTGTGGGTCAATCTGCTGGCTATTGTTTTTGACACAGCCCCCATAATTTTAAATCCTATGGCGTAGTCTTCATTCATAAGTTTGCGCAAGCCGACTGCATCAACAACAATGGCTTCCGTATCATCAATGCAAAGAGCGCTGAGGGTATATAAATAAGGTTCCACTACGGCGGACCAGCCCATTGCCTCTCCGCCGACGATCATGTCCACGGTTACCTGCATCGGCGGTTTGTTTGGCCCCATGTAGTTATCTATATACAAAACTACTTTACCTTTTTTTATCAGGTAAAGAGCTTTGGCGGGATCGCCGTTTTGATACATGTGAGAACCGGCCAGGTACTTTTCTTCAGTTGCCAGGACAGATAATTTGTTTAACTCGCCGTCATCAAATCCTCTGAAAAAAGTGCATTCTTTTAATACGCCGACGGGAACCACGAACTATCTCCTTCATCTTTGATTTAAACAACTTGTGCCTTATACCAGCCTTCAATCTCTTATGCCATAAATTATTTTGTGCTCCAAGTTAAAATTGGTCATTTAGCCTTGCCCAAACACCCAAAAAAGACTATAAAACCAGGCTGACGAAAATTATTACAATAAAAGGTTGCCGCGCTTTGATTAAAGGATTTTTCTCAAAATATAAATTTATTATTTTGCTGCCGGCCGTACTTTTATTGACAGCCTGCCTGAAGGCGCCGGAAACAATCAAGGATGTGAGCGATTTAGAACAGAATCACCTGGCCTACCTGCAGGATCAGACCAAAAGCAGAGATCTGGTTTCTTTAGAAAACCAGAATCGCCTGGCTGAAGACTATAACATCATCTATTTTTCGGTCTGGCGCCGGAACGAACCGTTCTACGCTTTGCCCGCTGCGGTTGTCAGTGATTCAAAACGGTTTGCGAAAAATTTCGGCTACGGTGAAAATAAAAGAAAACATACTCGAGACTGGTACAACAAGCTCCTGCAAAAAGCGGCTCTGGATAATTATCCCAACGCCCTCTATCCCGCCATTACAATCCGCAATTCCGATCTGCGCGCCCTGCCGACTGCGCGGCCGCATTTTAACAAACCGGGCGGAGACAGTGACGGCTGGCCTTTTGATAACCTGCAGCGCTCTTCAGTGGCGGCCAACACGCCGGTCTATGTCTGTCATTTGAGCGCCGACAGAACCTGGGCGCTCGTGGAAACCTCTTTTGCTTTCGGCTGGATGCCGGTGGAAGATTTTGGCCGTGTCGATGATAACTTTATCCGGGAATGGGAAGCGGGCCGCTATGCCGTCATTACCAGAGACCAGACCAAAATATTTTATAAAAGCGGGCAATTCGCATTCAAGGCATCGCTGGGGTATCGCTTCCCCCTGGTCGGGGAGACGCCGGAAAAAATGGAAATTCTTGTCGCGGCGATGGGTGCTGCGAATGACAGCGCCGTGATCAAAAGAAGCTATGTTGCCCGGGATGCGGCGGCGGTCGCTCC
>CAYOAW010000165.1:0-2356 GCA_964402095.1 uncultured Eubacteriales bacterium | reverse complement strand
TCAGTATTTACATAGGTTAACAATTCAAGACCGGTGTTCCATAAATCACCAAGTCCAAAATCAGCAACCTCGATTTTTTCTTTTTCATCATCAGTGATAACAACATGAGCCTTTTGGAAATATTCTACAGCTTTTTTTCTTGCTTCCTCATAAAGATTTTTTGAAATCATTATTAATTCCCCTTTGTAAAATTACATGAATACCTTAATGATTATAACAACTTCCCTTCATGATTACAATATCATTTACAGGTATTTGCATATAGTAAAAAAGAGTGAAAGTTTTTGATACGACAACAAAAGCTTTCACTCTTCAGCAATAATTTTGAATTATATTTCACCGTTCAGCAATGAATCAACCGCACTTTTAAAAGAAAAATCCGTCAACACTTCCGGCATTCCAATAAATATGTCAAGCATATTTTTAATTTGAGTTTTAATCTCTTCATTCGGATCTGTCAGATATTCAAAACTCAAATTTAAAATATCACAGCAAAGTATCATCTTTTTTGACCAGCGTTTAAGTTCAACAAATATTTTTCTTTCATCTGTTTTCAGCATCTCGCAACAAGCTGTTAAATTCTTCTTGTAGTCAATAATCAATTCAAAAGCACCCATTATATTGCCTCCGCGCAGTTCCTGCTGTGCTTTTGAGAATGTATCGCTTAGTATCGGCGAATTGCTTACTTTCAAACAGGATGATAACAAATTATCGGCAAAGTATTTAAACAGTTCTGAACCTTCTCCCACAACTGTACATATCGCGTAATCCCAGGAATCTTTGTAGTTATAGCCCTCCGGATTCCACAAATAATCTGCTACAGTCAATAAAGGAATTTTTGAACATTCACAAAACTCCATACAGTTTGATATAATCCCCTCTGAATAACGATAAAGATCGGGATCTCTCCCTGTGATATAACCCAAATGCATTTCATTGTACATTTCGGCATCATTTACCGGGAAATTATCCCAGTAAAGCGGTTTATGGTATGTTGAATTCATAAACACGATAGCTTCCGGCACAGTAAGTTCCTGAGAGCAAATATTTCTTCCCGTCCAAAACAGATCAATACCCGGTTCGATCCCCTGCCCAAGTTTGGAGATAAAATATTCATCGCCTTTACCATTGTATTGCAGCGGGCACACAGTAAGTTTAATATCGCGGTCGAACTCTTTTAAATCAGCGAACAGTTTGTTTGCTAACCAAATATGAGCATTAACAGTCTCACCGCCGAAAGTCAGAACATCATCTCTAAAATGCAAGTTTTCCGGGATATCATCTAAAAGCAATCCAAAATTCTTGACTCCACACCTATAAATCTGCATTATCTTGTTAAATAAAGCACGGTAATCTTCCTCACTTGTGTATCTTATACTCAAGCCAGGCGCAATACAAAAATAAAAATCTACAAAGCAATCCTGTGAAAGGTCTATCAATACCTTCAAATCTAAAAGCTCTTTCTCCGGATAAAGTTCCTTCCATTTATCCCTGTGATAAGGATCATCCTTCGGCCCGTAATAATATGTGTTCATTCTATGCGCAGCCATCAGTTGCAGCATATCCATTCTTTCTTTGGGTGACCATGGTTTCCCATAAAAGCCCTCTATAAAACCGCGGCGATAAAAAAGAGGATAATCTTCGATTCCGCCGATGATAATTTCTCCATCTTTAATTTGTTGCTTAATTGCATTTAATGCATGCCAGAGCCCGTGTTTTTTTGCATATATAATCTCAATATTTACTGTATTTTCAATTACATTGCTGTTGATTATATATTTTTCTCCGGTTATCTTTCTGCTTTTCTCAACATAGGTAAGATTACGGCTTTCGTCGAGAACCGTTTTAACAATAATATTGCTTTTGTCAGAAAAGCTAAGACCATTTTTATGGCACCAATCTTTTATAAACTGAGTTTCAATGCCTGTGCAATACATACTTGCGTCTTTAACAGCGAATCTGCCGGCATTTTCAGTAATTCTTTGCGGTTTTGGAAATATCATTGCCTTATACTCCAATTAATTTACTTCAGAAATTCAGGGAGACAATCTTTATTCATTTCAATCATCTCTTTAAACAATTGTTCACCTTTATCTTTGCCTATCCGTTTTACTGCGGGATCATTGCAAAATACTTCACACAAAGCTGTTTTATCCTGCAAAAAAAACGAATCAACAAAATTCTTTTGATTCTGAGCATGGATATTCACTATTTTTGCTATCTCTTCTGTCATTTCGCCGGCCGGTATTGCTTCAATCTTATTCTCGGTAAAACGGGCATTTGTCTCAACTGCGGTTCCCATGACAAGATTGGTGGCTTGACCGTTATTCGGAAGGTTTACATTGCTGATTAAATC
>CAYOAW010000164.1:0-2387 GCA_964402095.1 uncultured Eubacteriales bacterium | reverse complement strand
GTGGCGCGCTTGAAGGGACTCGAACCCCTGACCCACTGCTTAGAAGGCAGTTGCTCTATCCACCTGAGCTACAAGCGCGTGTGGAAACAAATGGAGCGGGTGATGGGAATCGAACCCACATAACCAGCTTGGAAGGCTGGAATTCTACCACTGAAATACACCCGCATATTCGCAACGGTGATTATTCTATCACAGCGAGCAAGCAGTTGTCAACAAAAAATTTGATTAATTGCTGCAAAAATATCTTCTCAAATATCGCAATTACTTTTTGCCATTTACATATAATCCGGCTATTTTTTCGGCATTTTCTCTCACACCGTCAGCTAAACTTCTCGGAGAAATTACTTTAATTTCGTCGCCATACTGCATAATCCATGAAATTAAGCCAAGGCTCACGGCAGCTTGAACTTTTATAATAAAAAAATCATCTCCGTATGCTTTCAACGGAACATCCCTGCCAAAACGGTCAAGAATATCATCAATAATCGCATTTGAACAGCGCAATTCAATTTTCTCATTTTTACCGGTAAACATATTAAAAAGTTTTTTTGAGTAGTCCGCGGCATCAAAACTTTCCTTGTATTCGGACACCTCAGAAAAACTTCTCGCTTTGCTGTCAAGCATTTTAATTTTTTCCATACGATCAAGCCTCGTGTGCATCAGATTATCATATTTCGGATTGTTGCACACGAGATAATAGCGGTCATTCAGCCAGATTAAAGCATACGGGTTGACAACGAAAGTTTTCGACTCGCCCAAAGCTGTCATTTTTTTGGTAAGTTTCCGTTTGAAATACCGGAATTCCACTTGCTTTTTTTGTTGAATCGCTTCGTTAAGGATATCGATGGTATAATATATTTCCTCATTGGCGCATTTCAATTTATTCTCGATAAAAACCTGTTTCTCAATATTTTCAGCCTGAGTTTCGCTTACCAAAGCGTATAATTTTTTAATCAGCGTTTTCGTCTTTTTATTTGAAATAAAGTAAGCGGCCTGAACAGCGTCAACAAGCAACCGCACTTCGGCAGTCTCAAACCTTCTCTGCGCTAAAAAGAAACCTCTTTTCGGGCTCTTGGCATTTACAATATCAAAGCCATATGTCCGCAGTGTTTCAATATCGGAATATATTGACTTGCGTTCAGACTCCGCTCCGTATTCTTCAAGTTTTTCGCAAAGTTCATTGGCAGTGAGAACATGCTCCTCGTCCGTATAAAGCGTCAGAATGTCCATCAGATAAAGCAGTTTCAGTTTTGAGCCTTTTTTGCCGGGCATAAGCAATCCTCCTGTTTCGGAACTTTTGTGTTATCCTCAATAAACCAGTTTCGCATTGATTTTACTGACCGCTTCCGCGTCCATCTTTATTATTTCGCGGTCATAACTTAAAATACCGTTCACTTCATTTTCCACATCGCTTAACTGCGTGTAAACCGTTGCGCACAGCCCCTGAGGCACCAAAGGGACAATCTGCTCTTCCATCAGCTTTACATATGCGGCAGTCAATGCGGCTTTATCCTTGAACATTTTATAGCCGAAACATTTTTTCCTGTCCCACACATGGTTCTCGGCAACGCAGCTGTATCCGCCGAATTCGCTTAAAACAAAAGGCCTGGTTCCGATCCTCGGAAGCTTAACGGGTAAAATATACTTATGTATACTTTTCAGGTCGCAGCCGCCCTGGTCATACCAGCCGCTGGCATGGTCAACAATCCTGCTGCTGTCATAGTTTTTAACGGATTTTCCGATATTTCTTGCATCAAACTGTCCCCATCCTTCATTGAAAGGAACCCAGCATCCAATGGAAACGCAATTGTAAAGATTGTCCAGCATTTCAAAAAGTTCTTTTCTGAACTCCGCACGCCATGATTCTTTGCCGCGTTTAAAGCGTTTGTAATTATTGTCCTTTACTTTAACGCCCAAATTCGGCAGAACACCCGCGAGCAAATTGCCGATGTACTCCCCTCCGCTGACCATATCCTGCCAAACAATCATACCCAACCTGTCGCAATGCCAATACCAGCGCAGCGGTTCGATTTTGATATGCTTCCGGAGCATATTGAAGCCCATTTTTTTCATTGTTTCAATATCATAAACCATTGCTTCATCGCACGGAGGAGTTAACCCGCCGTCACACCAATAGCCTTGGTCCAGAAGACCTTTTTGAAAATAGGGTTTATTATTCAACAGCAGACGCGGTATATCATTCTCATCATTGCCGATGCTGAATTTGCGCATGCCGAAATAGCTTTCCACACTGTCGCACAGCTTGCTCGCGCCGCAAAAAAGCTCAAGATGCAAGGTGTAAAGAAACGGCGTTTCCGGGCTCCAAAGCTTGGGAGCAGGAATATTAATTTTATCATCAAAAGATATTTCACGGGTTATTATACTTT
>CAYOAW010000163.1:0-2407 GCA_964402095.1 uncultured Eubacteriales bacterium | reverse complement strand
CGATCTCCGATCCTTATGAAGCTATAAAAGATGGTGCAGAAAAAGTACATCCCGGCCGTCCGAACCTTCTTGATAACTGTATTGTCCGCCGAGGCGGAGATATTGATACAGCTATAAAAAATTCCGCATTTGTTACGTTGGGATTTTACACAACACAACGTATTGAACACGCTTTTCTTGAGCCGGAATCTGCTGTTGCCCTGCCCGAAAGCTGCGGAATCCATCTTTACGATGGCGGACAAGGTATTTATATCGGCCGCAAACAAATCGCGAAATTATTAAAGATAGCACCGGATAAACTTCGCATCACAATGGTGCCTTGCGGCGGCGGCTTTGGTGGAAAAGAAGATCTTACTGTGCAGGGACATGCAGCCTTGTACGCACAATTAACGGGTTCACCCGTTAAAGTTACACTCACCCGGGAAGAATCCATCCGTATGCATCCGAAGCGCCATCCGGTATTTATGGATTTCACCCTTGCCTGCGATAGCAAAGGAATGATTACAGCGCTAAAACTCCGGGCTGTCGGCGACAGCGGCGCTTATGCTTCCGTTGGTACAAAAGTAATGGAACGCGTGGCAGGCCATGCCAGCGGGGCATACCATGTTCCGGTAGTAGATATTGAATCAAAAACCGTTTATACCAACAATATCCCCAGCGGCGCCATGCGCGGCTTCGGCGCCAACCAGGCGGCATTTGCACTCGAAAACTGTATTGATGAGTTGTGTGAAAAAGGAAATTTCGATCGTTGGCGGTTCCGTTACGATAACGCTCTTACCGAAGGCAAGATGACCGCCACGGGCCAGGTCCTTGAACAAGGAGTTGGCCTGAGAGCAACACTTCTGGCAGTAAAAGATGAATTTTATAAATCAAAATATGCAGGGCTTGCCTGCGGCATAAAAAATTGTGGTGTAGGTAACGGGATGATAGATTTCAGTCATGCGCTGATAGAAATTAGATCGGAAAATGAAGTGGTGGTAAAACACGGCTGGACCGACATGGGACAAGGCATCAGCAATGTGGTGATACAAATTCTGTCTGCGGAAACTGGCTTAGATCCTGAGATCATACAAGTTGAAATGGATACCGAAGCCGGCCTGGAAACCGGGATGACCACCTCTTCGCGTGCGACCGTCTTGCTAGGAAATGCTGTTATTGATGCGGCACGAAAACTCCACAACGACCTATTGGAAAGGCCTCTTGCTGAACTGACAGGCCGCAAATATGCGGGATATTCAGAATGTAACTGGACCACAAAACCGGGCGCTGATGTTGAAAAAATTGTCACACATTTTTCTTATGGTTATGCCACGCAGCTTGTAGTTCTTGATGAAATGGGGAAAATTAAAAAAGTAGTGGCAGCACACGATGCCGGAAAAATAATGAACAAAACTATGTTTGAAGGCCAGATAGAAGGTGCCGTAATTATGGGACTTGGCTATGCACTTACCGAAGACCTGCCCATGGAGAACGGCTACCTAAAAAGCACAAAATTAAAAGACTGCCGCTTATTAAAAGCCAAAGACATCCCTGAAATAGTGGTTATCGGCGTGGAAGTGGAAGATAGTTTCGGGCCTTACGGAGCCAAAGGCTTAGGCGAAATCGGCCTGGTACCAACAGCTGCAGCTGTAACCAACGCCTATTACCAGTTTGATAAGGTCAGAAGGTATAGTCTACCGATTAACAGGAAATGATTTATATTAACTCATACGATGACTTTGAGTCATCGTATGAGTTATTAAAAAGGTTCGAAGTCACAGACTTCGAATAACTGGGACAGTATTTTTCGCCTTATTTCCCGAATTCAATTTTACACATTATGATCAATCTCAATATCATATTTTGCTAAAAGCCCCGTAACGCCATATAAAGAAAACTTAGCTTTTTTTATCCGGTTTCTTTCCGGGTCGAAGGAATAATTTACTGAAGTCCGGAAGTCAGCTTTTTCAATAATAGTATTGTTAAAGGCTGCCCTTGTCAGGTCGCAGTTATCAAAAACAGAAGCAGTAAGATCGCATTCGGTAAAGTCCGTTTCCTGCAACTGTGCGTTTTTAAATATTATCTTTTTTAGTTTTGTTTTGTAAAAAGTACAATGATTCAGATTGCAGTTGTCAACACTAAAAGCAAAACCAAATGTGTTGCATTCTTCAAAGCGCAGCCCCAGCATTTTGCAGCCAGTGAATTTCACATCTCTGAATGCCGTATTTGTAAGTTTAACCAAACTCAGATTACAGTCAACAAATTCACATTCAATAAATTTCACGCCGGAAATGTCGGAATTATAAAAGTCGCAGTTTTTGAAAACACAGTTTTCATATTCGCCTTTTATCAGCAGGTTTTCTGTGTAATTGTTCTTTTCAAAAGTTTTTCCTTCTGTATAGTTTTGCTCCATAAAACATGCATTTTT
>CAYOAW010000162.1:0-2420 GCA_964402095.1 uncultured Eubacteriales bacterium | reverse complement strand
GCGCGACAATATCGCCCATTTCAGCCGTCCCGGCCTTTTTGAATCCTTCTTCGTAAATATCCGGGGTTCTTGCGGTTTTCATCGCTTCATTGACAGCATTTTCGATTGCCTGTGCCGCTTGTGGCATATTGAAAGAATACTTCAGCATCATTGCAACCGAAAGGATAGTCGCAAGAGGGTTTGCTATGCCTTTCCCGGCAATGTCAGGTGCGGAACCGTGAATCGGTTCATACAAACCGAAACTGCCCTCCGCAAGGCTTGCCGAGGCGAGCATGCCAATCGAGCCGCTGAGCATGGATGCTTCATCCGAAAGAATATCGCCGAAAATGTTTGATGTTACAATAACATCAAACTGAGTCGGCCTGCGTACAAGCTGCATGGCGCAGTTGTCAACATACATATGGGAAAGCTCCACATCGGGATAATCTTTTGCCATTTCAATGACAGTTTCACGCCAGAGGCGTGATGATTCCAGCACATTTGCTTTGTCAACGGAGCATAGGCGTCCGCCGCGTTTTTGAGCCATTTCAAATCCGATTTTGGCAATTCTTTTAATCTCGGGAACCGTATACATCTCCGTATCAAAGGCTGCCTGCTCGCCGTTTTTTTCAAACCGTCCGCGCTCGCCGAAGTAGATACCGCCTGTCAGTTCACGGATAACCATAATATCAAGACTGTCCCCGATGATTTCCGCTTTAATAGGGGATGCCGCTTTCAGCGCTTCAAAAATCCTCGCCGGGCGAAGATTGGCATATAGCCCAAGCGCGGCGCGTATACCCAGCAGCCCCGCTTCCGGGCGCAGATGCCCGGGAAGTGTGTCCCATTTTTCACCGCCGACTGCACCGAGCAGCACACTGTCCGCCCCTTTGCAGGAATCGACAGTTTCCTGCGGCAGGGGTACCCCTGCCGCGTCGATAGCACAGCCGCCCATAAGCCGGAAGTCATATTCAACAGTAAAATCAAATTTATTGCCTGCCGCGTTTAATACCTTTATCGCCTCATCGACAATCTCAGGCCCGATTCCGTCGCCTTTCAGCACGGTTATTTTAAATTTTTTCATTTCATTCCCTCTTTTCACCGGTATATTTTTATGCTGCGATTATACTACCAAACTAATCGGTGTTTGGCAAGAAAAATCATATTTTAAGCGAACGGTTGATAGCGCACAGAATTCCTTTAATCGACGCATAGTTGATATTGTGCGATATGCCGACACCGAAAATGTTTTTGCCGTCCGGGGAGTTAAGCTGTATGTATGAAACAGCTTTCGCATCGGACCCGATAGAGATCGCGTGTTCGGAGTAATTGACAAATTTATAACCGGTTATTCCCACAGTGGCCAAAGCATTAAAGAACGCGTCAATGGGGCCGTTGCCGGTTCCGCTTATCAATACAGGGTCATTGCCGTTATTTTTGAGTTGACCTTCAAAGCGCACTTTTGGCAGATCATCATAGATCTCGCTTTCCTCAAAAAACCTGTGATTAATAAGTTTATATGGCTCATCAACATCAATATATTCGCTCTTGAACAGTTCCATAACCTCCTCGGCCTGGACCTCTCTCCCTGCCTTATCGCAATACTGCTGGACAATCCTTCCGAATTCCGGGTGCATTGCTTTTGGCAAATCGTACCCGTAAGTGTTGCTCATCACAAAAGCAACACCGCCTTTGCCGGACTGGCTGTTGATTCTGATTATCGGTTCATACTCTCGCCCGACATCAGCGGGGTCAATAGGCAAATACGGAATTTCCCAGTATTCCGTTTTGCTGTCCTTCATATAGGCCTCACCCTTGTTGATTGCATCCTGATGCGAGCCGGAGAAAGCGGTAAATACAAGCTCGCCGACATACGGATGCCGCACAGGAACAACCATTTTGGTGGTCCGTTCGTATACTTCGCGAATCCTGTTGATATCGCTTAAATCAAGGCCGGGGTCGATCGCCTGGGTATACATATTCAGCGCCAGTGTAATAATATCCACATTGCCGGTACGCTCGCCGTTGCCGAAAAGCGTGCCTTCAATTCTATCCGCACCGGCCAGCAAACCGAGTTCCGCAGTCGCAACAGCGGTTCCCCTGTCGTTATGCGGATGCAGGCTTATGATTGCAGCGTCCCGGTTCGGCAGATGGCTGCAGAAATATTCAACCTGATCGGCAAAGCAATTCGGTGTGCTGCTTTCAACAGTAGACGGCAAATTAAGGATAAGTTTGTGCTCTTTGTCCGCTCCGAGCGCCTCCATAACGCTGTTGCATATTGATACAGCGTAATCGGGTTCCGTACCCATAAAGCTCTCCGGGGAGTATTCGTAACGGATATTGCACCCGCTCTTTTGAATGGCTTCACTGCCGAGTGTCTTAATCAGTTTTGCCCCGTTAACGGCTATTTCTGTTATACCTGCCATATCCTGCTTAAATACAAC
>CAYOAW010000161.1:0-2446 GCA_964402095.1 uncultured Eubacteriales bacterium | reverse complement strand
ATCTGCCATAAAGCATTACAATTAGCATCACCAGTCCCATGGTCATTCCGACCAAGAGTCCCTCTCTTCCTTCCAAAAGAGGGATATAGGGTGAGTTTGTTGAAAAAAGTTGTGTTGAAACTTGGTGTAACGTTGTGCTACCGTGTATGGCGGTTGGCTCTTAGCCATTGGCCAACAGCTAACGGCTAAAAGCCAGAGAAAGGGGCCCCTTCTCCTGGAAAAAAGAGAAGAGGAGCAGCCGGTGGATGATTGTTATGGATTCCTCCCTTCGGTCGGAATGACGACCACAAGATGGTGATAATAAAGGGAGTGTTGGCGGCGTAGCCGTCCACACTTTCTCTTCTTCTTTTTTTAGTAACGATCGTCATTTTGACTGCAAGGAGAAATCCGCACCATTTGCTTTGGTTGTCATTTGGTACTGCAGGGAGGAATCTGCCATAAAGCATTACAATTAGCATCACCAGTCCCATGGTCATTCCGACCAAGAGTCCCTCTTTTCCTTCCAAAAGAGGGATATAGGGTGAGTTTGTTGAAAAAAGTGAATGGCGGTTGGTCGTTTACTAAAAGCTAACAGCTAATATCCAACAGTCAATGTCCGGTTACGATTTTGCCTTCAGCCCGAGTTTTTCGCCTTCGGCAAGCAAATGCGGAGTCTATAGTGTATTGACGTTGAAATCCGATAGATAAACTTTGATAGAATCTACCGGTAATTTACTGCCTTTTTCCTTGACCGTTTTTATAAAGTCGTTGCATTGTTGTTCCGTAAGTATTCCGGTTTTATATGCTTCAGCAAGGAAATCCATTGTGGTAAGCAAGGTGATATTATTATTTCTACAATAATCCCAAACATCCCTGATATTGCTGCTTGCCAATATCTGATGATTGAATTTACAAAAAGCCATACAAGCGCTTTCTCCTTTACCGAAAAGTTTCAGTAAATGGGCGTATTCTCTTTGTATTTCAAAATTTTCGGGGAATGGGATTTCGGTAATAAGCTTAAAGCGAATGATGTTTTCAGTAAACAGTTCATATCCTTTACGTTTTTTAAGTTCATGAAATACAATGTCGAGAATGACTTTTTTATATTGGAAAATCTGAGGCAACAAAAGGATTTGCCCGCCTTTAACAAAATGACTGATTACATCTGAATCAAGAAGAATGAGTTTATTCGATTCCATTTTCATTTTCCGAGCTGGTCAAATCTATCCCAATATCTCTCATTAATTCCCAATAATGGCCTTCAGAAATTTTACCTTTATCGTACAACAACCGGGCTTTTTCGCCATAGTCTCCAATAATTACATCGGTGTTGCCTGCTTTATAAAGGTTGGTATCGTAGCCATATAAAGCGGAAGTTCTAATAATGTTTATCTTTCGGAATGATTCAAAAATACTTTCGCTAATCAGTTTTAAATAATTCAGGCGATAAAGCATGGCAGAATGTGAAACCGAATAATACTGTTCGAGGCGGAGAAGGGTCTGGATACTGATTGTTTTATTTTGTAGTTCAGCATCAGGAATTAGGTCGAGCAAACCGGACTCAGGCATCAAAAGGCTGGCTGCATAAAAATCCGCATCACATTCTTGTCTGTTTTTTTTATCAAACAATCCGGTGTTACATTGATGAATTTCAAAATATTCTTGCTCAAAGAGGTGATATAGTTCGTGGGCAATAGTGAAATGTTGTCTTCCGATGGAATGATTTGAATTGATAAGCATAAACATCACATCAGCGCCTGATTTAAGAGCCATTCCCGAAAAATTATCTGATAACGGACGAAAAAGTGTAAGTATGTTGAGTTTTATCAAAAGACTTTTAAGCCGTATGGGTTCCGAAGAGCTTAGTCCATTCTTTTCGCGAAAGACATTTGCTTTTTTTTGAATGATGATATTCATGCTTCTTTTAAAAGGTTGTTAATTTTAAGATAGTTTTTAACAACTTTTTTCAACTTTGCGATAGCAGGTAAATCCTGTTCATTAATATGGCTGGTGCGAAATGCACATGTTACAACATCTCTTCGTTTGTTGTCATCTGTTTCAAAAATATCAGCCAAATCAATGCCGTATAAATCGCACAGTTTTTCCATTATTTCTATGGGAATTGCCCTGCTGCCGGTCTCAAAATAACTTATTGATTCACGTTTGATGCCAAGATAATTAGCAAGAGAATCCTGTGAAAATCCATTATGTTCTCTTAGCGCTTTCATATTTTTCCCGATAATGTTATCTGTTTCCATAATTCCATTTTTAACTGTTACAAAATTAAACAATAATTTAGAATAAATAAAGTATTTGTAACATTTTTTTACTGGTGAAAGCAGAAAAGCTGAGAGCGTAAAAGGTTTTTATAAATGTAATAATTATAAGCTTTTATATAACACTAAGTTAATAATTTTGCCTTCAGCCCGAGTTTTTCGCCTTCGGCAAGCATAAAGCGGAAGGCTTC
>CAYOAW010000160.1:0-2584 GCA_964402095.1 uncultured Eubacteriales bacterium | reverse complement strand
AATCGGTTTGGAAATTGTTATGCCTGAAGGTTATGAAGATATGCATTATTTTGGTTACGGGCCAATGGAGACATATATTGACAGACATAATGCTGCAAGAATTGGCAAATACTCTATAAGTGTTAATGAAAATTTTGAACATTATATTGCTCCTCAGGAAAACTCATCTCACTTCGGTACGCGTTGGGGAATAGTGAATGACGCACATGGAAACGGTTTATATTTTTCCGGTTACAATTTGCACGATTTTTGCTTTAATGCTTCACACTATACCTCGGAAATTCTTACATCAACAAAACATGATTTTGAATTGAAACCTCTTAAACAAACAGTTATAAACCTTGATTGGAAAATGAATTCGATAAGCCAAAATACACAAATTGCCGCGATCGAAAAAGACAGAATTCTGAACGACAAAAAGTTTTGCTTTTCATTCAGAATATTGCCTGTTAATATAACTGAAATTGAACCGTTTCAAATATTAAACGAAAAATTATACTCTATATAATATTATAAAATAGAATTATTAGTAAATTCAATTGACGTTATAAATATGATGATGTATAATTTATAAGATTTATTTTATGCTAAAGTATAATAAAATGGAGGTTTTTAAATGTCAAATAAAAAAGCACTGATTGTCTATGGCGGTTGGGATGGACATGAGCCTGAATTAGTTGCAGGAAGATTTAAAAGAATTTTAGAAAATGAAGGTATTGAGGTAATCTTATCACAAACACTTGAATCATATAATGATATTGAATTTTTAAAGGAATTGCATTTAATCGTGCCTATATGGACCGGAGGACAATTAAGCGGTGAGCTCTGCAACAATGTAAGCAAGGCTGTTGCCTCGGGTGTTGGCATGGCCGGCAATCATGGAGGTATGTGCGATTCATTCAGAGAAAATACGGAATGGCAGTTTATAACAGGCGGGAATTGGATTTCTCATCCTGGTGGTATGATAGATTACAAAGTTAATATTGTAAAGAATTCATCCAGTCAAATTGTAGAAGGAATTGAGGATTTTGAGGTTTTTAGCGAGCAATATTATTTACATGTTGACCCTGCTGTAGAAGTGCTGGCAACAACGCGTTTCCCGTTGCAAACATATTATCATTGTTCCAACAAGCCTGTTGATATGCCGGTTGTTTGGACTAAAAAATGGGGGCATGGACGAGTATTTTACAACTCACTCGGGCACACTGACATTGTATTTGAAGATTCTCCGGCATCTCAGGAGTTGATGAGAAGAGGAATGCTTTGGGCGATTGAAGGAAAAGATATAGCTATTGAGCGCGGACTGGATGCTTCAATTTTTGAAAGCAAAGCTAAAATGTATTAATAATTAAGGAGATTAAAATGGATAAAGTAGTTGTTGGAATAGTAGGAAACGGAAATATCAGCCCGATTTATTTAAAAAATTTAACAACAGTTTTTAATAATATTGTTCAAGTCAAGGGCGTATGCGATTTGATCCCGGAACGTTCATCTAAGGCTGCTGCTGATTGGAATATACCGGTTATTTACGAAAATATGTATGATATGTTTAACGATAAGGAAATTGAAATAGTTGTAAATTTAACAACTCCTAAACAGCATTATGGCGTTGCAATAGAAGCTTTGCGACACGGCAAAAATACACACAGCGAAAAACCTATATCTGTATCGCTGCAAGATGCTAAGATGCTTTTTGATTTAGGCAAAGAAAAAAGTTTGCTTGTTGGAGTTGCTCCGGATACTTTTTTAGGAGGCGGAATACAAACCTGCCGTAAACTGCTGGATGATGGATATATCGGCAAACCTATTGGAGCAGCAGCATATATGACAGGGCACGGTCATGAATCATGGCATCCTGATCCGGAATTTTATTACGAACAAGGCGGAGGCCCAATGCTTGATATGGGGCCATATTATGTAACGGCACTTGTTAACCTGCTTGGCCCGGTAAAATTTTTAACGGGGTCATCAAGAAAGATGTTTGATACCAGGACGATAACAAGCAAGGGGAAATACGGAAAAATTATTCCTGTTGAAGTGGATACTCATGTTAACGGAATAATGGAATTTGAAAACGGAGCAGTCGGTTCAATAATTATGTCTTTCGATATGTGGAAAAGTGAACATCCGAATATTGAAATATTTGGAACTGAAGGAACAATGCAGGTTCCTGATCCAAACGGTTTCGGAGGCCCTGTTCGAATACAGCGTATGGACGGAGATTTTTATGAATTACCGTTAACACATCAATATACTGATAACTCAAGAGGAATTGCTGTTGCAGACATGGCTATGGCTTTGAGAACGGGCAGAAAGCATAGAGCTAGCAGCGAATTGGCATACCATGTGCTTGACATAATGCTTGGGTTCGGTATAAGTGCGAACACCCAAAAACACTATCTGTTAGAGTCAAGTTGCCAGCGGCCCGAACCTATGCCTATGAATATTATAAAAGGTATGCTTGATTAAATAATCATTAAAATTTTATTGCTATCGCTTTGGACGCACAGCAGGCTGTGCGTCCAATAAATTCAGCTTTAGCAAAAAAAGTCGCACCCGCAGGAGCGACTTTTAATAACCGCCC
>CAYOAW010000159.1:0-2605 GCA_964402095.1 uncultured Eubacteriales bacterium | reverse complement strand
AATACAACTCCGTATTTTTCATATTATACTTTATCTGCACAAAAATCAAGAGCAAACCGCAATTTACAACTTGCCGTTTACTCTTGATGCAAAACACTGTTAATTTGTATTTTATATTAGCTTAATGTTTAAAATGATTCTGTCATAAACAGCTCTTTTTGAGGAAAAAGTGTGAAGAGAAGCTCCTGTTTGCCGTAAATATCAACGGTTTTATATTTAAATTCTTTAGCAAGCGAAGTGTACCCGGTCGCAAAACGGGTAAGCGCTTGAACACTGCAGCATAAATCCGATGAAGCGGATGTCTTTTTAACGCTTACACTGCCGTCTTCAAAGCTCACTGTAAAAATGCCGTTGTTCCAGGGTATCGAATTGTCGCTGACTTCAATGTTTACGCTGCCGTTGTCAGCGGGGCATTTTAAGTATGCGAGAACTTTTTCGACATCAATGATTCTGTTCATGCCGAAAGTTTTCAGCTCGCGTTGCATTAAAATGGGTTCCGCCACCAGAATCGTCAAATCAATAAATCCGGGCAGATAACCTTTAAAAGCCTTGAACAACGGATGAAATTTGCTGAGAAACCCGAGCAAACCTTTCAGCGCGTCATAGTTTTTAAAAGCAAGCTCGCAGACATATATTTCGTTTTGAGCCTGGGAAGAAGAGTCATATGAGATATAACTTGCCGGATTTTCGTCACTGTCGTACCAGATATAAGTGCTGTAAAGCTCGGTGTAGGGATCCCTGTCAAACATTTTTTTCCATTGCCCGTCATCCCGGACAACGGCAAGATTTTTGTTTTTGATAAAACAATTATAGATATCTTTGACATCCTCTATATGTTTTTCATAAACAAGCTGCTCCACCCTGCCGGGTACTTTCAGCTCCGCAAATGCGCTGAGCGGCATACTCACCAATTGCCTGTCGCAACAGACCTCATAACCGAACATCCTGTAATACGGATGTGAAAAAGGGAACAAATAAGAAAAGAGCTGTTCATTTTCCCTCATTTCCTCAAAACAGTAGCTAAACAGTTTCCTGACATAGCCCTTGTTTCTCTCCTGCGGCAAAGTCGCGACCGAACCGATGCCGGCCATTTTGACATTGCTGCCGTTGAATTTTATTGTGTAGGGTTCAATGGCTGTCGTGGAGCAGGCCTTGCCGGTGTCGTCAAAAACAGCCCGGATCTTTTCGTACCCCATCTTGGTTTTTTCAGGGTCGCTGAAATCCTTCTTCGAATTATAGGATGCCGACCTCAGTTTGAGGATATCGATATGTTCTTCGGGTAAAATTTTTCTGATTTCCATATTTCCTCCTTTAAATCTTATTCCTTAAACTTTCAAAACGGAGATACAAAATAGTATTTTCTCTCACGGGGAACAGCATCTATCATTGTAAATAAATCGGTATAGAAGCTATGGGTCTTCTGTGTGTCCGCATTGAGTCCAATTACCGTTCCGTGGTCGCCCTCTTTTGTCGGCATAACATTCCAAATATCGCTCTTAATTTTGTCGGCATTATAATCCTGCCATGGTTCGTCAAGCGGATACCTTGCGGATACCACGTTGACAAGCCCGTCATTCGGTTGCCAGGTCTTATCGATTGTCAGGCCGTTCTCCGTGCTGCCGGTATATTTCCCCATCAGGTAAGCGGTGGGAATCAGGACCGGGAGGGTATCGCTTTGCGGAACCTGGTTGCTCGCAAGGAAGCCGTCCTTCGTTGTGCAGTAGGAATAGGAAAAATAGTAGACACCTTTTACAGTCTCGATGCGTTTGTTGAGCTCGGCGCAGCCGTAGGGGGATAAATCGTAAGCGGCGTTGTCCGTACCCGTGCTCATGATTTTTTCCAGAGAAGCTTTCATGGCCGACAAATCGGTTTCTTCACCCGGAACGGACGATATGCCGAACTGCTCGAGATGAAAATCCAAAAAGCCATTCGCCGCCGAGTTGCCGGCAATGCCCGCGAAAGCAAGGCAGACATCGAGCAGAAGGGCATCCAGATTGTATTTGTCAAGAACCAAATACAGGGTGGAACCGTTGTTGGGGGAACACAGGCCTGTCACACTGTTTACCCAATCGCCTTTGCCGCCTTTGAAAAGGGGAGATGCCCCGTCCCCGCTTGCCGTTATCTCTTCCTTCGCTCCGTTTTTTAGAAGGGACGCCAATAAACGGATGGTGGGGCCGCCGAAGCTATGGCCGATAAGGTTGATTTTCTTTATCTGGCCTCCATCGGTTTTTGTGCCCCATCCCGCAAAAAGAGGTTCTTTATAGGTTCTGCCATAGCGTAAGTGGTTGTTCGCTTTGGAATGAGCCTCGCCGTAGTCTACCTTGGTCCCGGTCAACTGGGCATACAACTCACAGGCTCTGTCCCACGTGCTGGAAAACGGGCCGACCGATGCTTCATAGACCGCATAGTTTTGGCTTTTAAGATATGCCGACAGGCTGCCGGTTGTCGCGCCCCAGTAGGGAGCCGATTCGTTAATCCCCGATTCCGGGCCCCACCCGCCGAGCCCATGAACAAGAATGTAGGGGTATTGTACAGGGTCCTCGGTTATCAGTTTAAGTACTTTCCCATATAAGCCAAACGGATACGGTATGAGCGCCGCAAATAA
>CAYOAW010000158.1:0-2650 GCA_964402095.1 uncultured Eubacteriales bacterium | reverse complement strand
CGCCGTTGGCATCAAAAGTAATGGCGTAATCAATCGCGGTCCATTGTGCCGTATAAGTCGTATCACCGGTTACGGCAGCAACTTCCGGATTCCATCCGGCGAAGGTATAACCTGTTTTTGCAACAACGGGCGGGGTGGGAACTGTGTCATAAGCCACTGTCTGAACTTCGCCGCCGGTGCCGCCGTTGGCATCAAAAGTAATGGTGTAATCAATCGCGGTCCATTGTGCTGTATAGGTGGTATCCGCTGCCGGAACAGTCGGAGGAACTTCGGCGGACCAGCCCGCAAAAGTATAGCCGGTTCTGCTGACAGCAGGCGCTTCCAGCGGTGCTTCAAAAGCCATTAACACAGCCGAGCCGCCTGTACCGCCATTGGCGTCAAAGGTTATCGTATAAGAGTTCCTTGTATAATTTTGAGTCAGCACAAGGCTGCCGTCGCCTGCGATAATTCCGCTCGATAAAGGAGTAACGGCAGTAAATCCGGTATAGTGTTTGTCTGCGGCTATCGCTGTGCCGCCTGAGGCTCCGGTTAAATTATCGGTCGCCGCCAAGATGTCAAATGCGGTTTTTTCTATGTTCTGTTTGTAATGGTAAACGGTAAACGGTGTATTGGTGTTCGCAAGCCATACAGCGTAAAGTGTCGGGTTGCTGTCCGGCATGGTATAATCAAAGCCGCCGGCATAATCGACTGTACCTGCGTCAGCTTTTGCTTTTGTTGTAGCCCAGCCGTTAAAGAAAAAGCCTGTATTGGTAAATGTGTTGACATTTAAATAATCCGATGTGCCCCAAATCAAATATTGCGGTGCCATTGTTCCACTGCCGCCGTTCGCGTCAAAAGTGATATAACGATTGTGGTCGGTGGTAAAAAAGGAGGTATTGCAAATAAGGTGAAGATCATTGTTGTCGTATTCCGCATTTGGGCTAATTGAGCCAATCAGCTGTTCCGAACCGCCTGACGGGGTGTAATATACAGCTAATTCTGCACAGCCCCATTTATCGGTTCCGGAAACCTTGTTGAAAGTGATGCTCGCTATTTGATTGGTGGTGGGAATATCGGTTACGGTTACGGAACCGCTCGCGCTGCCCGCTCCAACCAAACCTTGCCCCAAATCTGCCGTGGTGTAAAGCAAGGTTCCTGTTCCGTCTGCTCCGGACCAAAGTTTAACGACAACGGCGTCATTGGTACCTTGGTCCCATTGAAGTGGATTCCACCAGACATTTTCCCTTGTTTTGGCATAAATACGCCATGAACCTGCATTGGTTAAGGCTTTTGCGGAAAAACCGAATCCCAAACTTATACTCGTAACGACCAAAGCGAAAATCAACAGTATGCTTAATTCTTTTCTAAATCTTTTCATCATGTCAGCCCCTTATTGTTCAATATAAATAATAACTATATTAAAATGTTATTACTAATTGAATATATCACATAAAAGTTAATGTGTCAATATTGCGCCGGGCACAAACAACCGTATAAACCTGATAAACGGGGTTAAACCAACATTTACTTTTACGCCGTTTTCTTGCTCTTAACGGCAGAAGGTGATATAATAAAATCTGGTATTCAATATCATACTGAAACCGAATTTTAAAGGGGATGTTATATTGCAGAATATAAAATGGGCTCAATCGGCAGGAGAAATTGATGCAGTTTATCCGGCCTGCCCGAAAAATGAGACAAGAAAAAGCATCATCGCAAAAAAAATTATTACATTGCTTATGGCTGCAGTGATCGTGGCCGGTTCCGCGCAAACAGCGCTTTTTACGGCATTTGCCGCTGATCCGCCTGCTGCGCCTCAAAATTTAAAGGCCGTCTCCGTATCATACAGCAGTGTAAAAATGACATGGTCACCTGTACAGTCGGCGAGCGGATATGTGGTTTACAGGTTTAACTCCCTGCAAAAAGCTTATGAGCGCCTTTCCGTTACTTCAAAAACAAGCTTCATAAATACCGGCTTGGTGACAGCAAAAACATATTATTATAAGGTACGGGCTTATATTACCGTAAACGGTAAAAATATTTACGGCGCTGTTTCAAAATCGGCAGCCGTAAAACCTGTCCCATCGCCACCCGCCAATCTTAAAGCAAGCTTGCTGGCATACAGCAGTATTAAGCTCAGCTGGTCACAGGTTGCCGGTGCAAGCGGTTATATTGTCTACCGTTACAATCCCGCCAAAAAAACTTATGAAAGCATAAAAACTTTAAAAACAACCGTGTTTATCAATACCGGTCTTACAACAGGCAAGGTCTATTACTTTAAAGCCAGAGCATATCGAACAGCAGGCGGTAAAAATATTTTCAGCACAATGTCGGGAAGCGTTAACGCCAAACCGGTTCCTGCTGCCCCGGGTTCCGTATCAGCGGCGGCAAGCAATAAAAGTGTTAAAATCAGCTGGAGCGCTGTCAGCGGCGCAACGGGATATGTTGTTTACCGTTACAATGCGTCAAACAAGTCTTATAACCGCGTAAAAGTGACACGGTCAACAAATTTCGTTAACTCTTCGCTTGTATCGGGAATCACATATTATTATAAAGTTTGCGCGTACCGTACTGTCGGCGGCACCGCTGTTTACGGCAAATTCAGTGCCGTTGTTTCGGCAAAAATTTCTGCAGTTTCAACAACTGCCGCAACAACAGTCCCCTCGACAAC
>CAYOAW010000157.1:0-2720 GCA_964402095.1 uncultured Eubacteriales bacterium | reverse complement strand
TTGTGCTGCTTCATCAGCGGGGTTTCTGCAATATCTTTTTTGGGTTCGGACAAAGGATTATATTTTTAGCAAAGTTAATTTTTTTGGTAAAAAACCAGACAGAAAAATGAATTGATTTTAAGTGTCGGGATGACTGACAAGCGCACGGACTTTAGCGCAGTCTCACCGACACTACTAACTTACCAAAAAATTTTTACCGGGTGTTTTCATTTTATCTGCGATAAATACTATCGAGACGCGCGTAATAAAAAATTTGCTTTTTTTAATAAAAATTTCTATATTTGTATAATCCTAAAATTTTACTAAAAAATCAAAATTTAGTTATCATTTAAATAAACAATAAAAACCTAAGCACATGAAAAAACTAATAAGTATCTTATTAATGGCCTGTTTTGTAATGCTGGTAATCCAATTACAAGGCCAAAATAAAGAGGTTCAATGGCAGCAAGATGAAGATTTTATGAGCAAATTTAAAAAAGATTGTCAGGAAGTTTATGATGAGGCCTATTTGTTGCGCGATGCAACTTACCCCAAGGTTGTGAGCGAAAAGCTCCTTAGTCTGTCAAAGAATTTAGATTATGTAAATCGTAAAGCCAAGGCCGATATAATTGTCCAAAACTGGACCCCCGAGGAGCTGGGCAGGGGATGGATTTGGCAAAACTATGTGTGGGTTGCTCAAAATTTCTGGACACTGTACAAAGAATTGAATGCGGGGCGACAGAAAACATTTTTTGAAGATTCCTACGCCAGTGCAAACCGTATGATTAGCGATAAAAATTTTGCTGGCGCATTGGAATTGGCCATTGCGATGAAAAATACCATACAATCGCTTGACCTGATCGAAAATCAAACAAGTGCAACAGGGCAACTCTATGCACCGGCCACCGATGAGGTTTATAATAAAGCTTATAATGCATTAAAAACCAATATTTTCACCAGTGATTTTCATGCCGCACATGCAGGCCAGATCGTATTTTCAAAAGCACCTATTGTGATACTTCAGGAAAAGGCGGATGAACTTACCAATAGTTTTAAAGCAGGTGACGATATTTACCTCTCGGCATACCTGATGAGAAAGCTTGAAAACCTGGGCAGTATTTCCATACTAATGTTTCTGGACGGGAAGACCAATTCTGATGCCGGCGTAGAACTGAATGTGGCCAATGCAACTGAAGTTGTCAAATCATACTACACTTATGCTCTTGTTCCTTCTGAAGCGAACAGCGCAAGTAAAATGGTGTGGGCTGATTTTGCTGAAATATTTGCTAACTGTATGCCGGGCGAACATAAGGTGCTGATTCAGTTGCAATCATCAATGAATATATTAGCTTCGGGTGAATTTACTATTGATTTGAAAAGCGGCAAAGATTATTATCGGGAAAGGGCTGAAAAAATCCGAAGTATTCAGCTGGATGCCGTAAGATTAGAAAAACCGGCTATGTCTAATCCTGCTCTTGAACAAGCAATGATGAAAATAGCAGGAGAGCAATTTCCCGATATGAGTCCGCTCCGGGTTTCAATTGCCGATAGTAAATGGACTATCGTACGCGATGAAATTACCAATGTGATTCTTTACCGGACATTGGGAGCCGAAGTTGCTGTTAAAACAGCCACAGGAACCTGCCGCGTGTATTATATCGGGTTCAAACAGGAATACAACGGTAGCTCTTACGGCCCAACCGAGTTTTATTCGGTGGGAGGAAATTATGATATCAGGTGTGAAAACGTAAACAAGTGAAATGCCGGGGTGACTCGACAAAGAAGGAAAAGTAGTTCATACCTGTCATACCTATGTGGGCGAACAGGAATTCGCTGAAGATGTTTTAGAATATCTCTTGTGTTTTATCTTGCACCTTCCATCTGAGACATTCGCTGAAGACTCGGATTAAAACAGCACGCTGTATATTTTATACCGGCCAACAGCAAGAAACCACCTTTACAAAAAGCTTCAAGTATAGTAGAATTATTGCAATAAATTTACAAACATTTCGTGTATAGTCGAAGAAATGTAAACACGAAGATAGCGATTCAAACCTATGGGCCGATTATTTGAAATATGGTGGCTTTCCCGGACTTCACAGCCTTCGATGGGATGAACCGGTACTGTCGCAGTATCTTGAATCAATTTACAATACGGTGGTACTAAAAGACATCATGCTGAGGTATGCTATCCGCGATGGAAACATGCTCAACAGGGTGCTGCATTTTTTGGCCGACAACTGCGGCAACATAACCAGTGCAAAAAGCATCAGCGATTTCTGCAAATCGCAACACCGGAATATATCAACCGATACGGTGCTGAACTTCGTTCAATATGCGTTAGACGCCTTATTGATACATCAGGTTCGGCGCCACGATCTGCAAGGGAAAAGGCATTTGGAAACCATGGAAAAGTATTATTTATGCGATACGGGTTTGGCATTGGCAACCATTGGCAGCAAGCCAACACTGCTATCAGGACAGTTAGAAAACATAGTGTTGAACGAACTGATTTCGAGAGGCTATCAGGTGAGTGTCGGGAAAAATAAAGACAAAGAAATTGATTTTATTGCCGAAAGGCGCAGCGAAAGGTTATATGTTCAGGTGTGCGCATCGCTTGTTGGCGAGGGTGTGGCCGAGCGTGAATATGGCGCTTATGATTCTGTGAACGATCATTTCCCGAGGCTGGTACTTTCGCTTGACAGTTTTGGTTGGGGAATAGAAAAAACAGGCATTAAATG
>CAYOAW010000156.1:0-2777 GCA_964402095.1 uncultured Eubacteriales bacterium | reverse complement strand
AAGAAACCGCGGTTATAGAACCGCGGTTTCTTGTTTTATCAACTGTCAATTGTTTGTGTCTTCAATAATTTTCCCGTCATGGATTCTGATGATGCGCCTTGCCGCGCTGGCGATATCGTTATCATGTGTAATAAGGATGATGGTGCGGCCTTCATCGCTGAGCTCGCGCAGTATTTTCATGACATCATCGCCTGTGCGTGAATCCAAATTGCCGGTTGGTTCATCCGCCAAAATAATCGGCGGTTTAGCGGCGACTGCCCTGGCGATGGCTACCCTTTGCTGCTGCCCGCCCGAAAGCTGGGAGGGCAAATGGTCTTTGCGGTTCGTCATGCCTACGCGCTCCAAGGCATTTTTGGAAAGTGTGTTGCGTTCCTCTTTGCGCATTCCCCTGTAAACCAAAGGAAGCTCGACATTAGCCTGTGCTGTCAGGCTTGAAATAAGGTTAAAACCCTGAAAGATAAATCCGATTTGTTTGTTTCGGATATCGGAAAGCTCGTCATCGGAAAGTGAGGACACATCCTTGCCGTCAAGGAGGTATTTGCCGCTTGTGACAACATCCAAAAGGCCGAGCATATTCATCAGTGTGGATTTACCCGAACCTGATTGCCCGACGATTGCAACAAATTCTCCGCGCTCGACAGTAAGTGAGATACCGTCAAGTGCCCTGACCTCATTCTCACCGGGGTTGTAAATTTTGTAGATGTCTTGAATATCAATTAAATGGGACATGGTTTTATCCTTTCCGAACCGGATATTCCTTTTTTTGCCGGAGTCCGCAAATTGTTTAAGTTTCGGATTTGCGGAAGAATCTTCCGCTTAATTATATAGCTTATCCGCCGACGGAGCCGTCCCAGGTATCGACCCTTGTGGCTTTCATTTCCTCTTCGTCAAACCAGCGTGTAGTGACTGCTTTCGTTTCCGTATAAAATCTCACGCCGTCTTTGCCGAGAGCGTGCAGGTCACCGAAAAAGGAATGCTTATGTCCTGTAAACGGAAAAATGCCGACGGGGACGGGGATACCGACATTGACGCCAACCATACCGCCGTGTGTGCGCTGTGCAAATTCCCTTGCATAGTATCCGCTTTGCGTGAAAATGACGGATCCGTTGGCAAACTCATTTTTATTCATTAGTTCAAGGCCTTCTTCAAAAGTCTTGACCCTTTTAATGCAAAGCACAGGCCCGAAAATCTCTTTATCGCCGATGCTCATTTCCGGCGTTACACGGTCGAAAATTGTCGGCCCCAAATAAAAACCGTTTTCGTAGCCGGGCACGGTTACATTCCTGCCGTCAAGCACTAACTCGGCACCTTCTTCAATGCCTTTTTCAATCCATTTGACAACAGACTGCCTGTGTGCTTGTGTAACGGCGGGGCCGAGGTCTGATGTTTTGTCATAAGCCGGGCCTATTTTCAGTTCCTTTGCAAATTTGACGAGGAGATGCACAAGCCTGTCGGCAATGCTTTCCTGTGCAACAATTACAGGCAGCGCCATACATCTTTCGCCGGCGCAGCCGAACGAAGAGTTGATAATACCTCTTGCGCTGCGCTCGAGAGCGGCATCCTCAAGCACAAGCCCGTGATTTTTTGCTTCGCAAAGCGCCTGAACCCTTTTGCCGTTTGCTGCTGCGGTTGAATAGATATGCAGCCCGACAGATGTGGAACCGACAAAGCTGACGCCTTTGATGTCGGGATGTTTAAGGAATATTTCCGCTTCATTGCGCGTGCAGGTAACAATATTGACAACACCATCCGGCAGGCCTGACTCCTGTAAAAGTTCCGCAAGGCGCATGGCCGTCATTGGTGTCATGGAAGCTGCTTTTAAAACAATTGTGTTGCCGCAGGCAATGCACAGCGGCATCATCCAGCCCATTGGTATCATCCCCGGGAAATTAAAAGGCACAATACCCGCATAAACACCGACAGGCTCCTTATACAGAACCGTGTCGTAACCGGAAGAAGTGTTCATCAGGCTTTCACCGAGCATTAAGGAAGGTGTTCCGCAGGCCAGCTCAACAGGTTCTTTTACCTTAAGGATATCGCCTTTGGCTTCATCCCAGACTTTTCCGTGTTCCCGGGCGACAAGTTCTGTCAGCTCATCCATGTGTTTGTCAAGCAAATCGCGGAATTTGTAAAGTACCTGTACACGTTTAAAGACAGGAACCTGTGACCAGCTTGTAAAAGCGGATTTGGCGGCCGCAATTGCATCTTCAACCTCTTCTTTAGTGCAGCAGGGAGTTTTGGCCAGCACTTCGCCGGTGCTTGGGTTAAATACATCCATGTACTTCCCGCTGTTGGATTCCAGCCATTTGCCTCCCGAAAAATATTTCAGTATTTTGATTTCGCTCATGATGGTATCACTCCCGTAAAATATTATGTATATAATTACGCCACAAATATACATCAAAGTCAAGGCGTAAAATGTGAATTTAAATTAAATTAAATTTCCGTGATGACGAATAAATATGGAGCAGTACTATAAGGCAATAAAAAATGAGCCTCTTTTAACTAAAAGAAGCCCATTTTTATAATTTGAAATATTATTTTGCATATACAATATCGACGGCAGGACAAGCGGCACCTTTCCCGCCGTGCAGGTAGTTTTCTTTACCGAGCCATTCTTGTTCAAGGACATTGAGCTTATTGAGGTTAACCAGTTGCGGCGCTATCGTTCCGGTTACATTGCCGACACCTTTCAAATACATATATGTGCAATTGCCGCCATTACAGCTGAAAGCATTCCTTACTCCGTAGGCAAGCAATATGTCTATCATCGTTTT
>CAYOAW010000155.1:0-2818 GCA_964402095.1 uncultured Eubacteriales bacterium | reverse complement strand
AGGCCCATCCCGCGGACGCTGTCAACCCCGTCAAAGCTCAGCAATTTATTTTTAATGTATTCACCCTTTGCGGTGATTTCGGCAAGCATGGAATTATCAAGGCATTTTAAAACTTCAACCGCCCCGGCGCAAACAACGGGATTCCCTCCGAAAGTCGAACCGTGTGTACCGGCAGTCATAACATTGCCGAGATCCGCAGCACACAAACAGGCACCAATCGGGAGTCCGTTGCCCAGACCTTTAGCGGAAGTAAGAATATCCGGTTTTATACCGAAATGCTCCCATGCATACAGCCTGCCGGTTCTGCCGACACCTGTCTGCACTTCATCGTCAACAAGCAAAATATCCCGCTGGTCGCAAAGCGTTCTGGCCGCTTGGATAAAATCCCGGTTAACCGGCAGAACGCCGCCCTCGCCCTGGATAATCTCTATAAACAGCGCGCATACGCTTGAATCAAGCGCGGCATCCAGCGCTTCGATATCGTTCGCCGGCGTATAGCTGTATCCTTCCGGGAAAGGATGAAAAAATTTATGATATTCTTTTTGCCCCGTTGCGGTGATTGTCGCCATCGTTCTGCCGTGGAAAGAATTTTCGAGCGTGACGATGGTTCCTCTGCCTTCGCCGTATTTGTCGAAGCTGTACTTTCTCGCAAGCTTAATGGCGCACTCGTTCGCTTCCGCGCCGGAATTGGCAAGAAAGACTTTTTCGAACCCCGAACGCCTGCACAGCTCTGCCGCCAGAACAGTCTGCGTTTCATTATAGTACAGGTTGGAAATATGCTGCAGTTTGCCCGCCTGGGCAGTAATGGCATCAACCCAGCCCTTATGTCCGTAACCCAGCGAATTGACCCCGATACCGGCCGTAAAATCGATTATCTCTTTCCCGTTTATATCAAGTAAAGTCGCGCCTTTTCCGCTTTCGATTGCGGTATTGAAACGGGCATAATTCGGCATAAAACTTCCCTGCGCGGTTTGCTTTATTTCATCAAATTTCATAATTTCACCAACATCTTTTTCTGTCGCATTAAACAAACATCGTGCCGACGCCTTCATCGGAAAGCATCTCGATTAATATCGCGTGCGCTACTCTGCCGTCAATAATTGTTGTCCGTTTTACGCCCCGGCGGACAGCTTCCACACAGCAGTCAATTTTCGGTATCATCCCACCGGAAATGATGCCCTTATTCCTGAGCGCAGGCACCTCGCTGACTTTCACTTCCGGGATCAGCGTGTTTTCATCATCCTTGTCACGCAGGAGTCCGCGCACATCGGTTAAGAGGAGAAGTTTCTGCGCATGCAGTTCAGAGGCGATTCTTGCCGCCGCAGCATCCGCATTGATGTTATACACAACACCGTCCCCGGCGCCGATTGCGGATACAACGGGAATATAACCTTTTTCAAGTATGTCAGTTATAACGGTAACATCCATACTGTCAATATCGCCGACATAACCCAAATCGCCGCCGTCTTTTTTTTGAGAAGCCTTGATGAGCCCGGCGTCGAGCCCGCATATACCGAGCGCTCTGCCGCCCCGTTTGCTTAAAAGCTGAACCAAATCCTTGTTGATTTTACCGGCAAGAACCATTTGGACGACCTCGGCCGTTTCCTCATCCGTGTAACGCAGGCCGTTGACAAATCTGCTCTCTTTACCGATTTTTTCAAGCATTTTCGTAATTTCGGGGCCGCCGCCGTGAACCAGAACGACTTTAATGCCGACCAAAGAAAGCAAGACGATATCAGTCATCATGGTATCTCTCAATTCCTCTGATATCATAGCGTTTCCGCCGTATTTGATAACAACAATTTTATTGTTATATTCCTGAATATAGGGCAGCGCCTGTACCAGTATTTCCGCCTTGTCAAAATCAGATATATTCATTGTTGCCGCATTCCTTTCATTTTAACCGCAAACCGCCGGCTGTTATGTACGGTAATCGCCGTTAATTTTCACATAATCGTAACTGAAATCACAGCCGAAAGCCGAAGCGGTTCCGCTGCCGTCTTTTAAAATCACCTCAATGACAACCTCATCTTCGCATAAAATCTCTTTCGCTTTCTTCTCGGAAAAATCAACAGCTGATCCGTTCCTGCACACTTCGATTTTTCCTTTGCTTGAACGGAAAGAAATACCGGCATTGTTGACATCAAGCCAAACCCCCGCATAGCCCATGGCGCAGATAATTCTGCCCCAGTTCGCGTCCGCGCCGAACATAGCGGTTTTTACAAGAGAGGAATTCAGAACGCTTTTAGCCATTTTTCTTGCGGCGTTATCATCCGCTGCCCCTTTTATGATACATTCGATAAGTTTGGTCGCGCCCTCGCCGTCCCTCGCCATTTCTCTGGCTACCTTTATGCACAGCTCCGTAAGCGCAGCCTTAAATTGTTCAAAACCGGCGCTTTCGGTTTCAATCGGTTCATTGCCGGCTTGTCCGTTTGCCATAATACTGGCCATATCATTCGTGGATGTGTCGCCGTCAATACTGAGCATATTAAAGCTTTTTGACACAGCTTCCTCCAAAGCAATTTTCAGCATTGCGGCGCTGATTGCTGTATCCGAAGTTATAAAACAAAGCATTGTCGCCATATTCGGGCAAATCATGCCGGACCCTTTGGCAATTGCGCCGATTTTGCATGTTTTCCCGCCGATATTGCATTCAACCGCATATTCCTTTTTGCGGGTATCGGTTGTCATAATGGCTTGCGCCGCAAAATCCGAACCGTCGGCTTTCAGTCCATCCGCCAGGCTTGCCATGCCTTTCGCAATGGGTTCAAGGTTGATCGGGAGGCCGATTACACCCGTTGAAGCAATTATAATATCA
>CAYOAW010000154.1:0-2894 GCA_964402095.1 uncultured Eubacteriales bacterium | reverse complement strand
GGGTTCAAGGTTGATCGGGAGGCCGATTACACCCGTTGAAGCAATTATAATATCATCCGCGGATATTTTTAAGCCTTCGGCAGCGATATTCCTCATCGCTCTGGCTTTTTCCAAACCGTCCGCATTGCAGGTATTGGCAATGCCGCTGTTGCAGATAACCGCGCGGGCGCGGCCGTTCGCAAGGCTTTCCCTGGTTAAGGTAATCGGCGCACCGAAAACGAGATTTTGTGTATATACCGCGGCGGCAGTGCAATCTGTTTCGGAAAAAATCAAAGCAAGATCCCGTTTCGACTTGTTTCTGCGAATACCGCAATGGATTCCGTTGGCAAGGAACCCTTTCGGTGCGCATACGCCGCCGTCAATAAATTTTATTGCGGGGACTTCCGTGTTTTTTTTCATTCAAATTCTCCCTTGTTCTCAAAATGCCGGCGGTATAAAATTCAGCCCGGCCGTCTCCGGTAAATCAAAAATGATGTTCATATTCTGAACCGCTTGGCCTGCGGCGCCCTTTACCATATTATCGATGGCAGAAACAATAATGAATGTATTGGTGCGGCTGTCAAAATGCAGAGAAATATCACAGAAATTACTGTATTTAACATCTCTCAAGTTAGCGATTTCCCCGGCCTTTTTCAGGCGGATAAATGGCTCGCCTTTATAGAAGTTCTCATACGCCGCGCGGACATCGTCAATGCTGAAACCGCTTCGCAATTTTGTATAGATGGTTGAAATAATACCGCGGTTAACCGGTAACAAGTGAGGGACAAAAAGAACCGTGATTTTTTCGCCCGCCGCATGGGAAAGAGTCTGCTCAATTTCCGGGGTGTGGCGATGGGACGCTATTTTATATGGCGAAAAAGCTTCATTGCACGCGGGATAGTGCGTTGTCTCGGAAGGCACTCTTCCGGCTCCGGTTACCCCCGATTTCGAATCAATAACAATGCCGTTTTTTTCTGCCATTCCGGCCTTCAGTGCCGGGTAAAGCCCGAGTGCGATGCTTGTCGGGTAGCAGCCCGGATTGGCCAAAATTCTGCCGGTTTTTATTTTGTCCCTGAAAAGCTCCGGCAATGCGTAAACAGCTTCCTGGTGCAGTTCCTTGCCGGTATAACTGCCGCCATACCATTCCTTGTAATCCGACTCGTCTTCCAAACGGAAATCGGCGCCCAAATCTATAAACGCCACATTTTTCGATGCGCATTTTGCCGCGAACTCCTGTGACATTCCATGCGCGACACAGGCAAAGACGATATCGCTTTTTTCAATCACTTCGTCGGTTGAAGCACACGCTATGTCACAAAACCCCTGCATGGAAGGATATACATCGCCGAGCGTTTTACCCTCGAAACTGACGGACCCCAGCGCCGCGATTTCAGCCTGCGGATGAGTCAGCAAGATACGGGCAAGTTCGACACCCGCATAACCTGTCGCGCCGATTATTCCGACTTTTATTTTAGCGTTTTCCATATCTTCACATTCCGTTCTAACTATCCGAAATATTCAATCAGCAACGGGACGGAAAACCCGTCCCCTACTTCGTTGTTCTGACCACTAACCACTGACTACCGGCCACTGACGGCCTAAGGCCGTCACATTCCCCGTCTTTTTACGCAGTTATCAAGATCAATTGCCCGATAAACGCCGTCATCAAAAAGGCCGCAAATATTTTGATAGTCTTCAAGCGGCAGCGTTTCAAGTGTAACGCCTTTCTCAATACATAAAGCAACCAGTTCGCCGGTCGCTTTATAAGCATCCCTGAAAGCCAGCCCTTTTGAAACAAGATAATCGGCGCAATCGGTAGCGTTGATAAATCCGCCCGCAGCCGCGCGGCGCATATTACCCGGGATTGCTTTCATGGTGTCAATCATCGGTATAAAGGCGGTAAGGCAAAGTTTTACGGTATCAATCGCATCGAATATTGCGTCTTTGTCTTCCTGCATATCCTTGTTATATGCAAGCGGCAAACCTTTCATAACTGTTAACAGCCCTGTCAAGTCACCGATAACCCTGCCGGTTTTTCCGCGTACCAGTTCAGCGATATCAGGGTTCTTTTTTTGCGGCATGATGCTTGAACCGGTTGAAAAAGCATCATCCAACTCAATAAATTTAAATTCCCACGAACACCAGAGGATAATCTCTTCGCAAAAGCGGGAAAGATGAACCATCAGTATGGAACAATCGCCTGCAAGTTCAAGGCAAAAATCCCTGTCCGCAACACCGTCAAGCGTATTCTTTGTAAAAGAAGCAAATCCAAGGGCTTCGGCGGTCATTTTGCGGTCTATCGGGTAAGTGGTACCCGCCAGCGCGCCGCTTCCAAGGGGCGATACATCCATTCGGCGTTTTGCATCCGCCAGCCTGTCCAAGTCGCGCAGAAACATTTCAATGTAAGCGGAAAGATGATACCCGAAAGTAACCGGTTGCGCGCGCTGGAGATGGGTGTAGCCGGGCATTACCATGCCCGAATACTCCTCAGCCTTCTTTTTCAGCACTGCGATAAGCTCCCCGATCTGATTGCTTAACAAATCGCATTCCTTTTTCAGGTACAATCTAATATCCAAAGCTACCTGGTCATTCCTGCTGCGTGCGGTATGCAGGCGCTTGCCTGCGTCGCCTATGCGCGCGGTCAGAGCCGCTTCAATGAAGGTATGAATGTCTTCGGCATCCGCGTCTATAGAAAGCTCGCCGGAAATAATCTCATCTTTGATTTTTTTAAGCTCAGAAGTAATTTCTTTACAGTCGGCCGCACCGATGATACCCTGCACGCCAAGCATTTCGGCATGCGCTATGCTGCCGTCGATATCCTCAACAAACATCCGGCTGTCGGTCGCTATTGATGAATTGAAGTCATTCGTTTTTTTATCGGCTTCTTTTGAGAAGCGCCCTGCCCAAAGCTTCAT
>CAYOAW010000153.1:0-2963 GCA_964402095.1 uncultured Eubacteriales bacterium | reverse complement strand
CGCTTATATTCGAAATAGACTTCTTTTCTGTGTCAAGAGAGCCTTCTAATGTATTAAGTTTTGATTTTGTCTTTTCGATTTCGCGCTGAAAATCTCTATATGCTTCCGGCCCAATATCTCCTTTTTTAAACTGATCTTCGACTTGCGCCTCGGCCGCTTTTAATTTATCAAGCTTATCTTTTGTTATTGCTATACTTTCAGTCAAAAGGTCTTGTTTCTGTTTGGCTAACACTGCGCTCGAAGGATTAAAGTTAAGCAACTTTTGAACTTGGCTTAATTCTCCCTGTAATTTCCCACTCGCTCCGTTTACATCTTTTAAGGCGTTTTGTAACGGTGTCGTTTCTCCGCCTATTTTAATGGTAATTCCTTTAAGTTCTTTCATTATTAAGCCTCCTTCTTACCAAATTTCGCGCGCAGTGCGTCCGTGTCTGGCTCCGTCTGCTCAAGCATCCAGCAGTCCTCTAAATACTCGCGCCCCTCTTTTGTCTGTAAATGTTCAAATATTATCGCGTCCCTAAGAAGAAACAAATATTCATCAAATGGTAAACTTTCAATTTCAAAAAAATTAAGCCCGGTGTATTTATAAACCGCGCTTTCACATGATCTTAAGCATTTGTAGTGTCCCTCATCGTCATCTTCATTTGTAGGACAATAAGGGATTTTTAGTTTGGGCTTTGTTTAATTTGAGTGATAAAGTTAATAAATTCGTCGAAAAACATAGTTATTTCTTCAACATCAAGCTGTTCTTCCAGCCATTCCGCCGTTATTGTTTCGTTTTCTTTATTGCGCGACATAAGCTCTGCGGCTTGTGTATAGGATTTTTCAAGATTGTTTATATTTGCCACATCATCGCCGGATTGATTTGTAAGCTTATCAAACATTTGTTTAGTCGGCGTTAATACAGATATAGTCTTTCCTTTTTCTGTTTCAGTGTCCCTAAAAGTTATCTCCATAAACTTTTTTTCAACATTATTAAGATTCACGCTTTTCCCTGCTTTCATAAAGTTTTAAGGCGGGAAGTTTCCTTCCCGCCATATTTGTTTGCTTGATTTGGCCCTTATGCCTTGCTTGCAACCACAACTTGACCGGCTTTAACCGCCTTGTTTTCGCTGTCAATTTCGACAATAGCGATATAATTCCCGGTTGTCGCTGTGATTTCCGTGGTGTATGTCCATGCGGTGTAACCCGCTGTGCATACATCGCCCAGCGCCGGCAGGGTTTGAGCGCCCGAACCGGTCTTATAAACATAGCTGTTGCCCGGTGACAGGTCAGGCAATACAGAGATTGCCGTTTTGCCCGTTGTGCTGCCGGCTATTGACACAACTGTCAGCGGGATAATGCTTGTCAGCAATTCATCATACTGTACAAGCGTGCCGTCCGCGTCCATCGGCTGCCCGGTAAATTCGGCGTTAATGACGGTCGGCTTGTCTTTGGTGTACGAGAATGTTAATCCGGCTTCGTTGATGCCGGCAATCGTCACTCTGCTGCTGTCCTTATCGCTCACAAAGCGGATAAGATAGACAACGCCGTCAACATTACTTAACCCGCCCAGCTTGACAGTCCTTTTTGCGCTTGTCGTTGTTACCCGTGCGGTCGATGTAAGCGCCGCCAGCGTGTCTCCATTCCAGGTCATAACGCCGGATTTGAGTTTAACATCTTCCCCGGTCAGCACCCTGTCTTTGATGAATCCTAAATCATCCTCAACCGCCGTATAGCTCGGTTTGTATTCCAGCGACGCCCCTCCGCTAATCCGCCCGAGCAGATTTGCGTCTGTTTCGATTGTCGCGTCTGAGGGGATTGTAGGGAATGTGAACGCCACAATATACAAATACCCGCTCCCGAGCGCATATCTTGTTTTTTCCATAATGTACCTCCTAATTTATTCTGTGTAATTGAATTCGTAAGTTGTCATAAAGCATTGCTCGTCATCCAGCCATATACGCGTTTTGCTGTATTCAAATACTTCTTCTTCGAGCAAGGCTTCAATAGCCTCGTCGCCGGTTCCGTCCGAATACCGCTCAACGGTTATATTGTGGGTAGAGCAAAGCAGTTTACTGTCTGCGCCGAATCGCTCAATTTCATCGTTGAAAACAATGTGCGGAAGCTCAACGGCGTCCTGGAACACATCCTCGGCGACGGATTCGCCTGTTGTTTCAAGCCATGTTTTGATGTTCAATCTGCTCCCGCCTCCGTTTCAAGTTTTTTCGCCATTGCCTCAGCGATTTCTTGACCGTATTTAATGTGCGGATATGCTTTAACACGCCCGCCATTTCGCTTTTGATGCCCCTTTTCAAGCAAGTGCGTAAGCCTGGCATAATTTCCGGAAACATACCATGTATTCTCTTTGTTGTATGGCTCGTCTTTTGTTGTTTTAATCCGAAAATGCTTTACATACTCTTTGCCTTTAAAGGTTACATGTGCTTTGATGGCTTCGTTTGCTTTTATAGCGGTTTCGTCAACCGTATCTTTGACATAATCGGTCACATCGTCACCGTATTGTTTGAGTGCCTCACTGATTGCGTCAGCAATTCCGTCAATTTCAATATCCATACGGCCGCCTACTTTACAGAGCCGATTTGCCGCAATGTCAGCACGGTTATCGGCGGGTTGGTGTCGCTGATATGCTGTATTTGCTCGATTTTGTACCGCTCTTCATCAATAACAACGGCATCCATTGACGATATATCCTCATAGCGCGGTATTTGTATCAGCTTGTTGATTTCCACCGTTGCCGCTTTTGCGGCATAGTACCGGCGCATCCCGACCGTTCTGTTTCCGAAATGAAAGGTAGCTTTCACCGCTGCGAGCTTTCCAGCTTCAACCGTGTAAACCGTGCAAATGCCGTTTGTGAAGGTCTCAAACTTTGTCGGTGTTTTAATTAGGGACATATACTTCACCCGCCGTTTCCGCGGCAATCTCCGCATCGTATGCCTCTGCCGCGATTGGCGCCTGAATTTTTAAGT
>CAYOAW010000152.1:0-2980 GCA_964402095.1 uncultured Eubacteriales bacterium | reverse complement strand
CCAAAGAAATATCCAATGCCTTTGTAATGGCAAAGACAGTGCTGAGGGTGGGATTAATTCTGGCGGTTTCTATGCGGGCAATCTGGCTAAGCGAAACACCTGCCTCAAATGCCAGTTGCGCCTGGGTGAACCCAGCTTCAGCTCTCAGATGTTTCAACCGCATACCAAAAGCAGTCAGACCGGCCTCGTCAAAAATTAATTTCCGTTCCTTTTTCCGTTTCACGAGTGAAAATTACCCCATTATGGAAAAATCGTTATGGCACTTGTGCTATATTTGTTTAAATTTGTTCAATAAAAAATAAATGGAGTCCAGAAACCATTCCGCCGCGGCGGAAAAAAACGGCCTGCCCCGAAAGGTTTGTTCGGGGGGCGTAACCGAAAAGCCAACCGAGTAGGAGTAAATTGCTATATCATGAAAAAATCATTATTGTCTATCCTTTTCACATTGGGCATATTTGTCACGGCCATTGCTCAGACAACAGTAAAAACCTCTGAAGTCAATTTCGAAGATTATGGCGTTTGCGTTGAAAAAGCAACCGTTAAATCAACATGGCCTTATTCAAAACATGGGCTTACACAGTATTATAAAGGCGATGTTTTAGTGGCAAAGGTAAACTATACTGATGGGCTAATAAATGGGGATTACATTTACTATTTTAATAAGGATTGTAAAGGGAAAGTCAGAGAAATTCATGTATACAAGAACAACAAAGTCCAAAAGGAAACCAAGTACGTTTGTGACGAAGCAAACGGTTCTTCAAAAAAAACAGAGGAATTAACCTACGATTTTAAACCGGATTACAACCAGAAGATTTACTACTATAATTTATCCGAACTGTCAAAAAACAGCTATTCGATAGGATATGAACTGGATTATACAAATACAGCATACAATACGATGGCAGAGTATGCAAAGAAGTATAACATTTCCGATTATTTAGATATTGAGAAATGCATATGCCTTATTGAACAAAAACTCGGGGGGAGTAAGAGCGTTGTTTATTATTATGTGGGCGGGAAAGTTGCCACAGGCAGTCTGCTCCTTTATAAATCGGGTTCTGTCGCTATCAGGATTAATGGCTCTGAAGTAAAAGTGTACAACAAGTCGGGAAAAATGATTGGATGGGAAATTAATGGGAGAACCAATTTGTATGATAATGGTCAGGTAATAAAATCAGGAGATACAACATTTTACAAGAATGGAAAAATTATGTCAATTGAAACATATCTTTCAACATATCTTTCATTTTATGAAAACGGAATTAAGCAAAGACATGGAGATACAATTTTTTACCAATCAGGTAAAATAGAATCAATAGGTTATGGTATAAGTTTCTATGAAAATGGAATAAAAAAGAAAAGCGGGGACACAACATTTTATCAAAACGGTAAAATTGCCACAATTGGGAAAAATATTGTTTATTATGAAAACGGCAACCTGAAAACTGATGGCGTGAACAAGTACTTTGAGAACGGTAAGCCAGAATATATCAAGGATGAAGTTTTCGAAAGAACATATGATTTTTCCGGTCATTTGCTAACTGAAAAAAATTTAGAAACCGGACAATATCTGGAGTTTTATTATAACGGCAGACCTAAAGTCAAGGCATATTATAATAAAGATGGCAAGCTTGATGGCATCTGGGCAGAATACGATGAAAGCGGAAACCTGTTGGTGGTTTATAATTATGAGGCAGGCACCAAATATGATGTGAGCTTTGATGATGTCTATTCCGATTTCCGAAATTTCTTCGGAATTATGAAAACAAGTGAATTCATTACCCTTGGTGACAAACCTGTAGAATACTACCAACCCCATGAAAAAACGGCTCTGTTATATAATAAAGGGAATAAACTATTCAAAAATTATAAGGAAAAATTGACGAACGAACATTCGTCCAAAATCGTTTACGATGCAATGATGGCTTTTAATTCTCTTAAAGAATACACAAAGGACAACTCTGAAATCATGCAGCAAGAATTAAAAAAAGCCAAAACGCCCGATGACATTGCAGGATTCCTTTCATATTATTATTCTATTAAGTCACAAGCCAGCTCAGTCAACTCAAAATTTGCAGATATGCTCGGCAAATATGAAAATGAATTCCCCGCAATAACCAAGATGGATATTAAGCCGCTGAATGCCGAAGTAAAAACATACAACAAGGCATATTATTGCGAGGGCAAATTTAATCAGGGCAAATCCCTGCTTTCAAAACTCGACACTCTCTTGTCAAATTTTCCACTTTTACAAAAACAGAAACAGGAGATTGGCCAGAAGCAGGCAGATTTCATCGCAAAGTTCAAGGGAAACAAGGCAAACAAAAACCTGTTCGGCAAAGGCACAGTTTTACTGGACTTTTATTCTGATCGTTATGAAAAAGAAGGAAACTCGACAAGAAAATTATCCATTGGGAACAACGATTTGCTTCCTATTCTTATCAAGTTGCTTTCTTTTTCAAACGGTGACAACCTAGATATAAACGCCAAGCTAAAAAACGCAAAAACAAACGAGCAAATTGAAGCCATTCTAAATTTCAGGTAAAATCTGTTTTAATTGTTTGTTTTTTATATGTGTATGGCTTCGCCTCGAACCTCGAGCGGTTTTAGTTCTTCTATGAAAATATTGGGTGTTAGAAAAATTGGAGTTTTTATTAAATAATATTTTTCTGTAGTTTTTTGGAACTTCTCCATCAGGCAAAACAAACGAGCCAATCAGGTCTCGCGTGTCGAGTCCAAGTTTATTTACATGGGTTTCTATTCCCAACAAACAATGATTTGATATGGGTCTCCGTATGCGTCCGTAGGGGCGTTATTCATTAAACCAGCCGGGGTATGGCGGCTGGCGGGGCCTTTATGTACCCCTGCCAAATAGAAAAGCCGATATGTCGCCCGTTGAGGTTTGATAAATAAAAATAAACCAGAACATGAACCCGGAATACCAGGCAATGGTCGAAAGGCATAAGCGTGAGAGAGAAGC
>CAYOAW010000151.1:0-2992 GCA_964402095.1 uncultured Eubacteriales bacterium | reverse complement strand
CATATCGCAACCATCCCAAAGTTGGGTTACAAATTTGACTGTTAGCCAATTCGTTGTTCCAGTCATCAAGTTTTACGGAAGAGGAAAACTATAGAATGAAAATCAAACGCAAACAGAAATTCGCGATGAAAACCGCAAACGAAAGCCAAGCTCAAAAGTATTATTATAAGCGTATCAAAATCGGAGCGCTGGTTCTCTGCGCATTGTTTCTTATTTCCTGCGGCACAGCAGTCGTGCTGGGAATTGATAGTTCGAAACAAGATATGTATAAGCTATATAATAATGCTACATATTATACGAATATATTTAATTTAACGACGGGATCCGGATTGTATGTTTCTTCGGAAGCTGCCTTCCCAAAATATGATTTGCCGAGCTTCATTACCCAATACGCCTATGACCAAACACTTTCAAATACAATTAAGGGCAGGGGCAAGCGTTTGCGCGTGAGCCCTTGCGCGGCAATCTTTGATAGTGACATGAACTTTGTATCATCGAGTCTTTGTTCTATGTTGTTTTCTAAAGAAGTACTAAAAAAAGACGGAACGGTGGGCAGATTAGCGTATTACGGTATGGTTTCTGCGCCTATTCCTTTTCAAACCGGAAAAGAATGTGCGAAATTCACAGATGAGATTAACACAGCCCTCGAGGTCGGCAGTCAAGTAACGGCTGAAGGCTATGCATACGAGCATGTTGTATTTCCTGATTCGGCAACTAGCAGGTGGGATATTCCTCCACGCTACGGGTCTATACCATCTCTGTATCCCGAATCGGTAACAATCAAGGGTAAAGACGGCAGCAAGAAAATGATTAAACTACAGACGGATTATGACTTGCCTTCCGGAATGCAAAAGGTCTCTTTATCCTGCAATGGTGCAGTTAAAAGCTTTCCGTTAAGTGCCGAAGCATCTGCGCTTTCCACGAAATATTTAAATAAAAACACTATCCAAAATGAGGAGAGTGTAACAAAAGAGCTTCAAGCAAAATCAAATGTGTTCAAGTCATATTATATTTGTGTTGAAAAAATCTCACTTACTCCTCTTGGTCATTCCGGCAAATACAACATGAGTGAACTTTACGGCTTAACACCAAATCATCCTCAAAGCACGTATCCATATTATAACAGTAAAAGTTCCAAAACGCTCCCGAGCGAAGAATACTATGTTGTTTCTTTAGGCACCTATTCGCCGTTTTGGTTGGGGATTAAACAGGTTGAAACGTATTCAACCGTAAACTTTATCGATATGGCACTGATCCTGTTTGCCGGAATTCTTCTTTGGACCGTCACCATGCTGACCTTGCTTCGAAAGAGGCTCAGGCAAATTGAGCAAAACCGGAAAGACTTGATTATGTCGATAGCCCATGAGATGAAGACGCCTTTCGGTATTGTGCGGCTTTACGGCGAAAAAATTCTCATCACGCCGGACCCCGAAACAAAAGAGGATTATGCTTCCGACATGATGGAAGAAATTGACGAGATGAACACACTGCTGCAAAATATACTCGATGCATCCCGGCTGGACAGCGGCAGTTTGAAACTGAATAAAACCTCTTTTATTATGAACGACGCAGCGGATGATGTTATTGAAGGCTATACCCCGCTTGCAGACGACAAAAACATCAAACTGACACTAAACGCTGCCGGGCAATTCCCGGTTGAGGCGGACAATTACCGGATAAAGCAGGTGATTTCCAACCTTCTTTCAAACGCAATTAAGAACACGCCGGAGAACGGCAAGATTGATATTACGGTTAAAAGGGACGGCAAAAACACCGCGGTGACAGTAAGAAACACCGGCAAACCGATACCGAAAGAAAAATTAGGCCGTATTTGGGACGCGTTCTACAAACATAACGAGGATGCGGACAATTCCAAAAGCGGAGCAGGCCTCGGGCTGTCAATTGTCAAAAACATTATCCTGCTGCACGGCGGATTTTGCGGCGTGGAAAACAAGGCGGACGGTGTTGAATTTTGGTTCCGCATTTAACGAAAAAAACAGCTCGCGGGAGCTGTTACGGCAGCAAAAATATTCATGCAAATCATTGCGTTTATTGTTCGCCGGGAGTAAAATGTATTATATAATTTACCTTTGACAAAAAATATATAAAATATAAAAGGAGCGATCTTCATGTCAGATTTTTTAGCGATTCTATTCTATTGCGCCGGAGGCCTGCTGTTCCTGTATTTGCTGATTTTTAAGATTCTCGGCCTGCGTGTTATCCGTTCCGACGAGGTCGGAGTCATCGAAAAATGGTGGAGTTTGAAAGGCTCGCTGAAAAACGCGATTATCGCGCTTAACGGGGAAGCCGGTTTTTCACCGGATCTGCTTCGCGGCGGCATCCATTTCAAATCGGTCTTTATGTACAAAATTCACAAGTATCCTTTAATAACGATTCCGCAGGGCCAAATAGCCTATGTTTTCGCTAAGGACGGCACTCCATTGACGCCGAATCAAACCTTGGGCAAATTAATACCGGAAGCAAATAATTTCCAGGATGTCAGAGGCTTTTTGCAAAGCGGCGGACAAAGAGGCCCGCAAAGAGGGATTATCAGAGAAGGTACTTATGCCATTAACCTGGCACAGTTCATTGTCATAACACCGACTGCTATAAAATCCGTCAATACGGGGGACAGGCAGGAACAAGCGCAAATACTCAGCATGCAGCAAACGCTTACCATGCGTGAGGCTTTCAGCCCTGTTGTGATTATGGGCAACAAAGAAAATGCGTCCAGCGATATTATGGGCATTGTTACCGTTCATGACGGCCCTTCCCTCGAACAAGGCGAAATCATAGCGCCGAGCATCGGGCAAGGCCATTCAAGCTTCCAGGACCCCGAAGCGTTTTTAGCTCTCGGCGGCAAAAGAGGTAAACAAATCGAAGTGCTGACAGACGGTACTTACTACATCAACAGGTTGTTTGCGACAATAGAATACAGGCCGAAAACCGTTGTGCCCATCGGCTTTGTCGGCGTGGTGGTTTCCTTCTTCGG
>CAYOAW010000150.1:0-3084 GCA_964402095.1 uncultured Eubacteriales bacterium | reverse complement strand
ATATTATTCTACATTTTTCTTCAGTTCGTCAAGAGCTGCCGCGAGTTCTTTGGGCAATCTGTCAAACTTCTGATAGAATTCTTCAATACCGGCAGCTTCGGTTTTCCAAAGTTTCTTGTCAACCTTCAATAAAGCTTCGAGCTGTTCCGCGCTGACTTCATCCTCAAGGCCTTCAATATTGATATCCTTGGCATACGGGACATAACCGATTGCTGTGCTTTGCGCGTCAACCTTGCCTTCGCAGCGGTCAATAATCCAGTCAAGAACACGCATATTGTCACCGAATCCCGGCCACATAAAGTGCCCTTCGTCATCCTTGCGGAACCAGTTGACATTGAATATCTTCGGTGCTTTCTCCGGGTCCAGCGTTTTTCCGATATCAATCCAATGCTGCCAATAATCAGCCATATTGTACCCGCAGAACGGAAGCATGGCCATGGGATCCCTGCGGACAACACCGACTGCGCCTGCCGCGGCGGCCGTCGTTTCAGATGCCATTACAGAACCGACAAACACACCGTGGTTCCAGTCTGTTGCCTGGTATACAAGCGGAGCAAGTTTAGCTCTGCGGCCGCCGAAAACCATTGCCGAAAGCTTGACGCCCTTGGGATTTTCAAACTCGCTGCTGATACACGGGCAATTCTTTGCGGGGGCTGTGAACCGGCTGTTGGGGTTAGCACCGGGTTCTTTGCTTTCTTTTCCGTTCCAGGGGTTCCCTTTCCAGTCAACAGCGTTTTCGGGCGGATTTTTATCAAGGCCTTCCCACCAGACCGTGTTGTCGTCAAGGTTATGAACCACATTGGTAAAAATTGTGCCTTCCTTTGTGGAAGCAAGGGCGTTATAGTTTGATTTTTCGTTTGTGCCGGGGGCAACTCCGAAGAATCCGTTTTCAGGGTTGATGGCATAAAGCGCGCCGTCTTCGCCTTTTTTAATCCAGGCAATGTCATCGCCGACGCACCAAATCTTGTAGCCTTTTTTCAAATATCCTTCGGGCGGAATCAGCATGGCAAGATTTGTTTTACCGCAGGCAGACGGGAAAGCGGCGGAGATGTATTTAACCTCGCCCTTTGGATTTTGAAGCCCGAGAATCAGCATATGCTCAGCCTGCCAGCTCTCTTTCCAGCCCTGATATGAGGCTATGCGGAGCGAAAAACATTTTTTACCGAGCAAAACATTCCCGCCGTAACCGGAATTGACGGATATGATAGTGTTGTCCTGCGGGAAATGGCAGATATAACGCTTTTCTTCATCAATCTTGCATTTGCAATGAAGGCCGCGAACCCAGTCATCACTGTCGCCAAGCGCATCAAAAACAGCTCTGCCGACTCTTGTCATAATGACCATATTCAGCACAACATAGATGGAATCGGTCAGTTCCACACCGATTTTTGACAAAGGCGAACCTATCGGGCCCATAGAATAAGGAATAACATACATTGTGCGGCCGACATATCCGTCTTTCGCTATATCGTAAAGCATTTTATAAGCTTCGTCGGGAGCCATCCAGTTGTTGGTCGGTCCCGCTTCATCTTTGGTTGTTGTGCAGATAAAAGTGCGGTGCTCCACACGCGCAACATCATTGACAGCGGTACGGTGCAAGTAACAGCCGGGCAGTTTTTCCTCATTAAGTTTGTGCATTTCGCCGGTGCTGTTTGCCTGCGCGCGAAGCTCCTCAATCTGGGCCTGCGAGCCGTCAATCCAAACCACATTGTCCGGTTTGACAATGCCCTTCATCTCGTCAATCCATTTTAAAACCGTTTTGTTGTTTGTTAACTGTGCCATAATGTTCCCCTTTCAGATAAGTACCAAATGTACTTTAAAGTCATGTTCTATTATAACCGCTGTTCATGAATTATGCAATTGCCGGAATGTAAACTTTTTCCGGTTTTTATTGAAATTTTAGGTAATTATGAATAAATTGATATCTAAAAATTGCAAATTTTAGCCAATTATCTTGATTATTTGCCCTCAATAGGGCTTGATGCGCAAGCATTGAGTGATAAATCTGCAAAATTGTTTATCAAATATTCATAATATCCCTGCGAACCCACCATCGCCGCGTTATCACCGCAAAGAGAGATTTCCGGCATATAAAGTTCCCAGCCGTTTATTTTGCATATATTTTCAAAGCGGGCGCGCAGGCGTGAATTGGCGGAAACTCCGCCGGCAAGCACTATTTTTTTATATCCGAGATTTCGTGCCGCCTTTTCGGTGTTTTCGGCAAGGCAATTGACAACAGCATTGATATAGGATGCGCCGAAATCAGGCAAATCTATCGTTTCACCGCGTTGTTCCGCATTGTGAATCAAATTAAGCGCTGCGGTTTTCAAGCCCGAAAAACTAAAATCATAGATATTTCCGTCAACTCTCGGCCGGGGCATTTTATATGCTTTCGGGTTCCCCTGTACGGAAGCTTTGTCCAAATTCAAACCGCCCGGATAAGGCAACCCGACTGCCCGTGCCGCTTTGTCCATAACCTCGCCCGCCGCATCATCCCTTGTCCGGCCGATAACCTTGAATTCCGTATAACCTTTCACTTCAATAATATGGCTATGCCCGCCCGAAACAACAAGGCAAAGGAAAGGCGGTTTCAAATCCTTATGTGTCAAATAGTTTGCCGCTATATGTGAGCGTAAATGGTGAACAGGCACCAAAGGCAACCCCGTGCCCAATGACAGCCCTTTGGCATAATTAACGCCCACAAGCAATGCTCCGATAAGTCCCGGCGCAAAGGTAACGGCTATACCGTCCAAATTTTCAAATCCGCAGCCCGCCTCATTCATCGCGGCATCGACCACGCCGCAGATTGCCTCGATGTGCATACGGGAAGCAATCTCCGGAACAACACCGCCGTATATAATATGTTTGTCAACCTGCGAAGCTATAATATTGGACAAAACAGTCCTGCCGTCTTCAACAACAGCAGCAGCGGTTTCATCGCAGGAAGTTTCAATTGCCAGCAGTTTCATATAGCATACTCCTAAAATTCTTTACCCTGTGAAAGGTGATATAGTTGTTGTCATGATAGCTTGCCGCCCGGTTGAAGGCTGTTCTCGATAAAAACAGGATATCCTCGTTGTCAAA
>CAYOAW010000149.1:0-3128 GCA_964402095.1 uncultured Eubacteriales bacterium | reverse complement strand
TCTTGTATCAGATGTTGAATGACCACCAGCAAATAGCGAGCAATACTGATTAGTCAATGCCGCTATCCCAGCCCGTGTGCCAAGCGTTGAACCTTTTGCACTTAGCATTGTGGATGTTGCCGTGAACCCGCCGATTGAGCCGTTGCTGATAACGATTTCGTCCTCGTCTACATCAATATATGATGTTCCGCTTTCGGCCTGTATTCTGCCTGTTTTTATCAATCCCGCATTCAATACGCCCGTTGTGATAAAATCAGCAACAATCGCACCGTCCATCGTGATTGCTGTTTCATAGCTTGTACCGCCGTTATTAGAATAGCCAAGCCCGCCCAAATTCCACCGCCAAATCTTTGTCGCGGTAGCCATATCGCTTGTGTTCATTATGAGAATTTCCTGCGGGTTTTCTGCCGGGTTCAACACCACATAACCGCCTGTTTGCCCGGTGATCGCCGCCGTTGCATTCAAAATAGCCTGATACAATGCGCCTGTTTTGACTTCAAGTCCTGTGTTCAATTCGTTAATCTGAGTCTGTTGATTGTTGACCGTCTGCCCGAAGTTGCTTTTTGCCGTTCCAAGTTCGATATTCTTGTACCGTTCAAGCAGGCAGTCATAAACCGTCTTGATGACCTTTGCGGTTGCCGTAACGCCAAGTTTTGAAAAGCGCACCGTAACCGTGTCGCACAATTTAACCCGTTCTAATGGCGCGATATTCGCATATTCGGCAGTCTGCCAAAGCTGCACAAAAGACACGGTGATGTTTACAGACGGTGTGTCAATCGGATTTGCCGCCAAATAAGCAGTAGCAACTGCCCGCAATGCGTTTTCCGTTATCGCAACATCCCGTTCAAAGTCTGCCGAAAAGTCTTTGATTAACGCTTTACTGTGTGCGTAATTGGCAGCCGTAGGCGCTGCAAGCGTTTTTTCCGTGAGCGTGACAAGATGTTCGGTTTCAACCTCAACGCCGTTAACGGTGCTTTTTGTAATGTATTTGGCATAAGGATATAAAGCCGTATAAACATTGCCGATATTCTTTTCCTGCTTGATGTCGGTTAGGTTTTTTCCGTATTCAATAACAATGTCGGTTGCCGTTCCACGCGCTGCATGGAGCTTAACAACAAAATTGTCAAACTCATATTCACCGCCCCAAGTGTCAAGAATACTGCCTTTTGTGCCGCCTAAAATCGCCCTCACAGACAATGGCGCGCCGAAAGATGCCGAATGTGCGCTCACAATGTCGCTGTATGCCGAAAACCCGTGTGTGAATGTCGCATTGCTCAACGCGGATGCAATCGCTGCCGTTGCCGTGACATTTGACACAGAATAAGCAGCAACAGGGTTTCCGTTAAGCGTGTAAGATATGTGTTCAAGGTTAATCGTCACGATTCCGTCAATCGGCTTGCTTGTTTTGTAGATTCTGAACAACTGATTATCGGATAATTCGTTTGGCTTTAACTTGACAATGCAATCTTCCAAGATTGACGCATAATGCAACCCCGTTATCGGGTATTGAATAACCGCCTCATATATGCCGTTGCGCTCCTCGGTGACTTCACAGGCGATGCAGTCAGCTAACAGACCTATCCCGTTGTGGGTAAAAACTGTTTCATTTGCTGCATATAAAATAGGAATCAAAGTGTACACCACCTCGGTATTATTTCAACCTTTGTAACCGTTCCAGTCCAAGAAACGGCATTGTTGCCCGGTGCTAAAATCGGGAACCCGCTTGATGTCATCTTGCTGTTGTACGAAGTTGCGCCCCTGTAAACATTCATCAGCTCGCTGTCAATCTCCAAGTTCGGACCCATTGCGGTCAGTACAAAAGATGCTGAACCGATTGACAATGTGACATTGCCCGTCCCCGTTACCTTGATATATGGGTATGACGGGAATAATTCCGGGTTGACTACTGTCCCGCTGTTTGGCAGTTTCCCGATAGTTTTTGTTGTTGATGTCAGAATATCGTTAAACCCTGTATAATTTGCGCCTGCATCATTGGTAAACGAAAAATTCATTGTTAAATCATTTGCTGACATTGTTTTAGCTGTAAATGTGAGTTTTGCCCCGTCCCTTGTAATCGTGAAAAAATCTCTTATGTTGTTGGCAGTCCCCGCGTTTTCATCAATGTTATACTTGATAATTTCCGCGACCTGCGCCGCCGTTTGATATGAGTTGTTCAACTCAAAATACATCGAGCGTGTTGTTGTAGGTGCCATGCACGCAGCCGTCACAGTAAAGTGTACGCCGCCCGTTTTGGAATAAGCACCCGTAAAAGTGATTTCCTCTTGCTGATATTCGCCGTCAGGAGTCATTGTGATTAAATTAAGCCCTGCATCCGAATATAGAAACGGCTTGCAGTTAAAAGTGATTTGGATTTTCCCAAGCGAGCTGACAACCTCTGAAATGTCAATCTGACTTGAATATGCCGCTTTTCGGAAATAACCCGGATTATAAGTGTCAGTCAATGTGTAGTAGTTAAACGCAGATGCAGACAGCCAAGCCTTGATTGCCTTCGACAACGCGAAAAGTGTTGTATAGCCGGAAACAGGAATAAAATAGCAGTCATATTTGATTTTGATGTTTTCAAAGCGGTTGTCATCAAGCAGTAAATTTCCACTGCGTCCGGGAATCTTAACCTCGGAAACATCTTTTTCCGGCGCAGAATATGCGTTTTTTTCTGATATGTACAAGCCATAAGTTGATGACACCGTACCGTTAAAAGTAAATGTATTCAAGCAAACACCCCATTTGACCTATTTCGTTTTTCTTCAAGCAATACAGATATTTCATCGACAAGCTGCTCAACATCCTGTTTGCGATTGTTTACAAAGTTCTCAATGTTCAATATTACTGTATTTTTGTTTTCGACCTTTTGCTCGGAATCTCTGTTGCCTTTTTCTCTTAACGCCCTTGCCTCGCTTGCGGTTAAAACCATCTCGCCACGGTGCAACATTGCCGGAAAATCATCACTTGGAACATACTCCATGCCGATTCTCAACGGCTTAAATTCGGGCAAGCTGAATGACTTGCCACCCACCACAGGCACCCAGTCGGGAATCTTAAGCTTGTTTATCCCGCGAATAAAGGCATTCATTCCGTCAATTATCCAGTTTATCGGGATTTTGAAGTAT
>CAYOAW010000148.1:0-3323 GCA_964402095.1 uncultured Eubacteriales bacterium | reverse complement strand
TGTCAGTTCGATTCTGACCAGTAGCTCCAAAAGAAACCCTTGAAGCATAAGGCTTTGAGGGTTTCTTGTATATAAGCGCTTCTATCGGATCTTTTCCGGCTTTATTTCCGCTGAAAATTATGTTATAATTCATAACAGCTTGGGAATACGGCGGAGTTGATTTTGATAATGGGTAAAACGAAGCAAAGCCTTATATTCAAACGGTCTTTTTTAAGAAAATTATTTCCGCTTTTTTGTGCACTTGTATTGCTGACTGTCTATTCAGTTTCGCGGGTACAGACAGGTATGGCAACCGATACCCTGACGACAGCTGCTGAAACGGCTTCGGAAAACATACTGGCAGTGCATTTCTTGGATGTCGGCCAAGGCGATGCCATATTTGTGCAGTTGCCTGACGGGCAAACCATGCTGATAGATGCCGGTGACGATGACGGCGGCGCTATCCTTGATTATATAAAAAGCCTGAAATGCGATGAAATAACATATGCTGTGGCAACCCATCCGCATTTGGACCACATCGGCGGAATGGCGGATGTTTTGAATGGAATAAGCGTTGGAAAATTTTATATGCCAAAAATTTCATCGTCCACAAGAGCATTTGAGAGGATGCTCACCGCTTTGAAGGAAGAGGGTTGCGGCATAATAACAGCAAAAGCCGGGGTAACAATTTTGGATACCGCCGTACTCAAAATCACAATTATTGCACCGGTTAAAAACCATTATAAGGATGTAAACAACTATTCCGCTGTTATTAAGCTTACCTATAAAAACAATACTTTTCTTTTTACCGGAGATGCCGGAGCGCTTTCAGAATCCCAGATAATTTCGGATATTGATGCCGATGTGCTCAAGGTTGGCCATCATGGCAGTTCGGATTCATCTTCCGATGATTTCCTCTTGAAAGTGTCTCCCGAATACGCTGTTATATCTTGCGGAAAAGGCAACAGTTACGGGCATCCTCATGCAGAGACCATGCAAAAGCTCAAAAAATCCGGTGCGAAAATATACCGCACCGACTTGTCGGGAACAATTGTGATGACCTCAAACGGCAAAACAATAAATGTCAACAGAAAGCCGGAATCCGGACAACCCGGCACACCGGACTGATTTATTTGTATAAAATATCAGCAGCTGTATAGGGAGGGGAATTTGTGAAAAAATATATCATTGACAGGTTTGAGGATGATATTGCCGTAATTGAATGCGAAGATAAAACAGCAAAAAATATATCTTGCTCACTGCTGCCTAAAGGTGCAAAACCGGGTGATGTAATCAGAGAAGACAACAGCGGAGTGCTGTCCATTGATATTAAAGAAACCAATGAACGGAAAAAGAGAATAAAAAAGCTGATGGACAGCCTGTTTTTGGATTAGTATGAAACAACAAATCATTACGACAGGTCAGATTGCCGCAGAATGCACCCGTATAAAAGACTGTTGACATTGCACGCAGGGTATTTTAGTGGTACAATATTTAGAGGCTGAAGATGAAAGAAATGTATTTATCCGATTTGTTTGACCGAAAATAAATAAAGGAGAATTTTTATGAAAAGAGCTTTTTCTGTTCTGTTGGCACTGGCAATCTTTTTTACGGTTCTTCCGGCAGCGGTTATGACAGCTTCCGCGGCAGAGAGCAACAATTTTACCTATACTGTAGCAGATTCAAAAGCAACTGTTACAGGCTATACGGGTGAAGGCGGAGCAGTGACAATACCGGCTGTTTTGGACGGAAACCCGGTTACCGCAATTGGCGACAATGCCTTTCTTTTCAATTCCAAAGTAACTTCGGTTATTATCCCGGACAGTGTCACGGCGATTGGCAACTCTGCTTTCAGCAGCTGTATAGAATTGACAACGGTAACTATCGGCAACGGGGTTATTACGATTGGCGAATCGGCGTTTCTCCTGTGCGTTAAGCTGACGGATGTGACGATTCCCAACAGCGTTACCACCATTGGCAATTCAGCATTCAGAGGCTGCACGGCGCTGACGGTTGTCTCTGTGGGGAGCGGCGTCACTACAATCGGCGGGTCGGCATTTTCAGAGGATATCAGGCTTGACGAGGTGTATTTTTTAGGGAATGCTCCTACGATGGGTGACGATACTTTAGGGCTTACATTGAACTATAAAGTATATTATTTAACGGGTAAGACCGGTTACACGGAAACATGGAACGGGCATTCGACAACCGCTTTCCCTGCAACGCCGTTGTCGCCGTCTGCTGTTTCCGGCTCCTATAACAGTATAAAAATATCATGGACAAAATCACCGGGACCTGTAACGGGCTATATGATTTTTCGCTACAATCCGGCTACGACTATATTCAACAAGCTTAATACAACAACATTAACGGAATATACCGATACGAATCTGAAGACCGGAGAGGCATATTATTACAAGGTTAAGTCCTATGTCACTATTGACGGAGTAACATATTACAGCGCATCAACCGATTCTTTAACCGCTAAGCCGTGTTTGGCTGCGCCCGGATCGGCATCCGCAGTTTCAAACTCGGTTAACAGTATTAAAATAAGCTGGGACGCAGTAACCGGAGCGACAGGATATTTGGTGTTCCGTTATGACGCAGCAACATCAACATATAAAAGGATTACCGCAACACCGTCGCTGTTTTATATTGACACATTACTGACGTTTAATAAAAGTTACAGCTATAAGGTGAAGGCTTTTGTTAAAGTAGGCGAGGATATTTATTACAGCGAGTCAACTTTGCCGTTAGATGCTAAACCTGCATTGGCGGCTCCCGCTTCTCCGGTTGCCAAACCTTATTCATGCACAGGGATAGCAATCACTTGGCAGGCAGTTGCCAGCGCTTCGGGATATATGGTTTTTCGTTTAAACCCGGCAACCGGCATATACAGCAGAATTAAAGTTACAACACTGACAAATTTCACGGATACAAATCTGACCACCGGCCAAACTTATTCATATAAGATTAAGGCTTACATAAAATCGGGGGATAATATTATCTATGGTGTTTCAACCCCTGTTGTTACCGCAACCGCAACAACCCCTGCACCGGCCTCTTATGTTGCGCTGAGATCTTCCGATACAAGTATCCGGATTGCGTGGAGTAAAGTCAGCAGTGCAACAGGGTATGTGGTCTATCGCTACAATCCGGCAATATCATCATATGAACGCATAAAAGTAACGAAATCTATATATTATATAAACACCGGCCTTGCGAAAGGCGTAACATATACCTACAAAGTGGCGGCATATACGGCTGTTGACGGTAAAAATGTTTACAGCAAACCAACGGCAGCATTTAAAGCAACAACTTAGTATGAAGCTGAAAACCGGATA
>CAYOAW010000147.1:1803-3398 GCA_964402095.1 uncultured Eubacteriales bacterium | reverse complement strand
TGCTGCGCGTTGATGAACAGTCGGTTTGGGCGGTTTTATACCGCCCTGTTTTTATAATCAAACAAAAACATCTAATGATTTGAGGAGGTTCTGGTATGAACGAAATCAGATTAAGCCCGCAAATTCTGCTGAAAGCGGTTGAAGAAAACGGCGCAATCGAGATTTTGGCTTTGCCGCAGGACAATAAAGAACGCTCCGTTTTGCTGTCAAGAATTACGGATAAATATTGCGAGAGGCCATACCTTTTTTTAGGTTCGGACGAAACGCTTTGGCTTTTTTATACTGTCAGCCATTGTGTTGACGGGGATACCGCGCAGCCGGTGTTTAAACGCGCAAAAAAGGGGAATTACGGCGCCGGCTTTATTCGGTGGGACTGGGAGGATGCGGTTTATCCGCGTTTGGGCGGCAGTTTTACCGATGCAAGAGAGAGCGCGGGTGTCAGCGAAGCTGAAGATACCTTTGCGCCGGAACTCTGCAAACGATATGAGGCAATCGGGAAAGTCCTTGCCGGCAAGGCGGATTTTTCACAGGAGGCCTTCAATTTATTTACGGAAGAAAAACGGTCCCTGGCACTGGGCAAACTTTACGGTGTGAAGATTGGCGGAAATAATTACCCGTTCGCGCGGAGAACCGGTTTCGCGCTGCGGGGCTCTCCGGCCGAATTTATCGCCGGCGGTAAAAATACGCTGGTTTTGCCGGTATATTCCAATATTTTCTCCTGCGTGATACTGCTGTACTCTTTTGACAACGGTGAGAATTTTGACAGCCGCGATTATTTGATTTGTTCACTTGGCAGGGAAGATGAGCTGGTTATGAGCGCCGAAGGCGAAAAAATCTGCCTTGGGATAAAAAACAACGGACAGGTTTTGCCGGCCGGCACGACTGCCGACCTGGGCGGAACATGGGAAAATTTGTATGACAGCGCGGCGTTTGTTTTAAATACCGGCACCGGCGAAGCGCTCAACCCCGAAAAAAAGTGGTACAGGCAGAACAGCATAAAGTTTATCGCGAAACCCGCGCCGGTAAAATTTTTCAGGCTTGCGAAGGAAGTTGTCAAGAACGAGAGAGTGTTTGATTTTTCAAAGAAAAAATCATCCGATGCGGAAATTAAACCTTATTATCCCGTTAAGATCAAAGGGCTGGAAGGTTACGGAGTCCCGGTCATTGAAGATATTTTCCCCGTTATCAAAGAACACGCGCACGGTTCGGGTATCGCATGTTTGCATAACGGCGAGCTGATCAGCGTCTGGTTCCAGTCCGACGGTGAACGCAAAGGCAACGATGGCAGAATTTTAGCGGCAAGAAAACCGCTCGGCGGTGTGTGGCAGGAACCGTTTGTTATCGCGGATGTGTCCGGTATGGCAGACTGCAACCCGACTGTTTTTGTTGATAAAAATGACCGTCTATGGTTCTTCTGGTATCCCGTTTTAGCAAATTGCTGGGAAACTTCACAGCCAAAATACAGATATGCCGAAAAAGGGTCTTATGAATACGCCAACGGATATATAAAGCATCCGGCTTGGGCGGGGATGGGGATCCTGAATCCGTCAAGGTGCGGCGAACTGCAGGGCAAGGCAAAGGGCTTTGAAAACGGG
>CAYOAW010000147.1:0-1703 GCA_964402095.1 uncultured Eubacteriales bacterium | reverse complement strand
TTGTTAAACGGGTTGTCTTTGCTGCTGATTTTTGCCATTCTGTGTCCGGTTTTCGGATTAACATCATACGCAGGCAATGAAGAGCCGCTTAGTGTTAATGTTATCGCGGACGCCCACTTCAATCCATTATCGTCTGTACCCGATGTCAGCACGGTGCGCTCTATGCCGGAAAGCGTGCTCTATTCCCACGCGAGCTACAATGCGCAGCTTTATGCCGAGTCGGAGGCCGTTCTTGCGAAATTTCTCGCGGACGCGGCGGCCGGCAGCGCGTCGGTTGTTTTGGTTGCCGGCGATTTGGTGGACGGCGCGCAGAAGGCGTCACACATTGAATTCGCCCGCCGGCTGGCCGATTTTGAGAACAGGACAGGCAAAAGAGTTTTTGTAATCAACGGCAACAATGACATTTCGCTGAACAATCCAAGCTGTGCTTCAAACACCGATTTTGCCGAAATTTACGCTGATTTCGGTTATGGCGAGGCATTGAACCGGGATCCCTCTTCGCTGTCATACACAGTTGACCTTGACAGCCGTTACCGCCTGATTGCCATTGATTCCTGCAATTACGGTGTCAGTCCGGGGGATATAGAGCCGAGTGTTATGCAATGGATCAGGGAGCAGGTTCAAACAGCAAAAAGCGACAACAAACATCTTGTCGCGATGATGCACCATGCTCTGCTGAAACATTACGGTGGGTTCGGGGATATTCTGCTTGACAAAGCGCTTAATGACGACAGGATTAACAATGCCGATGCTGTTCTTGAAGAATTTGCGGATTTGGGGATTCAATATGTATTTACCGGCCACATGCACGCCAACAGTATCACAAAAGATACTTCTGAAAAAGGCAACGAAATTTATGACATTGAAACAAACTGTCTGGTTACTTACCCGTGCTCATACAGGACGGTAACTTTCAGCGATGAGAATGTTGATGTGAAAACGCAAACGATCGGCAGCATTGATTTAAGCAAATTGCCCGAAGGGTACACACCGCAGCAGCTGGAGATGATTGAAAACAACTTCAGGCAATATGCGTACGGATATATTGCCGTATCGGCTCAATATATGCTCAAGCAGTACCTTCTCTTGCCGCAAAACACGGTTAACCGCATCGGTTTGGACAGCAACAGCGAACTTGCAAAACTTCTCATGGCGGTGCTGCCCGATGTTTACACCTGTTTATCCATGCCGCTGTACAAGACGGATAAAACCAACGGTATGTCGATTGAAGAAATTGCTTTGCAGGGCGGTTACAAACTTCCCGCGAGCAGTTACAGGGATTTTTTTGATGTTCTCAATGTCATTATCGGTGAATATACCTGCGGCGATGCCGATTTACCCGGAGATTCTCTTGAAGTACGGCTGCTGCTTGACTGCATGAAAGCGGCCTTGGTTTATTCCCTCGGTAATAACGCCGGGCTGATCACACCGGAAGCCGTTAAAGAAATTATCGCTTTTACAGGTATTGAATTGACCGCTAAAGAACAAAAAGCCGGGCTTGCAAGTTTGCTGTTCAGGCAAAATATGGTTAACAGGCTGATAAAAAGTTTGGCGCTGCCGTTTATTGAAGGCGCGACGAAGGATGCTTTTCCGCCCGGTGATGTTAATGTGATACTTCCGGCTTATGCCGATGTGCTTTCGCAGAATCCGCTAAGCTTCTTTGATAAGTTGTTTGAATTTATAAAAGAGTATTTTGAAAAGTT
>CAYOAW010000146.1:0-3594 GCA_964402095.1 uncultured Eubacteriales bacterium | reverse complement strand
AACCTGTGACCCCTTGCTTGTAAGGCAAGTGCTCTACCAGCTGAGCTATGCTCCCGAACCAACCGCCGCTGTCAGCGGCGACGGTGTATAATATACTATAAATGAAGCGCCTTGTCAACACAAAATGCCAAACTTTTTGCGATATTTTACGGATATTTTTCAAAGATATTATTTTGCCTGAGCGATAATCTTTTTTATGTCATCGCCGGTAAACAAATATTTTTTAGGGCAAAAATGGCAGCAGACTTCCGTCACAGCCTGCTGCGCCATGTCATTCAGTTCATCTGTGCCAAGGCTTATCAAGGCTTTTATTGTCCTTTCAAGCGAACAGTTGCAGATATAAACAGGCTCGGCGGTATCCAGCACTTCCAATTCAAAGCCCGGCAGAACCTTTCTGCATATCTCCTCCGGCGATAAACCGTTTTGAAGCATAGTCGTAACAGGCTCAACATTTTTAATACACTTTTCCACAGCGTCAATTGTATCGTCCAAAGCGGTCGGCAGGAGCTGAATGATGAACCCTCCGGCGGTATTTATGCTTGAATCTTTATTGACAAGGACACCCAGGGCGCATACTGTCGGGATTTGCTCACTGACAGCGAAGTAGCTTGTTATGTCCTCGGCAATTTCACCGGTGGCAATCGGGACCTGGCCTATATAAGGCTCTTTCAGCCCCAAATCCTTCATAACGGTCAGGGTGCCGTCTTTGCCGACGGCGCCGCCGACATCAAGTTTACCGTGCTTATTCAGCGGAAGCTCAACCGACGGATTTGCCAGGTAACCGCGGGCATTGCCCCGGCTGTCCGCTACGGCGATAACCGAACCTGCCGGGCCGCCGCCGTTGATACGCAGGGTGACGCTGTCGTCCTTGCCTTTCAGTACCGCTCCCATAAAGCTTGCTGCTGTCAGCAGCCGGCCCAAAGCGGCGGATGTTACCGCGGATGTCGAGTGAATAAGATGCGCTTCACTGACCATATCGGTGGTATCTGCCGCCATAATGGTCAATGTGCCGTCAATTGATATACATCGAACCAATTTTCCCATATATTTACCTTGCCTTTCCCGCGACAAAAACCGCTCTTTGGGCAGTTTCCGCCGGCGGGGTCTGTTTTAATTCTTCATAAATGCTTTTGACTTCCAAGCCCGCTTCCTTCAGCCATGCGCCAAGGTCGTCAAAGCTGTAGGCGCGCTCCGCAAAGTTTTCCGTACTGCGGTAATAAGCGCCGTTGTCTTCCTCAAAAAAATCAAGCGTTATATCAACAATGCCTGTTGTTGTATCCGTCCTGTTCTGCCAAACGCAGTAAAGGTCATCAAAATCAAAAACAAACGCATTGTCCGCAAGGACTTTTTCATGCTTGTAAATGGTGTTGACATCAAAAATAAATATTCCGCCGGGATTTAAAAACAGCGAAACCCTTTTAAAAGTCTCTTTTACATCCTCGGGCTTTGTCAGATGGTTGATGCTGTCCAGCGAACAGATGACAGCGTCAACGGTTCCGTAAAGGTCAAGGGTCCGCATATCCTGGCAAAGGAGCAACGGTTTCTTCCCTTCTTCCGGCATTTTGCTTTGGGCAATGCTGAGCATCTCCGGGCTTGAATCAATGCCGATCGCCTCATAACCGAAAGCTGCCATTTCAAACAGCAGGCTGCCGGTTCCGCAGGCAAGGTCAACCAAAATTCCGCCGCTGATGCCAAACGCAGAAAGAAGCGTGCGGAAATAATCTGCACGCTTTTTATATTCGACATTATCCGTCAGTCTGTCATAATAATTTGCGAAACAGCGGTAGCCGCTCATTCCTCGTCCATCCTCGCGAAAATCTTTTCATAACTGTCACAGCCGTTGGTGAGTGAACGGTTTACCCTGCTGATGGTAGCGGTACTGGCCCCTGTTTTGCGGACAATTTCACTGTAAACCTGCTTTTCACTAAGCATTTTAGCAACCACAATGCGCTGAGAAAGGGACCTGATTTCCGTAACGGTACATAAATCCTCAAAAAAGGCATAGCATTCGTCAATATTTTCCAATTCCAAAATAGCCTTAAACAGGAAATCGGCATTTTCATTCCTTAACTTACTATTCAATGCAACTCCTCCTTTATTTAGACGATGTTATTTTAACACATTACACCGTGAAAGTAAACACTTATTTTCCGTTAAACCGCTGCTGCGGAAAATTCGGTTCACCTGAATATGAAACTGCCCGCAATAATCATTGCAATAATCTGAAGGATAAAATAGCCGTGAACCATCGGTTCGCTGAGCCGCCGCAAACGGACCGCAGTAATTTTCCGGTTATCTTTTCTGTTTTGTTCCGTATTGAGATGGGCAAGCCAGAACAATTCAAAAAGCTCATAACTGACGCAGTACATCAGCCATGTCTGCCAGGGCCCGTAGCTGTTTTTCAGCAATATCTCCCCCGCCAGCGCCGCGGCACAGCAGCCGAATAAAACCGCAAACCAAAACCAGCGTGTTTTAGTCCCTGCAAACCGATCGAAGAAATCTTTATCGGCAATCACCCAAAATAAAACGAAGAACGAAATAAGCTGCGCCATATTTATGCCGCCGCACAGCACCAGAAACAGCGGTAAAAATGAATAAAACGGCTGTTCGAGCAGTTCAAAAACCTTGCCGGCCCGTTCTGCTTTTTTGTGACCGGGCTTATTCTTTTTCGCCTTGCTGTAGAAGAAATACTGGAATCCGGTCATCAGCAGCAGACCAAGCGCAATCCATGAAGCGGGCTCCTGAATTTTACCGAGAGGATTCCACACAGCGCCGTTTGCATCGATGATACCGGTGATTTCCCGCAGCTTTGAAAAATTAAGGCAGAAATACAAAGATGTTCCAATGCCGCCGACGGCGCCAAGGGTAAACTCCATAATTTTCCAACCGCCAACATATCCCTTTTTTTGCAGCGGGCCGTAAAAATATCTGCCGTTTTTAAGCGGAAAAGCGGCCAAATAAAAAAGATTGATGCCAAGCGCCCACCCGGCAGCCCCGCTTATCATACCGGCAAAGCAGAACATCATCGAATAGATATCTTTCCGGATTGCCATCATAACCATCAGCGCGAGAAGCATCAGGAGGAGGCCTCCCCATTCTTCCTGCCTGTCCACAGAAAAATAGAATTTCGGGAACTTATTTTCAGCAGGCTTCAGCGGCTTGTTAAAAAGCCAAATACCCAGCAACCTTAAAGGAGCGAGAACGGCAAAAAAAACAGCGAAATCAGTCCATTTATAATAGGCTCCCGTCATTGCGGTAAAGCTGATTCCGATAAACGCAGCGAAGATGCCAAACCATAAGGCGCCTTTAAGGAGAACTCCGACGAGACCTTTAGAGTAATTGGCACAGGGTTTTTTATTCACAATAAAACCTAAGGTTTGCCCGTAAGTTTCCGTCCCGCCAAAGAACATGCCAAGCGCGCCGGCCGCCGTTATGAGCCAGAAGTTATCCCTGATGATTTCAGAACCCGAAAACCAGGCAAAGATCAGCCCTAAAAACGCGCCGGGCAGCATCGCGCCTTTTTCCCCGCCGATTTTAGTACCGCGCATACCCCAGCCGTAGGAACCGGCAAGAGCCGCGAGCGCAACAATGCCT
>CAYOAW010000145.1:0-3655 GCA_964402095.1 uncultured Eubacteriales bacterium | reverse complement strand
TTTGTGGCTTGCAGACTGAAATCGAAAGCTGCATCATAATTTCCGTCCACCGGGACGATGGTTGCACCGTACAACATTATCTGCAATAACTTTGCTTTGGGCGCCGTTGCCGGAACAAAAATCACCGCTTTTTGCCCCTGCGAAGCACAGATACCCGCCAGCGAAGAGCCGGCATTACCGGTGGAGGCAGCAACAATGGTATGGATATGATTTTCTTTGGCAAAAGCCGAAACCAATGCCGATGCCCTGTCCTTAAACGAAAATGTAGGATTATGCGAATCGTCCTTCAGAATAAGCTGATGCGTACCGTTTCTGCTCTTTTGCTGCCAATGGTAGGCCGGAGTATTTCCAACTTTCAGCGGGCCGAAGCTTTCTATCGAATTTACCGGCAGTAAATCGAGGAAAGCATTTTGAGATAAGTTTTTAAAAAGCTCACCCGGCGCAACGTCTTTGCGGAGTTTATTGTAATCGTAAACCGTTTTCAGCACTCCTTTGGGCGGAGCATCCGGAGTATTGCCGCTTTCGCAAGATGGACAAAGATATTGGATACCGTCGGCAGGATATTCTTTTCCGCAATTGACGCATTGGTAAAAAAAATCGGACATATTTCTAATTTTCATCAAAATTATTAAAAAAACAAATATCAGTAGAAAAAATTAGAATCACATTATTTTAAACCTTTCAGCGTGCGAAGCACCTGGAAGAGTTTTTTAAAAATTACAATTTTAACTCTTCCCCCCGAGTACTCGGGGCGGACTTTGGAAGATTTAGATTTCATACAAAACCCTCAAGGTTTTCAAAACCTTGAGGGTTTGATAAACAGGCACCCTTATCCGGCATAGCCGCAACGCCTTCCGGCATCCCTGCAACCTCATCCTGTATAGCCGCAACGCTTTCCGGCATCCCTGTAACCTCATCCGGTATAGCCGCAATACTTTCCGGCGTCCTTATAACCTTATCCGGCATAGCCGCAACGCTTTCCGGCATCCATGCAACTTCATCCGGCATAGCCGCAACGCTTTCCGGCATCCTTGCAACCTCATCCGGTATAGCCGCAACGTTTTCCGGTATCCTTGCAACCTCATCCGGTATAGCCGTAACGTTTTCCGGCATTCTTGCAACTTCATCCGGTATAACCGCAACGCTTCCCGGCATCCTGCAGCCTCATCCGGCATAGCCGCAACCTTTTCCGGCAATAGGGCTTTTGCATGAAAAACAAAACCGGCATTGGCTTTTTCAGAAAAAAGCGTTTATTTTTATAGTTTTAGAAAATATTTTTTGAAAAGTGTAAAAGGTATTCTTCTTTTTTATTTATTTTTGTTTGTTACTAAAAAAAATAACTAAACCCTCAAGGTTTTCAAAACCTTGAGGGTTTAATGAACGCAAATATTAAAAACAAAAAGCTTCATGAAAAAATTATACTACTTAGCAATTTTGGCTGTACTGTTTTCCGCCTGCGATAAAGACGGTTCTTCCCCGGTTGCTTCCGGTGAAATTTCCGGAGAAATAGTAGCAACCTATCCGGACTCCGTAATTATCAACGGAGTTGTTCCGGCCACCGCTACCGAGGCAGGGATTTGTTGGGACACCATTGGTTCCCCGACGACAAATTCCGATCATCTGGCAGTAAAACCGTCGGCAGACGGCAAAATTACTGCCACGATACATAATCTTCTGCCCGGGCAGAAGTATTATGTAAAAATATATGCCAACGATAACGGAGAAATCCGTTATTCGGAAGCTTCTCCATTTGAAACCAAGCCGCAGTGGGTTAACACCGGCGCCGCTTCCAACGTTGGGCTGCATCAAGCCATGTTAAATGGCACTATCGACCCGATTGTTAGCGGAGTTGAGACCACCTATTGGTTTGAATGGGGTGAAACCAATTCCTACGGGGATAAGACCCCTGAGCAAACCATAGGACGGCTGAAAAGCTCTACCCCGGTGCAAGCCGCTATTGATGGTCTAGATTGGCACAAAACTTATCACTTTTGTTTGTTTGTGAAAACAAACGGGCAAACTGTTCAGGGCAGAGATTGCAGTCTCCGCACCCTTGGAAACATTCCGACCATAACCGATATCCGTATCGATAACGACAATTTGGATAAGTTTATCGTCCGGGCGACGATAAACCCAAATCTTATTGTATCGTCGGTAACTGTAGAATGGGGAGAGACCGTCAGCTACGGCGGATTTCAAACTGTTTCAGGTATAGGCTCCAAACAAGAAATCTCATTTGAGATTCCATGTGGAAGGGCTCTGGAATATCATTTCCGTGTCAAAACGGAAAACGCTATCGGTGTCGTTTACACCGAAGATACGGTTTCCATCAGTTTGGCGCTGATTGATCAGGATGGAAATAAATTCCATGCTTGTAAAATCGGTGGTCAATACTGGCTGACTGCTAACTGGAAAACGTTGAGTTATAACAACGGGGACTTAATCCCCAATGTTACTGACCCAATTTCCTGGGGCGAGCAAGTTGCTGGCGCCCTGTGCTACTATGATAACAACCAGGCCAATTATGAGATCTACGGACCTTTATATAATTGGTACACTGTTGTTGACCCCAGAGGTATTTGCCCTCCAGGTTGGCATGTGCCGAGCTGGGAAGAGTGGATTCAACTGTCCAATTTTCTTGGCGGTAGCGGAGTTGGCGGTCAGCTGAAAGAAGCCGGATTAGAACACTGGTATCCGGTTAACGCTTATGGAACCAATGCCACCGGTTTTACGGCGCTGCCGGCGGGATTTCGATCACAGACCATGGCCGATCCCACTCCTCAGGAAAAAGGAGAATTCGGTGGTATTCATGAATATACTTGTTTTTGGACAAACCATGAATTTCCGGATAATTCTGTTTCGAATATATATATATTGGGAAACAATGGCGGTTTATGGTTAACCGCTTCTGGTTATAAATATTATGGTCATTCAATAAGACTGATAAAAGATTAGCCTTAAAAGATTGGCTTTAAAAAAGGACGTTCACGCTGAATGTCCTTTTTCATTTTTATAGAGAATTGAATTTACGGTTGTTAGTCTTTCACACACCGTACGCTAAGGCCATCGCTCTTGCTATAATTACCATATTGAACTGAACTGCCGTCAGGAGTTACTGTCATGGCGTGAGCATGAAATTTACCGCCATCATTTGTATCATAAGTCGCGGAGCGTAAAAAGACAACTCCGCCGCTGTTGTAATAGATTCCATCTGTACCTTTACGCCAACCGGAAAGCGGCGACTTGATATAAAAATTAAAACTATTATCCAAACAATAGGCATTAAAAGCATTATTGGTGCTATTATAACAGCTGCCGACGGCGGTTTTGAGGGCATTAATCTCGGGATCGGAGGGAATATGCCAGCCGGCCGGGCAAATTCCTTGAATAACCGGAGTGCTTGAGGCTCCGGTAAAACCGGTAGTGCCATTTAAAGCTGCGTCCCATTGATATAAATAATCGATACAGCTGGAAACATTGGTATCACAGGTAAAAAGGGTCGTGGAGGCCGAAGCCACGCTCGGCGGCCACTGAGCCATGACAGAACCGTCAGGCTTTTGAGTTGTCTGCAAATCTTCATTAAACCAAATCTGAGAACCGACTCCTGACTTTGACTCAGGGACACCCTAAAAATTTTTCCAAAAATTTTCCTCAA
>CAYOAW010000144.1:0-3714 GCA_964402095.1 uncultured Eubacteriales bacterium | reverse complement strand
AAATAAAAAAATTTTCACCGACGCATCTTTTGATTATTGATGCGGCCGATTTGGGGCTTGAGCCCGGGAGTATTGCCGAAATAAATCCCTGCAATATTGGCGGGCCTTCTTATTGTTCTCACATGCTTCCGTTGAAAATTATGATAGATTATCTTGAAAAAGAAACAGGTGCTTCTGTCACTCTTCTCGGCATTCAATATCAAAATATTGATTTTGATCACCCCATAACAGCAGTGATACAGGGAACCGTTGATGAGTTATGCAACATTCTAAAGGCGGTTATTGATGAACTTATTTAAGTGAATGTAAAAAGCCGGTACCGCATGGGCAGCGGAGCCGGCTTCTTTTTTTGTTGGATAAATAAATGTTATTGATCGCTTGTCAATTGATAAGGGATTACCGAAACGACGATATGCCTGTGCTTTAACAGTTCTTTTTCAATATGCCTTGTTGTATGATTGTGCATAAGATTATGCCATCTTTTATTAACCATAAACTTTGGAAGTATAACTGTTACAATTTCTCCTTTTTTTAGCCCGAATTCTTCGGACTTAATAAAATCGAGCAATGGTTCGACAATTTTTCGATAAGGTGAATGAACAATTTTTAAAGGTATATCGATTTTGAATTTTTGATATCTTTCCTGAACATGGTCAGCAATTTCATTATTTATAGCAATTGTAAAGGCTGTAATTTTCGTTTGATCTGCAATAGTAAGCGCGTATCTTAGAGCCCGCATACTGGTTCTGTTAACGCTTTCAATAGGGACGATAATATGGTTATTATAAGCAGCCTTTCCGGTATTAAAAATATTGTATTCTTCTTCTTCCATATGCAGTTGATTTTTTACTGATTCATAATGCTTTTTTGTTTTATGCATCAAAAAGACCAGTACCGGAATTAAAAATATTACAATATATGCTCCGTCTTTAAATTTTTCACTTCCGATAATTATTGCTGTTATTAATGTTACCAGAGCGCCAAAACCGTTAATAAAAGCTTTTAAATGCCAATACTTGCCTCTGTTTTTTCGCCAGCGCACAAACATCCCGCTTTGTGAAAGTGTAAAAGAGATAAAAACACCAACAGCATATAAACTTATCAACAAAGTAACTTCTGCTTTAAAAATAATTACCAGGATGGAAGCAACAACCGATAAAGCAATTATTCCATTGTCATATGCAAGCTTGTCACCGCGCAAGCTCAGTTGGCGGGGTGCATATCCATCCTTTGATACAATTGAAATCAACATCGGAAAATCGGCAAAAGCAGTATTAGCCGCAAATATTAAAATAAGAAAAGCTGTGACGGTCAGGAAATAATACATAATGGTGTTACTTCCGAATATTTGCTCGGCCATTAGTACCAACATGGATCTTTCACCCGGAATAACTTGAAACTTGTTTGCCAAAAGGGATGTTCCGCCAAACAAAAACAGTATTATTATACCTAATAATATAAGCACTTTATTTGCATTTTTTGATGATGGCGGTTTGAAATTCGGAACAGCGTTGCTGACAGCTTCAACACCTGTTAAGGCTGTACACCCGCTTGAAAAGGCTCTAAGCATAAGAAATAGAGTTACTGACTGTGCCGGCTGTTTAAAATCAGCTGGTACAGGATGAAATCCTGTGGCTATTTTGTAAAATCCAACAACTATCATCGATCCTAATGCAAAAATAAAGGCATATGTTGGAAGACCGAAAATTTTTGATGATTCCCTGATCCCTCTTAAATTACCGACCATAAGCAGAATAATTAATAAAACGGATATCGGGACGGAAAATGGTTTAAGAAAGGTGAACGCCGATGATATTTGTTCCACACCGGAAGATATTGAAACTGCCACGGTTAGGATATAATCAACCGCCAAAGCTGCCCCCGCAATTAATCCTGGCCAAACCCCCAAGTTGTCCTTTGAAACTATATAAGAGCCACCCCCGCCGGGATAGCTCTGAATAGTTTGTCTGTACGAAAATACTAATATTGCCAGTAAACAGATAATTGCGCCCGAAAGGATAGTAAGCTTGCCATATGCTGCGCCGTATACTAAAGGTAATAGAACAAGTAACATTTCCTGCCCTGCATAAGCAACCGATGATATTGCATCACTTGCGAGGATAGGCAACCCCCATATAACACTGAACTTTTCTTTATGGATAGCTTCGTTGTTTAATGGTTTGCCAATAAAAAAACGTTTAATTTTGCTCTTAATACTACTGCTCATTATTGCTCTCCTAAAAATGGATGAGATATGATTAAACAAAACATTTTACAATCGGAATACATATTTCATGCCATAAAATATGTAATGTATCTTAAAACAAAATTTTGGCAATGTCAACATATTTAGGATGTAAATTTTGTTTATTATTTACAAAATTAAAAATGAAAATTAATTGCGTATATTGTTACCAATAGGAAATAAAAAACGATGATATGATTTAAGATTGATATAAATAAATTGACATTGAATGAAAATAGAAGTAATATAAATCAGCTTAAAGGTTGATAATGTAACTGGATTTGAAGTGAGTTTTTAAGTATTATGACAGTCTTGATAGTCGTTACGGGTGTTGTTCAGGGGGTCGGTTACCGGCCTTTTGTAGCAAGGCATGCAAGAGAAATGAATATCTCCGGTACTGTTATGAATGCCGGAGGTATCGTGCAAATTACGGCGAACGGCGAAAAAGAGGAAATAAGTAAGTTTATGAATTTCCTTGAAACGAATCAGCCTTGCGGCGCATGTGTAACAAAAATATTAAAAACAACCGCAGATGATTGTATTTATGACGGATTTAAAATTATACCGAGCGAATCGGTTTCGCCGCAAATACCAATGATTCCTCCCGACTTGCCAATGTGCGAGGAATGCAAAAAAGAACTGAATGATCCCGAAAACAGGAGATACCGCTATCCGTTTATTAGCTGTGCCGTTTGCGGGCCAAGGTACACAATCATAAATTCATTGCCGTATGATCGTGAAAACACTGTATTGAACGACTTCGAAATGTGCTCAAAATGCAGGGACGAATATTTGGACGGAAATAATATCAGATGCCATGCTCAAACAATTTCGTGCAAAGACTGCGGGCCTCAGCTGATTCTCAGAACTTCCGAGTTTGTTTGTGAAAAAGAAGAAGCACTTCAAAAAGCAATTGAACTTCTGCGTTTCGGAAAAATTCTTGCGGTTAAAGGTATCGGAGGATATCAGTTCGTTTGTTTGCCTGATTGCCCGGAAGCAATTGAAAAATTACGCCTGCTTAAGCGAAGGGACAAAAAGCCGTTTGCTGTTATGTTCCCTGATCTTGAAAAAGTCAAAGAATATTGCTTTGTAAACAGTCAGGAAGAAAGCTTGCTTCTATCCGCGGCTCGTCCGATCGTTCTGCTGAATAAAAAAAGTGATAATTTTTATTTTGGAGTATGCGGTGAGAGCCGTTTTACAGGTTCATTTTTGCCTTACACACCTTTGCATCAACTGTTAACAGATGCTTGTGGCCCGCTTGTTATGACAAGCGGCAATTTGACTTCTGAACCTATTATAATAAATGATGACGATATGCTGGGACTGGTTTCACCCTATCTTTCCGGTGTGCTTTACAGCCTGCGCAGAATTGTTACCCCGATGGATGATTCGGTAGCAAGAATAATTTTAGGAAAACCGCAGCTAATCCGCAGAAGCAGAGGTTATGCGCCTCTGCCGGTTAAGTTGAA
>CAYOAW010000143.1:1606-3963 GCA_964402095.1 uncultured Eubacteriales bacterium | reverse complement strand
GTGCAAGGCATATGCGCATCCTCCGGGAAAAGCAAAGCAAAATAACCGGGATTAAGCGTTGCCTGAATTTGAATCTTTCCGCTGTAAAAGGCAATATCACCGCCCTTTGAAAATTCCTCGGTCTCCTGTTTAAGTTCGGACAGCGGTGCCCAACCGATGATTTCTCTGCCGTTGATGACAACTTGCAGGTCAATATATTTCCTGTGCGCCTCTGCCAGCTTGCCTTCCGCCGGTTTTGTCTCATATTGCTGCACCGAAGCAAACAGCCGCTCACCATCAAGCTCATACCTGCCGTCTGGCTTTGCGTCCTTCTCAAAATCAGCGAGGAACTGCCGCACCTGCGGCAGACATTCCAGCAGCGGATAATACAACTCAAGATTTTCAATTCTATCAATGACCATTATTATACCCCCAAAAATTTATTTATACCGTTAACTAAGCGAATACGGAATTCGCCCCTGCTGTCTCACAAATTGTGTTCGCCATCCCAAAGTTCCGTGGTCTTACCGTCAACAAATGCCGTCGCCGTGCAGCCCTTCGGCACGGTAAATGCATAATAAACTTTTCCGTTTTCTCTGCGCCAGGCTGCCTTTACTTCACCGTAGCGGCTTTCAACCGATGCTTTGACAAAGTCAATACGGCTATCTAAAACCGGCTTGAATATAATGTGTTTAAATCCCGGCGCGTTCTCATCCGTATTAATACCCGCCATCGCCCCGTAAAGCCAGTCGCCGACGGCGCCATAAGCATAGTGGTTAAAGGAGTTCATCCCCTTGTCGCCCATATTGCCGTCCGGCCAAATACCGTTCCAGCGCTCCCACATAGTAGTAGCGCCCAACCCGATTGGATACATCCATGACGGATATTCTTTGCGCAGCAGCAAATCATACGCTGATTCTGCATAACCGTTAGCCGATAAGGCATGCAGCAGATACGGTGTGCCCACAAATCCGGTTGTAAGATGTCCGTATTTTTTAACAAGCCCTTCAAGCTGGGCGGCAATGGCGGCTTTGTCCTCATACAGGTCAAAGTACAGCGTCAAAGCACAGGCTGTTTGCGTATTTTCGGCTACCTTCCCTTCTTTGATGTAATGCCTGCAAAATGCCGCCTTGATTTTGTTGTACAGCGACTCATAACCGCTCATATCTTTCCCAAGCACTTTGCCCGCTTTCAGCAAAAGCGAAGTGGAATAAGCGAAATAAGCTGTTGCGATCAGTTTCTTCTCAGTCGGTTCATTGCCGATGTCTTTATCCAGGCAAAGCCAGTCTCCGAAATGGCTGCCTTTATTCCAAATATATTTTGTTGAATTTTTGCGCATGTAAGAAATCCATTTTTTCATTGATTCAAACTGCCGCTCAAGTATTTCTTTATTGCCGTAGGTCAGATAAATCTGCCAGGGACATACCGTTGAAGCATCCGACCACGCCGCCGAACCGCCGTGCCCGAAAAGAACGTCCGGAATAACATGGGGCACACTGCCGTCCTTTGCCTGCTCCGCCGCCAAATCGGCAAGCCATTTGGTAAAAAACCTCTCAACGTTATAATTCATCGAAGCCGTACGCACGAAAACCTGAGCGTCCCCTGTCCAGCCCAAACGCTCGTCGCGCTGCGGGCAGTCTGTCGGCACATCGAGGAAATTCCCGCGCTGGCCCCATACGATATTTTCAAAAAGCTTATTTACCATTTTGTCGGAACACTCAAAATATCCTGTGCGTTTCATATCGGAATGGACAACGATAGCGGTAAAATCCGAAAGGCTGACCTCATCGGGCCAATTTTCAAGCTTAATATACCGAAAACCTTGAAATGAAAGAACAGGTTTATATATATGCGGTTCACCGTCACAGATAAACCGGATTTCCTCCCTGGCGCTGCGCAGATTCTCATTGTAAAAGTTACCGTCTTTATCCAAAACTTCCGCGTGAAAAATAACCGCCTTATCGCCCTTTTTGCCGCAAATCTTAAACTCGGCATAACCCGTAATATTCTGCCCGAAATCAATCACCGTTTCGCCCTTCGGCGTTATAATCAGTTCCTTTGCCGCAAGCCTTTCAGTTTCGGCAATTTTTTCACCCTGCTGAGGGATTAATACGGAATAATCGTGTTTAATCTCGGTTGCAGGCACAGGTTTACCAGGGATATAGGTTGCGTCATAAATATCACCGTTATAAATATTGCTGTAACGGATTTTGCTTTCGGCAACGCCCCAGTATTTATCGGTAATGATCAGTTCTTCCGTACCGTCGTAATATTCTATTTTTAAAGCGGCAATTAAAGCGGTGCCTTTGTTGCTCAGTCCGTTTGTGATTTTCTCTTTGTTTGTACCGAGAAAGCGCCATCCTCTGCCCACTGTAACG
>CAYOAW010000143.1:0-1506 GCA_964402095.1 uncultured Eubacteriales bacterium | reverse complement strand
GAAAAAATGATGTCCATACACTGACCTCTGTGTTTCATATTTTTATTTTTGTCCACTTGCCCTTTGAAAAACGCAATCCGGTGAATAGCAGCCTTAGATATTGGTCAACAAACAAGCTGAACCAGGCGCCTATCAATCCCAAACCCAAAGGGAAACAAAGAATATAAGTGATGATAGGACGGATAATTCCGATGCTGATTAATGAGGAGTATGCCACAAACTTTGTATCACCTGCGCCCCGCAGACTGCCGGAGAAAATAACCTGTGAAATCTGCGCGGGCGATGTCAGCGCGACAATAAGCAACAGTTTTGTTCCGGCCTCAATTATAACCGAATCATGCGTGAATAACCCCATTAACAGTCCTCCGCCCGTCGAAAACAACATAACCAGACCGACGGAAATTAAAAGTCCAACTCGCTGAGCCGCTTTTCCATATACCCCTGCCATATCCGGGCGCTTTCGACCGAGATTTTGCCCGACAAGCGATGCCGAGGCAATGCCAAGACCGTCACCTACACAGAAAGAAATATTGATGATGCTCATGCAAATTTGGTGGGTTGCGAGTGCTGTAGTGCCGAGTGTCGCAACAATTTTTGCATACGCAAAAAATCCTATCCTTACAAAAAGCTGTTCAACCGCTGCAGAGCTGCTGATTTTTATTAAAATCCGCAAATTCTCGGGATCGAAGCGGAAACAGTTCTTAACCTTTATATGCAAAAACCCGCTCGGTTTCGAAACCGAATAAATGGACATTAAGCAGCTTACAATATTGCCCATCAGCGTCGCGATCGCGGCACCTTTCACCTCAAGCCGGGGGAAAAATCCGATGCCATTAATAAGAAGATAGTTAAAAATAACATTAACAATGTTAGCCGTCAAATTGGTGCGCATGGATATTTTGGTGTTGCCTGTACCTCTTTGTGCTGCGTTAATAACCATTCCCAGCGATGTGAACATTGTCCCGACCATGGTTATTCTGAAATAAACCACAGCGGGTTCAATTGTATCCGGCTGGGCACCGGCGAACCACATCATCGGCCTCGCCGTTGCCAGCGCTGAAACGCAAAGGACAACCCCAAGAATAACACAAAGCATCACTGCCTGCGCGAGGCAATTGTTTGCACCTTCTTTGTTGTTCTCGCCCTTTCTTCGGCTGACAACCGCTGTTACACCGACATTAAGCGCAAAGAATATTGAAAAAAATAGGAGCCGCGGCTGATTTGTAAGCCCGGTCGCCGCAATGGCAAACGGCCCGACAGACGAAACCATGATTGTATCCACAAACGACATCATCCCGATAAGAACCGCTTCGGCCATAGCCGGCCAAGCAACTTTGGATAATGTTTTGTAAACTTCGCTTGCCGAATATATTTCTCCGACCCATTTATCGGATTTGATCAGGTATTCGGGCGCGTATAGGTGTCTGATTGCGCTTTTTATACCCATTTTATCCTCCGATTTTCATATTACCATTGATTGTATGATATTTTAAAATGAAAGGCAAG
>CAYOAW010000142.1:0-3971 GCA_964402095.1 uncultured Eubacteriales bacterium | reverse complement strand
CCGTTATAAGTGTATCTGAAAGCCAATTAGCAGTATTAACAATTGAAGAAGTGGTACCATTGTCGGTGCTCCTAAAAACAGAGAAGTCATAATAGTTTGTTTCACCACTAAAGTAGAGGTCATTATTGCCATGACCCCTACAAATAGGCTGTGAAGATACATTTACAGTTAAAAAATTAATAGAAATGATAATTAGCAAATGCAGAAAGACGATTGATGTTTTCATAAAATAGGATTTAGGTTTGAATAAACGATTAGTACTATATTATATACATATAAGACAACTGAGTTGCAGTTTACCCCTACAGACTAATTGGAATATTCATCTAAATAACAATTAGATTATTACAAAGTATCATTGTTTTGAAACCGTTTTGTTTAGCTAGAAGTAATCTTATTTTCGCTATTTATTTCAAATCAATGGTAAATTGGCAACTGTTTCATATATCCAGTAAGGTAGACAATATGGCCAGTAAGGGATTGCGGGCGATGTCTTATCAAGTTACATGAAAAGTTGAAGCGGACTGCAAACCTTCGCATACCACTGTACCGACCGCAGGGAACTCACCGAAGGTAAACCCTTATTGGCTATACCGTTTTTTAGACGCTGGCATTTCTATTTCGAATCTAACAAGCCATTCAAATTAATTATTTTACTGCCATTTTTTTCGTAATAATTCAGCATTTCGTCAATTTTCCTTTTATCATAACTCGTAATACAATCTGATAAGACTGTAACTTTGTAGTTTTCCTTGCACATATTAAATACGGTTGATTTCACGCAGGCAATGGCGTCTGCTCCTGTAATGTAAAATTCGCTTATTTCATTTTTCTTGATAAAGTCAGCAAAATCTTCGCTGGTCAATGCGTTGCCTTTGGATTTTTCAAAAATGTTTTTGGAAACCAATTTCATGTCCGAAACTAATTCAGACCCACGAGTATTAGGTTTGAAAGTCCTTGTGCCGTCAGATAAGTTATAATGCCTTATGTAAACGACATGAATTTCATTTTCCACTGCCCAATCTATTGCCCGATTAACATTGTCAATGATTTCTTTGTAGTTTTTGGTAATGTCATTTTGAATGTCAATTACCACTAAAGACTTTTTCTGCATGGAAATTCCTTCTTTTATTTTTATGTTTTAATTCAATTTTCTATTTCATTCTCCATCGCACAGTCGCTTGTTTGCTTGCGGCTAACGCCCGAGGCTTGCTTTTCGGCGGGGATTAAAACCAACTTTCTTGTCGCTTACCACGATGCTAATTATTGTTTGTCGTTTTAATTTCCAGTTCAACCCCGCCGAAAGCACGGCTTTGTTCTGGCTTCGTGCTTTTTAGCCAATTTAAAACGTTCATTTTTTTTCTTAATTTCAATATACATTTATCACGGCTTTTTCATTACAATTTCATTTCGTATAATTTCAAATACTCATTCCAACAACCATTTGCTTTAATGCTATTTTCAAAATCCCTGAGAGTAACAAAATGGTTAGGAACAAAATATGTTTCACGAATAATCTTAAGAAGTTTTTCCTTACCAATCATTTTTCTAAATTCATGAACAAAAACAACTCCTTTACTGTAAATCAATTCATATTGTAAATTTCCGTTTCTTTGACTTAACACTTGCTCAAAAGTAACCGTAAAAAAGGGTTTGTCACTGTATCTCATATTAATTTTATCACGTATCGCATTCTCAAATGCACTCTCTCCTGCCCAGCTTTCGTAATATAAAAGATTGATATACTCGTTAATAGATTCTCCTATAAAAAACTTCCCTTTTGCTAAATATTCTGTATGTTCGCCTATCCAAAGGTGTCCTATTTCGTGTGAAAATGCATAATGATCTAATACTTCCATATTCATCAAGCTTCTGTCAATTAATATAAAACTTTTCAGACAGACCCCCAATCCCAAAATTCCTGTTTCAACAAAACGAAGTGTATCTATTTGTTGCTGCCACAAATTAGTATTATACCAATCTAATGCGTCAATTGAATGATTTATTATCACATTTTTTAATGAATCTATTTGTTGTGGATCGCTTATGTAAACTGGTCTTTTATCCACAACGGATAAAAGCCGTCTGCTTCGTGGTAAAAAATTAAACTCAAAATATGTTTTATTACGTTGGATTGTTTTTTTGGGTTGAAAAATGTTGGATTGTGTTATTAAAAATGGGAAGTCTTCATCGAAACAAACATATGAATAAATAAATTTTTCGTCAGTTTTTTTGCATTCTTTTTCAGGATAATAAGCAAATACCTTATGTGTTTTTGGAACAGTAATGAATACTTTATAATCAGAAAAATTGTCATACAATACTGGATACCATTTGTTAAACCGCTCGAAAAAAAATTGACTTGTATCGAACTGTACCGGGTAGGTATAAATACTATCACTATAAGCCGAGACAACCTGTGAAGACTTAGTCATTGAGCACGGGATTTCATACTTCATAAAAAGTGTCATTTCTTTTTTTTGAGACAAATCAATATATAACGTGTCATTGCTACGTGTGTATTTTAAGGGTACTTCATCAAGTAATGCTTCTTTGATTTTGATATAGCGATTAAATAATAAAAAGTCTTTATTTTCATTATCAGATCTTACACCTTTGATGCTGAGATTGACCAAAAGAGTCGAATCATTTAACTCAATGTTAATATTGTATTTCCAAGGCTCAATTTCGTGTTTTTGAGCTTTTAAACTTGTCCAACTACACATGAATATAATACTTGCAAAAAAAACTATTGATTTTTTCATGTAGTTTCTATTTCTTACAGATTTAAAGGACATGTTTTCCATAATTTCCCCAACGAATATTACTGTTTTTTTAGCATAAGCCCTAAGGGTTGGCGGTAAATTCCCGTTTTAATGGGATTTAACGCGTGTTAGGCAAAGTATATTATTTAAGTAGTTTTCGATTTTCAACTTCATTAAGTATAATCATTTGATGGATAGCTATCTTATTAAGCCTTTTCAATCTTTCGCTCTGAGACATGTTTTCCTGAATAAATACGGCATTTAAATTCTCCAAATTAGACAGGCATATCAATTCATTTATTGAAGCATAATCACGAATATTTCCTTTCAGATCTGGATTATTATCTCTCCATTCTTTTGCAGTAATACCAAATAATGCCACATTTAATACATCTCCTTCATTTGCATATATTATTGACATATATTGGGTCGTTAATTCCGGCGGAATGAGATTTTGTTTAACAGCGTTTGTATGAATGTGATAATTTATTTTTGTCAGTTCCCGTTTTGCAGACCAACCTAAATCTTTCTGTTCTATATCCTTTAATCGTTGAAACTCCTTTACTATATATAATTCAAACTCAACAGATATCCAACTGGCAAATTTGAATGCAATATCCTTATGAGCAAATGTGCCACCATAACGGCCTGATTTCACAATAACACCTATTGCATTTGTGGCTGTGACCCATTTGAGCGGCGACAATGTAAATGCGTTTAATCCTGCCTCCTTTCTAAACCCCTCGAATTCGAGGGGTTTAAAATTGGGATTATATAATGTTTCCCAAATACCTAAGAATTCAATAGTATTCCGATTACGCATCCAGTTTGCAATGACGGCACTTGTATCATCAGTTTTGTACTTCGCAATATCTGTAATCGAGATATAATCAGCATCGTTTATTTTTAGTATCGAAACATCTGTGTCTTTTACATTTATTTTTGCCATATCGGTGGTAGTCTTTTGTTTCTTTATATTTTGCCTAATGGTTGCGACTTGCAGTTTACGCATTATCGTAACTGCAAGCTGCAGTTATGTGCTGAGTTACTTAAAATTATCATTACAACTGCTCTAAGAACTCAATATTACTTTTCTTATTATATCCAATGATCAGTAATACTGACATCGCAATACTGAATAATATCATAAGGAATCCAAAGAGGTACTCAATTGTTGCTTCTCCGTCAGCAATATCATCAAGCAAA
>CAYOAW010000141.1:0-4014 GCA_964402095.1 uncultured Eubacteriales bacterium | reverse complement strand
AAAATGTTCAAAAAGCGGAGACAGAGCGGTTTATCTTTGATGCGCTGTCGGGTGAGCTGCTCGATAAGAAATCAAAAAAGCAGATTGAAGCAGCTTTATAAATATCTATTTTAAAGAAAGACGATGTGAAATCAAGTGGAGATTCGGGCGATTGAAAAAAACGGCGTAATAATCGCGGTGGTCACCGCGGATGAAAAGCTGTTATACGATGTGCAGTCGGCGCTGGATTTAATGGCGACGGTGCATTATGAGACCGACAGCAACCGCATCGCCGTGTGCAAAGAAACCGTCGCCGAGGACTTTTTCATCCTCAGCACCCGTCTTGCAGGCGAAATTTTGCAAAAGTTCGTCAATTATCAATGGAAACTGGCGATCATCGGGGATTATTCCAAGTACACCAGCAAACCGCTTCGCGATTTTATTTATGAGAGCAACAACGGGCAGGACATCTTCTTTGTCGCCACCGAGGAGGAAGCGGTCGAGCGGTTGGGTGGGGATGAGTAAAGGAGCGTAAAGATGAAAATCGAGATCGGTGAATCGTTGGTATTGTCATGGTTGAAACATATCAAAGGATGTCAGATGGTACAGACCAATTGGAAGGTCTCATCACAATGGTCACTCGGACATATGGATGTATTAGAAAAATTGATGGAGCGTTCCTCGGCTTTTTTCATGGACAAATACGGATATGATCTTTATAAGGGCAGCAGCGGTTTAAAGCAAGTGCTGACCCAAGCCGAGATTGATGTAATGGGCGTTTCTTTTGAAAATGAAGAACAAAATGTTTATGCCGTAGAAGTCGCATTTCATGAGAGCGGATTAATCTATGGTTCCACAAAAGGGGAAACAGTGGCGAGGGTTATAAAAAAATTTATTAGAGCTGCAATGTGTTTATATGGATGTTTTAATATTTCCTGCGGAACTATCATTTTTGCTTCACCTAAAATCACTCCATCGGTTATGAGTGAATTTAATACTTGTAAAGATGATATTTCGGTTGTTTTAAAGGAATTTGGGTTGGATTACGAAATTCGTATCATCGCGAATCAGGATTTCAGCGAAAGGATTCTTGAACCGGTGTTGAGCGTATTGGGCGATGTTGAGGATACTTCCGAACTATTTATGAGAAGCTTACAGATGTACAACATGTTTGCAGGTAAAAAACCGAGACAGAAAACAGAAAAGCAAGAATCTGCAAGGGCAACCGAAAAACTTAATACTATAGAGTATGACGGTATCGGAGGGTTTGAAGAAATGAAAATCGGGCAAATTGCAAATACGGTTCTGCGCGGGTTTTTAGAGGAAGGAAAGGTCACAAAAGAAGAAGTCGAGAAGATGCAGACGAAGCAATATTCGAAAGAAATTTTCGATATTCAATTTCCTTTGTTGCTGAAAGTCGAAGCAACTGATGGGAATAAGCAAACACGGTATTATGCAAAATCGGTGAGAATAAACGGTGATGAATACTTTTTATGTTCCGAATGGTTCGAAGTATCGGCAAATAATGATCGGCCGTATTTATTAAAATGGATAGCGCTTCATCAATAAAAAACAGCAATTTGGGCAAGTCAAGAGAATCCTACCACCGCTGCGGCGGTTCCCCTCCCTTTAACAAGGGAGGTAAAGTTTTTAAAAGCTTTATTCACGAGATTATTTACATATCATTTAGGTAAAAATAAGCAAAAAGGAGGGTCATGTCATGAAGGTCTTTATGGTCGGGGGAACGGGACTTTTGGGAAGTGAGGGCGCGGCGGAGCTGATCCGGCGCGGGCATGAAGTCGTCTCGGTGGCGCTTCCGCCGCTGCCGCAGGGCGCGGTGCTGCCGCCAGAGATGCAAATTCAATACGGAAACATCCTTGAGATGTCGGATGAGGATATTAAAAACCTCATGAACGGCTGCGAAGGGTTTGTCTTTGCCGCAGGTGTTGACGAGCGGGTCGAGGGACCGCCGCCGATTTACGACATGTACAAAAAGTTCAACATTGACCCGGTCTATCGTTTATTCACGCTTGCAAAGATCTGCGGAGTGAAGCACGCGGTGATTTTGGGCTCCTATTTTTCGCACTTTGACAAAAAATATCCCGAAATGCAGCTGTCTCATTGGCATTCCTATATCCGAAGCCGCCGGGATCAGGAAGCCGCGGCGCTGTCGTTCGCCGATGGAAATTTCGACGTCGCCGTGCTCGAACTGCCCTATATCTTCGGGACCCAGCCGGGCCGCAAACCCGTATGGCTGTTTATGGTCGAGATGATCCGGGATATGGAGGGGTCGACGCTGTTTCCCAAAGGCGGCACGACGATGGTCACGGTCAAGCAAGTGGGGCAGGCCATCGCCGGAGCGCTTGAAAAAAACGAGGGCGGGAACTGCTATCCGATCGGCTGGTACAACATGACCTGGAAGCAGATGCTCGGTATCATGCACAAGTATCTCGGGTGCCCGAACAAGCGGATCGTCACGATTCCGAAGTGGATGTTCGACCTGAACTCCCGGAAGATGCTCAAACAGCAGAAAGCGCGCAACGTCGGCGGAGGATTGAATCTGCTCAAACTGGGGGAACTTCAGTGCTCGGAGCTTTTTATTAATAAATCAGAAGGCAGCGAACCACTCGGGGTTCAACCGGACAACATCGAGGCCGCGATCGGCGACTCGATCCGGTTATGCGTTGAGATTTTAGATAAGAATTTGCAGACCGTGGAGATGAAGGGGGAGTAAAGCTGTTTAGAGAGTAGTTAATAGCGAACAGTGAAAGACCTATAAACTTAAATTCGTTTTGCGGAGCAAAGACACCATAATTATTCACTGTAAGCTGTAAACTGTACGCTTTTCATTTGCACGGACGTTTCCAAAATGGTGAAAATATGATATAATTCTCATCGGGTAATATGGTTTAATCCGATGGGATATTTTTTTGTAGGAGTTTCGATTTTAAACAGATGTTAAGGAGCAGATATGATTTTACAGGTAGAAACTGAAGTTAAGCCGAAACTAACCGTTATACAGCTTGAATCAATGAGTTTATATGAAATTATTAGAGACGAAAGAGCATTTGTAATAATAATTGACGGAAAAACTTTTTTTACCGAACCCTTGTTTCCTATTTTAGAATTCGTTCAATACAGTATAAAATGGGTAAAAGAAAATAATGTAAGTTTCATTTATAATACAATTGAAAGTGAAGAAAACCCTATATTATCTTTTACCCAACAACAAGGTCAATGGAAAATATATTCAGTTTGGCAAAAGTTTGAATGCAATGAACTTTTTAAATTTGAGGATATTAGAAATTTTATAATTGAAATTATCAATCGAGTAATGCAATAGCAGAAATATTTATCCTTACGAAACCAACTTTTTTACATCGTTTGAAAATTTTCCGTCTGGAACAATAAAGATCGTTCCCTATATGGCAAAAATATGCTATAATGTCTCATCGACGGATGAAATCTCGTCGTTGGGATATTCTTTTTACTGACAACGAGGCGATGGCACAACCGGATAAAACGGCAAGTGAGGGAACATGGCCGAGGACGCGCTGAAAATTTTTAATATCTACACACAGGAGTGGTTTCGCGGGACGCTTGGGACGCCGACGGAAGTTCAAAAGCAAGCCTGGCCTGAGATCGCTGCGGGAAGACATACGCTGGTGTCGGCACCGACCGGTACCGGCAAGACGTTAACTGCATTTTTAGTGTTCATCGACAAGCTGCAGGAGCAAGCCGAAAAAGGCGAATTACCCGAGGAACTGCAATTAATCTATATCTCTCCTTTAAAGTCGCTGGCGGGGGATATCCGCGAAAACCTCAAGCGGCCTCTGGAGGGGGTTTTACAGCAGCGCATTAAAACCGGGCGGCATAAATACGGCGCGGAGATTCAAATTGCAATTCGTACCGGCGACACCTCGCAAACCGAACGCGCCCGGATGGTCAAGCACCCGCCGCATATTTTAATCACAACGCCGGAATCGTTATATCTGATGCTGACCAGCCAATCGGGCCAAAAGATGCTGCATACCG
>CAYOAW010000140.1:0-4076 GCA_964402095.1 uncultured Eubacteriales bacterium | reverse complement strand
TGTTGTGGCAGAACTCAACCGTGCTCGGGTCGCCGCCGTGCTCGCCGCAGATGCCGAGCTTGATGTTCGGGCGGGTCTTTTTGCCGAGGTCAACAGCCATCTTTACCAACTTGCCTACGCCGTTTTGGTCAAGCTTGGCAAACGGATCGGATTCAAAAATCTTATTGTCATAATAAGCGCCGAGGAAAGCGCCGGCGTCGTCACGGCTGAACCCGAAAGTCATTTGCGTCAGGTCATTGGTGCCGAAGCTGAAGAATTCGGCTTCGGTCGCGATTTCATCCGCGGTGATGGCGGCACGCGGGATTTCGATCATGGTGCCGACCATGTATTTCATCTCGATACCGGCATCGGCAATAAGCTTATCGGCTGTTGAGGTAACAATATCTTTAACAAATTTAAGCTCTTTGATTTCGCCGACCAGCGGGATCATAATTTCCGGAACAATCTTGAATTCCGGATGAGCTTTGTTGACATTGATGGCGGCATTGATAACCGCTGTTGTCTGCATCTCCGCAATTTCGGGGTAGGAAACCGCAAGGCGGCATCCGCGGTGGCCCATCATCGGGTTGAATTCATGGAGAGACTCCACTACGCTTGTCAGTTCCTTAACCGTTATATTGAGTTCCTGAGCAATCTCCGCGATATCCTCTGCCTTGGTGGGAAGGAATTCGTGCAGAGGCGGGTCAAGGAAACGGATGGTCATCGGGCGGCCTTCAAGGACGGTGTACATTTCTTCAAAATCGCCTTGCTGGTAAGGGAGAATCTTCGCGAGTGCGGCTTTGCGCGCCTCAACATCTTGGGCAACAATCATTTCGCGCATCGCTTTGATACGGGTGCCTTCAAAGAACATATGCTCGGTGCGGCAAAGACCGATGCCTTCCGCGCCGAATTTTACTGCCTGCGCGGTATCGCGCGGGTTGTCTGCATTTGTGCGGACTTTAAGGGTTCTTCTGTTGTCAGCCCATGTCATATATCTGTCGAAATATCCGGAAATAGTCGCTTCGACTGTCGGTACGGCTTCGCCGTAGATCTTGCCTGTGGAGCCGTCAAGGGAAATATAATCGCCTTCGTTGTAGCGTTTCCCGCCAAGCTCAAAATATTTTTCTTCCGCATACATTTTGATTTCGCCGCATCCGGAAACACAGCAGGTGCCCATACCGCGGGCCACAACGGCCGCGTGGGAGGTCATGCCGCCACGAACGGTCAGAATCCCTTGCGCGACTGCCATGCCTTCAATATCTTCGGGTGATGTTTCAAGGCGAACAAGGATAACTTTTTCGCCTTTCTCGTCCCAATGGCTCGCGTCTTCCGCCGTGAAAACCACCTTGCCGCAGGCAGCGCCCGGTGAAGCCGCAAGGCCTGTGCCGATTACTTTTGTCGCTGCAAGCGCCTTCGCGTCAAACTGCGGGTGAAGAAGAGCGTCAAGCTGTTTCGGGTCAACGCGGAGAACCGCTTCATCTTCCGAAATCATTTTTTCGTCCACAAGGTCAACGGCTATTTTAAGAGCGGCAGCCGCTGTACGCTTGCCGTTTCTGGTCTGGAGCATATAAAGCTTGCCGTTTTCGATAGTGAATTCCATATCCTGCATGTCTTTGTAGTGGTTTTCAAGGCGTGTCGCAATTTCCGAGAATTCTTTATATACTTCGGGCATATCCTCTTTCAGCTTGCTGATCTTGCTGGGTGTGCGGATACCCGCGACAACATCTTCGCCCTGCGCGTTGATCAGATATTCGCCGAACAGAGCCTTTTCGCCGGTGGCGGGGTCACGGGTGAACGCGACGCCGGTGCCGGAATTATCGTTCAGGTTGCCGAAAACCATCGGCTGAACGTTAACGGCCGTGCCCCAGGAATAGGGGATATCGTTCATACGGCGGTAAGTGTTCGCCCTCGGGTTGTCCCATGAACGGAAAACGGCTTTGACGGATTCCATCATTTGGTCTTTGGGATCGCTCGGGAATTCGTTGCCCTTTTTCTCTTTATAAAACGCTTTGAATTTGGCAACCATTTCTTTCATATCGGCTGCGTTGAATTCAATGTCATGCTTAATGCCGCGCGCATCTTTCATTTCGTCGATGATAACTTCAAATTCCTTCTTTGAAAGTTCCATGACAACATCCGAGAACATCTGGATAAAACGGCGGTAAGAGTCATAGACAAACCGCTCAAACTTCGGCTCCGGATTACCGGCGATAAGGCCGGCGGCCACTTCGTCATTAAGTCCGAGGTTCAGGATAGTATCCATCATGCCGGGCATGGAGGCGCGCGCACCGGAACGAACGGAAACTAAAAGCGGGTTTTTAGCGTCGCCGAATTTTTTGCCGTTGATTTCTTCAATCTTCGCCAGAGCGGCATCAATCTGCGCCGCGATATCCTCACCGATTACTTTGCCGTCATCATAATAACGTGTGCAAGCCTCGGTGGAAATTGTGAAGCCAAGCGGAACAGGCATGCCAAGCCTTGCCATTTCAGCTAAGTTAGCGCCTTTGCCGCCCAACAGGTTTTTCATTGAGCCGTCGCCCTCTGTAAAAAGGTAAACATACTTTTGAGCCATTAATTACTACCTCCAAAAAATTATTGTAAAAATTTATACCGAGCGTTGACATTAATATTATCAAACCGTTTCAGCGCTCTAATATCCACAGTGCAGTATAACAGAAACGCAGATGCATTTCCATACACTTTTGCTATAAATATACGAACACGCTCCCGAATACTTTTGTTAATATTTTCATATTTTTGCAATAAAATCCATTTTTTATGAATATAGAACCGCTTCCGCGGTTCCGGGCCTTATTTTTTCAATTTTCCGTTGTATGTTTTATTTTCTTCTGTTATAATTGTTTCTATATTATATATTTAGGGGGAACTGTCTTGGAGCTGTCTCTTTTGATTGCCGCCGTCATCATCGGCTTGGTTTTAACGGTTTTGGCGGTTGTTATTTTAGCCTCAATTAAAAGCAGCGGCAAGGGCAGTGACACCACAGAGATAACGAAGGAATTGGCCGGGCAAAAAACCCGGCTTGAAACGGTCAGCCGGCAGATTGCCGATGAATTCGAGCGCAGCCGCAGGGAAAGCGGGCAGTTTCAAAAGGATATCCGGGAAGAAACGGCCGAGAGCCTGAAAAACATGGGTGAAAAGCTCAATGAGATGAAAATCGCAAATATTGAGCACCAGCGGCAGCTGGCTGAAAAAGTAACGGATTCGCTGGGTACTATTCATAAAAACAACTTGGAGCAGAACGAAAGGCAAAGCCGCATTATCTCCGAAGCCATCGGCAAAATGCAGGAAAGCAACGAAAAGAAGCTGGACCAAATGCGCGCGACTGTGGATGAAAAACTTAACGAAACGCTTACCGTCAGGCTCGGCTCATCTTTTAAAACAGTTTCCGACCAGCTGGAAAGCGTCAACAAATCCTTGGGCGAAATGAAAGAGCTTTCCACAGGCGTTACAAACAATGTCACCGCCTTAAACCGTGTGCTGACAAATGTCAAGGCAAGGGGTACCTGGGCAGAGGTCCAGCTTGAAGGCATCCTCGACCAGACAATCCCGAACATGTATGAACGGAACTTTGCCACCCGCCAGAATTCAAATGAACGCGTGGAATTTGCCATCAAGATTCCGTCGGGGCCGGACAATAAGGAAATCACCTATCTCCCCATTGATTCCAAATTCCCGATGGAAGATTATGTGCGTCTTTGTGACGCGGCCGACAAAGCGGACGCGGAGGCGCTGCTTGCCGCGCGCAAAGCGCTTGAAGCAAGAATTCTCGGCGAGGCAAAAACGGAGGCAAAATACATCAATGTGCCGGTCACCACACCGTTCGCGATTATGTACCTCGCCACGGAAGGGCTTTACGCGGAAATTGCTTCCTCCAGAACAGGGCTGCCCGAAAGGCTGCAAACGGAGCTCAATATTATGATAGCCGGGCCCACCACCATAACCGCGCTGCTGAACTCGCTTTCCATGGGCTTTAAAGCTGTCGCGATCAATGACAAAGCCAACGAAGTCCGCAGCCTGCTTGCCGCCGCCAAGGTGCAGTATGACAAATTCGGCGGTTTGCTGGACAAAGCGAAGAA
>CAYOAW010000139.1:0-4105 GCA_964402095.1 uncultured Eubacteriales bacterium | reverse complement strand
TTCCTGTTTATGCAGTGATTATATTGCCGTTTGCTCCGTTTCCTCTGCCGCCGGATGTTTTTTCTTTCTATGTATAATAAAGCGGTTCGCGGGATAAGTCCAAACCGATGGTATTGCCATAACAATAATTTTAATTATTAAATCGCCCATACTGCCCCAATGGTATGCAACGGAAATATTGCTGAAAACAGAACCGATCCATGTATTTGCAAAAATATTGAAAATCACCAGAATAATTGCGTAGACAGCGCTTAACAAAGGGTTCGCATCCGCTTTAAAAGTAACTTTCCGGTTCAGTATAAACGCAATTGTATAGCCGACCGTTGTGGAGATTAAATAAGAATACATATAACCGGCATACTTAACTCCGATATAATTGAGCACCGTGTTTGTAATCGGGACTTCATTCAGCGAAGGAAAAGCAAATTTTAAAAGAAGCATATAAACAATCAGTTCAACTCCGGATGCTCCAATGCCCGTAACAATTGACCATTTTATAAACTTCCATATTTCCCCGTGTTTTTGAATAAAGCTATTGCCTCTGTCTTTAATTTTGCAGTTGTTTAATCTCATCTGAATTTATATCTCCTTAAAAAGTTATAAACAATTTTGTTTATAGCAATTGTTAGTGATAATTTTTATATCTTCATTTTCACCTTCCCCGCTCCATTTATCTTTAATGTTTGTTTTTTTTGCAGGTTATGCCTTCGTTTTCAACAATCCAGTCAACCATATCATTTATAGACTGTTTGGTGCTCATCGGTTTGTAATGAAAGTCATTCTCGGCTTTTTTATAGCTGAAGTTGCAATTGTAATTCAGAATTTCTATTGAAAGCCGCGTGAAAAGAGGCGGAGCGCCGGAAATTTTATAATATACTTCCGCTAACGGAGCTGCTGCCTTTGCCAACCAAAGCGGCAGCTTAACCGCCGGATTTTTTCTTCCGCTCTTCTCCGATATAATTCCGATAATTTCATCCGCCGTGACAATTTCGCCGGTTAAGAGATAGCATTCCCCCGCCCTGCCGTTCTCTGCGGCGCCGATCATTCCTTTTGCCACATCTCTGACATCCACAAAATTGTACCCTCCGAAACCAAGTGAAACGGGAAGTTTGCCTTTCATAACCATTCGAACCATTTCACCTGCGCTTGAAACTTTGAAATCGTATGGGCCGATGCAGGCACCCGGCATCACAACAACCGTTTCCAACCCTTCTTTGTTATTATCCAAAACATATTGGGTCGCAACTGCTTTTGTTTTCGCGTATACGCCTCTTACCTCATCGGGATTAAAACTTGATTTTTCCTTCATTAGTGATTTTCCGTTGGAAGGCGGTACCGCGTCAACGGAGGAAGCATAAACAAGCCGGCGGACACCGCATTTTTTGCAGGCCTCCACAACATTCTTTGTCCCCTGCACATTAACATCCCAGACTTTCGGATTGTTGTCGGTACCCACATAAATATAGCCGGCTAAATGATAAACAACATCGGCATCTTTAAATGCCGCTTCAAGGCTCGCCGGTTCAGTGACATCTCCAAACACTTTTTCACAGGGTATACCGTCAAACACCTTATTTTCGCTGCGTATCAGTATGCGGACACACTCGCCTTTCGCGGCAAGTTCTTTCAGTAAAGCGTAGCCTATATGGCCGGTTGCTCCGGTTATTACAGACAGTTTTTGTTCCATATCGATTCACACACTCTCTATATAAGTTGTATTAAGTTAAATATTTTAATAATTATATCACTTAAAGAGTTATTATTGTTCTTATAATATAATTTGATTTGATTTTTCAATAATTTATTCCCGTTCCGAGAATAGTTTACAGCCTTCCCGGGCATCCGCAAAGGTTGACAATTCAAAACGCACACTGTATTATTGTATGGATAAAACTGCGAAAGGATGCTTTTTATGGCTGACAAAAAATATGTTCTTGCGCTTGACCAGGGAACCACCAGTTCCCGTGCCATTATCTTTGATAAAGGCGGCAATATCGTCACAAAAGCGCAAAAGGAGTTCGATCAGATTTATCCTGCTGCAGGCTGGGTGGAACACAACCCGATGGAAATACTGTACAGCCAGCTTGAATCCGTTATTTCAGTCCTGTCGTCCGGCAAGGTTGAAGCAAAAGATATTGCTTCCATCGGCATAACCAATCAGCGTGAAACCACAATTTTATGGGATAAACAGACCGGAAAACCTATTTATAATGCTATTGTATGGCAATGCCGCCGCACCGCCGAACTTTGCGAAGGGTTAAAATCCCAAGGGCTCGGAGATTATGTCAAGGCTAAAACAGGGTTGTTGATTGACGCGTATTTTTCCGGCACAAAAATCAAATGGATACTTGAAAATGTACCCGGGGCACGCAAGCAGGCCGAAGCGGGCAATATCCTTTTCGGCACCATTGAAACTTGGCTTATCTGGAATCTGACCGGCGGCAAAACACACGTTACGGACTATTCAAACGCATCCCGCACAATGCTGTTTGATGTGGATCGCCTTTGCTGGGATGAATATCTCTGCAAAGAGTTGGGAATACCTATGTCTATCCTGCCAAAACCGGTCCCTTCCAGTATGGTGTACGGCTTTGTGGCAGGCGGCATATTGGGTATCGAGGCGCTTGAAGGGACACCGATCAGCAGTGCGATCGGCGACCAATCGGCCGCGCTTTTCGGGCAGGGATGTTTTGAGCCGGGGCAGGCAAAAAACACTTACGGCACAGGTTGTTTCCTGCTGTTAAATACAGGGAACAAGCGTGTTGAATCCAATAATAATCTTTTAACCGGTGTAGCCTGGGGTATTGGCAATGAAGTTGAATACAGCATCGAGGGCAGTGCCTTCAATGCAGGCTCGGTAATCAAGTGGCTCCGTGATGAACTCCATTTAATCGACTCTGCCAGCCGTTGCGATGAGCTTGCGGAAAGTGTTCCCAATGCAAACGGGTGCTATATGGTACCTGCTTTTACAGGGCTTGGCGCACCATATTGGGATATGTATGCGAGAGGCTGCATCGTCGGTTTGACAAGAGGAGTAAACAGGGCGCATATCGCAAGAGCTGTTTTGGAGAGTATAACTTTTCAGGTAGCCGACCTTGTAAACGCCATGTATGCCGATTCCGGTATTAAATTCAGCGAACTCAGGGTTGACGGCGGAGCAAGTGTGAGCAATATTATGATGCAAATACAATCCGATCTGCTGGGCATCAATATTTCACGCCCAAAAACGGTTGAAACAACCGCTTTAGGCGCTGCATATCTTTCCGGTCTTGCCGTAGGTGTATGGGAAAGCAAAGAGGAAATCATAAAAATCCGCGAAGTGGACAAAGTTTTTACCCCGGCTATAAGCAGAGAAGCTGCCGAAAAGCTTTATTCCGGATGGAAAAAGGCTGTTGAGCGCTCAAGAAACTGGGAAAATCCAAATTAATTAAAGAATATTTAATTTAAAGATACAAAAATCCGGCATTATAGGTTATTATGTTAAGCAATCTTAGATTTTATTATTTTGGAGGTCTGTTTTATGGCAAAAGTTATTGTTGACTGGAAAACTCTGTATGATTTTGTTGAAGACTCTTTTGTTGGTGTCGGTGTCCCGCGCGAAGACGCAAAAATCTGTACCGATGTGCTGTTGGAATCCGACAAACGCGGCATTGAATCCCACGGCGTCAACCGCTTCAAGCCAATCTATATTGACAGAATCAATATTGGCATCCAGAACCCCGTTACAAATTTTGAAATTATTCGTGAAACACCGACAACTGCGGTTGTTGACGGCCATGACGGCATGGGCCAGGTAACCGGTTTTAAATCCATGACAATGGCAATCGAAAAAGCGAAGAAATACGGCATGGGTATGGTTGCCGTTCGCAACTCCTGCCATTACGGCATTGCGGGCTATTATACGACTATGGCAAGCAAAGCGGGTATGATCGGTATCACCGGCACAAACGCCCGTCCATCAATCGCGCCGACCTTTGGGGTTGAAAATATGCTTGGCACCAACCCGCTTACAATCGGTTTCCCGACCGATGAAGAATTTGATTTTAACATTGACTGCGCAACATCAATCACACAGCGCGGAAAGCTGGAGTATTATTCAAGAATA
>CAYOAW010000138.1:0-4142 GCA_964402095.1 uncultured Eubacteriales bacterium | reverse complement strand
CAGGCAACCTGAGCAGCTTTTTCCGAAGCAGCTGAAAACATCTTTTCATACATCTCCGGTTCAATGTAATCATCTGCATCCACAAAGCCGATATAATCACCCTGCGCGATTGCAAGCCCCGCATTCCGCGCGGAACTGACGCCCTTGTTAGTCTGATGAAGTATCCGCACGCGGCTGTCTTTCTTCGCAAAACTATCCGCGAGCTCTCCGCTCCCGTCGGTTGAACCGTCATCAATCAGAATAACCTCAATCTCAGGCAGCGTTTGAGCCAAAACCGAATTGACGCATTCCTCCAAATACGGCAAGCCGTTAAAAAACGGAGTAATTACACTAACCTTAATCTCTATGATAATCCCTATTCCTTTCAACCGGGACGGAAAACCCGTCCCCTACCGAAACAATATATTATATTATCCTCGCGATTATCTGTGACTGATATGCTGTATCGGTCAGTTCGCCGACTCCTTCGCCCGCGCCGGCCTCATACACCATTTTATTTTCTATCGGTGTCTTTTTTGTGCATCCGCGCAGGTACCATTCATATTCCGTGTCAATATTTCCGAGGTCAACCGCCTGATAACCGTCCGCCAGCAAATCATAAGGCATCACCGTCGCAACGGGGCCCATGGCCAGAATAATCAGCGCGGATTTCTCAAGCTTTCTGACTTCCGCAAGCATTCTGCCATACTGCGCAAACGCGAAGGCGGAAGGCCCGAGAATACGGCGGACAGAGCGGGCGTTTTCAAACAGGTCGTTGCCGACGCCGAGGCGGCTTTTGTCGCCTTCAACCAGCACGATGTCTCTGCCGTTCCATATTTTTTTAAGGGCTTTAAAATAGTACCCGGCCTTATCTTTTTCGTTAAAGCACATATAACAGCGGGAGATAAAAGCGTTGCCGTAAACCTTGTTTTTATCTGTGTATCTGTACCAGTATTTTCTGTATCTCGCGAGATGCTTTTTCCAGTAAAGCCCGTCGCCTTCGACAAAGTGTTCAAGAGATTCAAAGGCATTCGGCAGGCAGACAAGCAGCCGGGGCTCGCTGCTGCTTAAAACCCGGCGGAGCTTTGAAACAAGCTCCGGGACGGCATTCTGATAGGATACATCCGTACCTGCCGCAAGCTTGATTTCGGCGTCGCCGAAGCGGCTGACCGAGCAGCGGTTATTAATAATATACTCAATCGTTTCCGGGTTTGACATGACTTTCGGCGGCTTATGGAATCGGCGGTAAAAACAGTCACCGCAGCAACGGACCGCGTCCGCGATTTTTACCTTTGTGTCAAAAATAAAATTCCAGATAATGAGCAGAAATTTTTTCATAGCTTTTTTACCCGTATTAACAGTTTGCACAGGCGGGGGCTGATTTTGAACAAGGCTGCCGTGAACTTCTCTTTGTTTGAAAGCACAGGGTTTTTCCTTATATCCGGGTATAAGCGGCGGAAATCTTTATTAATCTTTTTGAATTTCAAAGAGACATCCTGCTGATTGAGGTCGAATCGTTTAAGGCTGCGGATAACAGCGGCGAAATATTTTGTTTGCGCTTTTGCCAGCAAATCCAAACAGCCCTTTTCTTTGAGAAAATCGACGGAATCAACTTCCGCGTCCAATCCGTCCAGGTTTTTAACGCTGAGCGAAGAGGTTGTAATACTGTTGCTCCGTGTGAGATAAAAATAATAAAGGCCGGGCAGGCAGACGACAGACCTGCTTGCGTAATAGTAACGGAAAGCGGCATAGCCGTCCTCAAAAAGCTTGCCTTCGGGGAAACGGATTTCGCTGAATAAACCGCGTTTGAACAATTTGTTGCACGCGATGGTGAAATAGATGTAATGGCCGGTATAAAGGTATTCGATTGCCTGCATACCGGTCATCGTCCGGTTTTCAAAACTCTCCGAAGGGCCGGACGGTTTACCGTTTTCCTGAACTTTTTGATACCCGCAGATACAGATATCCGCTTGATTATTCCGGATGGCGGACAGCATGTGCCCGTACATGCCGGGGTCGATAAAGTCGTCCCCGTCCACAAAAGCAATGTATTCACCCGACGCTTCCGCCAGCCCGGCGTTGCGCGCGCTGCCCAGTCCGCCGTTTTTTTGATGGATTACCCGGACACGGCTGTCCCTGCGTGCGTACTCGTCGCAGACAGCCGGGCAGTTGTCGGGGGAACCGTCGTCCACGAGGATGACCTCGATGTCGGTTAATGTCTGCGCAAGAACAGAATCCGCGCACCGGCGCAGATACGGTTCAACAAGGTATACGGGCACAATGACGCTGACTGCCGGGTTAGCCATGGACGATATCCTCATAAATCATATTAAAATAAGCGCTGAAATCGGGCGCGGCGGTTTTTTCGCACCGCATCGCCTTTTCCACAAGCGCCGGAACTTCTTTTGAATTTTCGGCAAAAAACACATAGTCCAAATCCTTGAACCAATGGATCCCCGAGACAATTTTATGGTCCGCCGAGCGCAGAGCGACGCAGGGCGTTCCGGTTAAAACAGCGCTTATCACGCCGTGAAAGCGGTCCGTTACGGCGACTTTGCTTGCGGAAAAAAGACAGAGCAGCGCTTGAATTTCAGCCTCCCGCTTATCGGAGGGGATGTTGTGCCCTGCGCCGGTGTCGCCGAAGCGGACGGGGTATTGTTTTTTCAGGGCTTCTGCCATGCTGCCGCGTTCCTGCTCGCTGTAATAAATTTCACTGTCATTTCTCAGGCAGAAAAGCACACCGTCCCGGCCGCAGGGGTTTGGGTTGCCGCCGGAAAGAAACAAGGCGATGTCGGGGCAAAGGCGAACCTTTGCGCGGCGGAACATCTCCTTCGCTATGGCATAACTTGTTTCATCCCTTGCATATAATGTGAAGTCGGGATGCGCGTCGTAAGCCTGCGCTGTTTTTAACTTTTCTTTTTCGCCTTCCCGGGTATCGCTGAAACTGACGGATTGCGGGAACATGACCGTTTTGTTTTCAGGGTAGCTTTCCAGCACATGGCGGACAAATTCTTCATACCCAAGGTAACGGTCGCCGACGCTGCCGCCGCCCCGGAGGAAGAGAATATCACCTTTTTTAATCACAAGTTTTAAAAAGCGGAAAAAGCTCCAGTCTTTGTAGATATCGTCGTCATATTCCTTGCAGCCGTATTCCGGCAAATATTGCCCGCACCATTTTTTCATGCCTGAAAAAATCATTTGGTCGCCCCTGTTGCTGTGTGTCGGGGCCGCCAAAAGAAAAATATATTTTTTGCCGCCGAACAGCCGCTTAACGGTGAACGGGAATACGGGCAGGACTTTTCCGGGATGTTTCAGCATGAAAACAGCCGAGCCGTACAACTCAGCAAGTTTTTTGTGAAGGTCTTGTTTAATTCCGGGGCCTGCCCTGTGTTTGCTGCCCAAACTCTCACCGCGCTTTGTTTGTAAATGTCTATCTTGCATTATCCGACTCTGTTATTGTACCCAACACCGGCCGCTTTGTCAATCAATCCGACTATTTGGTTGAAGCGGCGCAATTTGTGTGGTAAACTGTCTTTGTTTCTGTTCAGACAGGGGCATATTTACAGCCGGGCCGGCAGCAGAATCAATAATATACAAAAACGGAAAGAGGCAGAACAGATGGCAAAAAAAACAGGCGCGCAGTCCAACGCAGTGAAGGGAACAGGCAAAAAAACGCTGTGGGAATTTGTCAAATTCATTTTTGTCAGCCTTTTGGCGACGGTTGTCAGTTACGGGACGCTGAACATTCTGATATTGCTGCCGTTTATCAAAGAGCTTTTTGCAACACCTTTAAAATGGTTTGTTTTTGATTATCCTGTAACATACAGCAGCGCGGGCGCGGTTGTTTCCGGCGCGATGGGTTACTTTATCGCTTTCAACACGGCCAATATCCTGGCACAAATCGTCGCGTTTTTTGTCAACAAGGAAAAGACGTTTAAGAGCGGCGCGAATGTCGCTGTCACCCTGCCGATATATATCGTCTTTACACTCGCGCTTATCTGTTTTTCCGCATGGCTTTCACCGATACTGAACACATTTTTAATCGGAAAATCCGTCGGCGGGCAGTTATCAGCCAATATCGCGACGGCTGTGTGCAGCTTAATACAGTTCGCTGTCTATTTTCCGTTTGACAAGATCTTGTTTCACAAGCCAAAAGGGGAGAA
>CAYOAW010000137.1:1256-4201 GCA_964402095.1 uncultured Eubacteriales bacterium | reverse complement strand
ACATTCACTCAAACTAACTCAACCAAAGGTGCGACAATTAAACTTGCAATCTACACAATGAACCGGAAGGAAGATATTCATTGACAAAGGCGTGATTTATATGCTATATTGAATTAGTTTCAAAAATGATAATAAAGCAAACGGGATTATTCCTTTTGACTATCAGCGATTCAACAACAGGGAGGCATAACAAATTTTGATAAAAAAAATACAGGAATGGTTGAACCACAACAGATTATTCTATACATTTATCAGTATATTGGCATTTCTTCTGGTTGCTTTTACGATTAGTTCTTTTGCAATGAACAGCAGGAAAGAAGCGACAACAATAAAATACAACGCGGCGCTTCAGCAGTATAATGATATGAACGCAAAAATGAAAGCTGAGAATATAAAAGCCTTTGAAAAAACATTAAGGGCAAGCTTTTCCGATAGTCAGCTTATTAAAATAGCACAGCATGATACGAATTACAGTTTATCTATCAATGGGGATCCGATTGGTAAAAACACCAGTACTGTATATGCGGAGAGACCAACAATAGCAGTGCTGATCTCCGAAAATTACGGTAGGACCGAGCTCGACAACCTACCCAGAAGCATTATTGAAATGGGCAGTGTGATAGAACTTAAATCCTCTTCGTCGCTGGTTAAAATCACAAGCGGCAATGCTACAATAAAAACAAAGCTTTATAATTTTTATTATGGAAAGACCTTGTCCTATGTTATAAGCGGTCTGAAAGCAGGCGACATAGTAACATTAGAAATATTGCCGTCAGTGGCCAAAAAAATCGGACTTGACGACAATATAATCGAAGTATTTTACAACAAAGATTTTACTGAAGTGAGCTGAGAAAATGCGTAGTAAAAACGAGGGTAAAAAAGCCTTTTTGGAAAACTCAAGCTTCGTGCCGGAGAGTGCTGGTTACGCCAACACTAAATATGATATTAAATCAAGAAAAGCTTTGTTTAAAAGCATCAGACGATTTATTTTATCTGTTGTACTTGTGCTTGCGGTCATCTTTGCAGGTTCGGTTTTATTTGTAACAATAAAGACAAATTATTATCTGGCAAAGCAGACAGATGAATATAATACCAGATCCGGTGAGATTCAAACTGATTTAAAAAGCAATTTAGAGGCAGTAAATAATCGCTATATTTCGGAAACGATAAAAACGGTTTTCACACAAGATGATATATATGCTTTTACATATAATTTATGGAGTTATGGACTTTATGTCAATGATATGAAAATCACTTCAACAAATACTCTTACGATTAACCCTGCTGATAAGATTTATATTAAGGAAATATGCAAGCCTTCAATTCTGCCTGACGAGTTTGTCAAACTTGGCAACCTGACAAGAGGCGATGCCAATGACAGTTTAATAAATCATTTTTCTCTCAAAGGGAAGCCATATATCATTAAGACGAATAAAAAAGGCCTTGTCAATACATATACAATATCGGGAACTGTTTTCAAAATCGGTGATAAATTTAATATTGTTTTATCTGACCAGCTGGCACGAAGATTGGATTTTACCCGCGATGTGATAAAAGTAATTGTGAAAGGTTAAATTTTAATATTATTCGGCCTCATTTTGTATAAAATGAGGCCGAATAATATTCTATCAAATCAAAATGTTGATATACCCTTGTGCTTGACGGGAGAAAACGAATGATGTAAAATATTATAATAAAAGTATAATATTGTTGTTTTTTTCTATGCTTGGTAACATCCCTGTTTGTATTATATTTATGCCACCATTCACATCTGAGCAAAATATTTACAGTATGTTAAATACATTGTTACAGGAGCATAATTGTGCAAAGGAAGAGAATATGTCTTGCTTCACCGCATATGAGCGATGAAGGGTATGAAAAAGAGTATGTTAATGAAGCGTTTGACACAAACTGGATTGCACCTCTTGGCAAGAATGTGACCGAGTTTGAAAATGAACTGGCAATTTATGTCGGGGCAGGATATGCAGCAGCGCTTTCTTCGGGGACTGCTGCAATTCATCTTGCTTTGAGAGCAGTCGGAGTGGGTGCAGGCGATATTGTCTTTTGTTCATCACTAACCTTTTCCGCAACAGCCAACCCAATCATCTACCAGAACGCCAAACCCGTATTTATTGACAGCGATTTTGAAACTTGGAATATGAACCCGGCTGCGCTGAAAAAGGCTTTTAGAAAATATCCGGCAGTAAAAGCTGTTCTGGTTGCCCATATATACGGATTATCGGCAAACATTGATGAAATTTTAGAGATTTGCGATAAACATCATGTTCCTGTTATAGGTGATGCAGCAGAAAGTTTAGGCACAAAATACAAAGGAAAATACACGGGAACCTTTGGAGAACTCGGAGTATATTCTTTCAATGGCAACAAGATCATTACTACTTCAGGCGGAGGTATGTTGGTAAGCAACGATAAAGAAAAAATTGATAAAGCAAGATTTTGGGCAACGCAAAGTAAAGACAAAGCCCCATATTATCAACACAGCGAGCTTGGCTATAATTATCGTTTAAGCAATATTGTTGCGGGAATAGGCCGCGGCCAGCTCAAGGTTTTGGGAAAACGGATTGAAAAAAAGAAAGAAATATTCGAATTTTACAAGAATGAACTCAATTGCCTTGAAGGTGTTGAAATGATGCCGGTAAATGAGTGGAATGAACCCAATTTCTGGTTAACCTGTATATATTTAGACGGAAAAATCAGGCCTAAAAACATTATTGACTCGCTTAACGCCGAAAATATAGAATCAAGACTGACTTGGAAACCAATGCATATGCAGCCTTTTTACGCGGATTGTGATTATATCGGCGGAAACGTTTCGGAAAAGATTTTTGAAAACGGCCTTTGCCTGCCGAGTGACACAAAAATGGATGAGGATGATTTGAAAAGAATTACCGGAGTAATCAAAAGCTTGTGGTAAAGAAAATTCG
>CAYOAW010000137.1:0-1156 GCA_964402095.1 uncultured Eubacteriales bacterium | reverse complement strand
TTCACCGGAAGCGGATGTAATCCTGACAGCAAGGAGTCTTTAAACGAATGGCAGGTAAAAAGGGACTTATTATAATCGGTTCCGGCGGACATGGAAGAGTAGCCGCAAGTATTGCTGCTAAAATGGAAAAGTGGAAGCAAATTTGTTTTATGGATGACAATAAAAGCATTAAGTCTTCAGCGGGGATTGAAGTGATCGGCTCGACCGAAGATATCGATAAATATATAGAAGATTACAATATTTTTGTCGCTATAGGTGATAACCGTATAAGGGAAAGGCTGCAAAAAAAGCTTGAAACGGCGTGTGCAGACATACCGGTTTTAATTCATCCATCCGCTGTTATAGCTGAGAATATCGAAATCGGTGCCGGAACGATTATTGTCGCGGGAGCTGTTGTTAATTACGGTACCGTAATAGGCAAAGGCTGTATTATAAATACAGCAGCAACAATAGACCATGACAATGTTATTGAAGATTTTGTAAATATTTCACCGGGAGCGCATTTGGGCGGGACTGTAGTTATCGGTAAAAATACGTGGATTGGCATCGGAGCGGTTGTCAGCAACAACATAACAATTTTAGAAGGCTGCATTGTAGGTGCCGGTGCTGCTGTGGTTAAAGATATTATTTATTGCGGAACATATAAAGGCGTTCCCGCACGCAAGGATGTTAAAGTTTAATATCAATTGCAGCAAAAACAAACGAAAAATCAAATGTCAATTTAAGCTTATGAAAAATCAGTTTTTAAAGTAAATTATCAAGTTATAGTTTTGTGCCGATGAGTTTTAATATGAAAAATAGGTGTTTAAAAGATAACAATACTCTTCTTTTTGAAAGGAATAAATTGATGTATCTAATATTTAAAAGAATCATTGATTTTGTTTTATCTTTTTTTGGAATGTTATTTCTACTGCCTCTTTTTATTTTCTTATCAATTGCTGTTAAAATCGACTCGAAAGGTCCAATTATATTTAAACAGAAAAGGATTGGAATTAGAAAATCAAATTTTAATATGTATAAATTTCGTACGATGAGAGTTGATACTCCAAAAGAAATCCCAACGCATCTGCTTGAAAACCCTGAACAATATATCACGAGAATTGGCAAATTTTTACGAAAAACAAGCTTGGACGAACTGCCGCAGATTTTTAACATT
>CAYOAW010000136.1:0-4399 GCA_964402095.1 uncultured Eubacteriales bacterium | reverse complement strand
CGGAACGACAATCAGGTTCCAAGCCTGCTGCAGGAGCGTCCCAACGAAGTCGTATGCCGGGGATGTTGTGTTAACAATGTCAATATACGGAACAAGTTCAGGGGCAAGGCCGTCATATTCTCCGGTTTCCGAATCAAGTTTGCCTTGGAAAAGGTCGGTTATAATTTTTTGAACCATCGTGTCCGCATTGTCGGTCACTGTTTCGGGCACTGTTGCGTCCGGGTATGCAGCCCCGTAAAGCATGCCTTTGACCATTTGGTTCAGGTTCAGGTCTGCGGGGTCAAAAGCAGAACTCGCGACACCCAGGCTGATGCTTCCGTCAATCAGTTTGCCGATAATAGTCTTATTATCATTTAAAAACTGCACCAACGCATAAAGAACCGTAGTATCGGTTGTGTCCTGCGAAGTTGTCCTTCTGGGGGATGTAATCGCGTCAACATTCAAACTAGAAAGGTCCCCTAACATCCAGCTGAACAGAGTGAATGTCAAACCGTTGACAAGACCGCTGATGTCGCTCATCGCGTTGTTAAGTGAAGTCAGCCTGATGGAACCTAAAAGAGAAAGATCAATCACCATATTTTCTTTGGCCAGCATAACATCAACGCTGTCAAGTACCATAGTACAAGCCTGGTCGAATGTTATTACAGGATTGTCGAGATCATCATAGTTTGTAAGATAGGTATCCACATAGCTGGCTCTGCCCTGTGCGATAATGCTTAATGCCGACATAGCAATTACCAAAGCCATCATAAAACTGAGAATTCTCGTAGATTTTCTCAAAATCAGCACCTCCCTGTAAATTAAAAACATAATTCCCCGAAAATGAACGGGATCACTTCCATCGAATTCCGCAATCAGCACAAAAAGGAATTCTAAAAGAATCGGAAAGACACCAAAAAACACAAAGCCCCAATTCTCATTTGGCAATAATAATATAGCCTTTTACCCGGGCTTTGTCAATCTGTTTAGCCGAATTAATCTGTATTTTTACTATTTTATTTTTATTGGGTTTATTTATTTTATCTATAATGGTCAAATCAAAAAGACCTGCAAAGGATTATCTTGATTTTATAAACGTTTTATTTCAAATAAAATCACAGTGCTTTATCAAAGAAGTCAAGAAAATTCGGGTTCCGTTCATAAAATATTTAAAAACATTATGTTATAAATTCACTTTTATAACCTCTGTCCCCTGTATAATATAAAAGTTGAAAATTTATGATAAGAAGAGGCAAAATAAATGCTGCAGCTGAAAAACATACTCAAAACCTACAAAACAGGCGATCTGACACAGACTGCCTTAAGCGGGGTTTCTGTAAATTTCCGCGAGAATGAATTTGTGGCGATCCTCGGGCAATCCGGTTCGGGCAAAACAACCCTGTTAAATATTATCGGCGGACTTGACCGTTATGACAGCGGCGATTTGATTATCAGAGGCACTTCAACAAAGGAATACAAAGATTCGGATTGGGACACTTACCGCAATCATTCCATCGGCTTTGTTTTCCAGAGTTATAACCTTATTCCGCACCAAACGGTTCTGTCCAATGTGGAATTGGCGCTGACACTTTCCGGAGTCCCGAAGGCGGAAAGAAGGCAGCGGGCTAAAGAAGTGCTCTGCAAAGTCGGGCTCGGCGATCAGCTGCATAAAAAACCGAATCAAATGTCCGGCGGGCAAATGCAGAGAGTCGCAATTGCCCGCGCTCTTGTCAACAATCCCGACATATTGCTGGCAGACGAGCCGACGGGAGCACTGGATTCCGAAACATCAACCCAGGTTATTGACCTGTTGAAAGAAATATCCGAAGATAAACTTATTATCATGGTGACACATAACCCGGAAATTGCCGGGCAATATGCAAACCGCATTATCCGCTTGAAAGACGGTAAAATAATTGATGACAGCAACCCGTACACCGATGATGATATTGCCGCCTGCGCGGAGAGCACAGACGATCAAAAAACGAAAAAAAAGCGGAAAGAAAAAAAGGCGAAAACATCAATGTCCTTTTTTACGGCACTTGCGCTGTCGCTCAATAATCTTCTCACCAAAAAAGGAAGGACTTTCCTTACATCTTTTGCGGGGTCAATCGGCATTATCGGCATTGCGCTTATCCTTGCGCTGTCAAACGGATTTCAAGCTTATATCAATTCCGTTCAGGCAGATACACTTTCCTCCTACCCGCTTTCGATTGAAAGCAGCGCCATGGATTTAAGCGCTTTGATGTCCGCCAAACCCGACAAAAAAGACAAAACCGCCAGCCATGCCGACGGCAAAGTCTATTCGAATTCTTCGATGGTGGATATGATGAACACCCTCTCCGAGGAGTCCTGGAACAATAACCTGAAGGATTTTAAAACATACCTTGAAAAAGAAAAAAATAACTTAAGCAGTATGGTCAACGCTGTCAAATACAGCTACGGTGTTACCCTGAATGTCTATGCTTCGGACACATCGGCCGGTGTGAAACAGGTCAACCCAAGCCCTGTCGGCAGTATGTTCGGCGGTTCTTCCGGGTCACCGCTGTTTTCATCAATGGGTTCGGATGATGTTTGGGATGAACTCCTTGACAATCAAAAACTGCTCAATACCCAATATGATGTGCTGGCGGGGAAATGGCCGCAGAATTATAATGAAGTCGTTTTAATTGTCGATGCCAACAATGAGGTCAATGAGCTCACCCTGCAGGCTCTCGGCGTCTCGGACGCAACGGATATGATGAAAGCAATGCAAAACGGAGAAAGCTATAAAGCAAAAAAAGTTGAGCTTTCCTATGATGACATTTTAAAAATCAACTTCAGGCTGGTTCTTCAGCCGGACTATTACAGCTATGACAAAAAAAGCGCAGCATGGGTTGATAAAAGCGGCGATGAAAAATATTTGGCAGCTCTCGTCAATAACGGCAAGGAGCTTAAAGTTGTCGGTATCGTACGCCCGAATGAACAATCGGTAACAAAAAACTCATCAAGCGGATCCATCGGTTACCTCAAATCCCTCACAGAGTATGTGATCAATGAAACGAACAAACGCGAAATTGTTAAGCAGCAAAAGGAAAAATCCGGAATTGATGTTTTTACGGGGCTTCCGTTTAAGGATACTGTTAAAGATGATTCAGCCGTAAAAACACAAGAAAGCACAACCGTCGAAAGCACAGCCGGCACTTCCAGCCAAAAGACAACCGGTGTTGAGCAAACCGGTAAAACCTTCGCGGCGCCTGTTGCCGGGAATCTTGAATATAACGGCGCTCCCGCCACCGCCTCCTTTATGGAAAGCACTGCTGCCGCAACGACGAAAGTCATCACCGAGGATGATGTTTACGCTTATATAAAAGCAAACTTCTCCGGCACAGAGCAGGATAAAATGAACGATTTCGCAAAGCTTTTTCTCAAGGATACCCGTTCGTTAACCGAAAGGAAACAGTTGATAAGCTATCTCGACGAGATGATAAAAGGCCAGAACATTGAGGGAATGGGCTCCATTACAGGCGAGCAGGCATATGCTTTTATTCAGTCTATGAATAAAGATACAAAGCTGCAAATGCTTTCAAGAATCATTGAAGAAGGCGGCAAAGCAGAAACGACCACTTCTCCGCAGGAAAATCCGGAACAAACAACAGCATCTGCCGGGAACACCGCACAGACAACCATACCGTCAAAGCCGGCAGAACAGACAACCGCTCCTGCCGAAACTACTGTGCCGGCAACCGCCGGACAAGCCGCGGAAGAACCTGTTCTTCCGACCGTTTCCGGATCAAGCTTAAAAGAAAATCTTTCATTGCTTGGTGTTGCCGACCTTGAAAACCCGAGCACAATCAATATCTACCCGAAAAACTTTGAGGCAAAGGACCGCATCGTACAATTCATTAAAGACTACAACACCAAGGTGACCTCGGCAGGCAAAGAGGAAAATGTTATCGAATACACCGATTACGTCGGACTGATCATGTCTTCGGTAACAAAAATCATCAACATTGTTTCTTATGTGCTGATTGCTTTCGTTTCGATTTCCCTTGTTGTGTCATCTATTATGATTGGAATCATTACCTATATTTCCGTGCTTGAGCGTACAAAGGAAATCGGTATTCTTCGCGCTATCGGCGCATCCAAAAAGGATATTTCGAGAGTTTTCAACGCGGAAACGCTCATCGTCGGTTTGGCTGCCGGCATACTGGGAATCGGCGCCACATTGCTTTTGTGCATTCCCATGAATATGATCATCGAGAAACTCACGGAAATAGCGGGTGTTGCACGGCTGCCCTTTGCCGGAGGTGTTGTGCTGATCATTATCAGTATTTTCCTCACCACCATAGCGGGGCTTATCCCCTCAAAAATGGCCGCAAAAAAAGACCCGGTTGTTGCACTGAGGACCGAATAAAAAAGTATTCAGCATTTAACGCGA
>CAYOAW010000135.1:0-4414 GCA_964402095.1 uncultured Eubacteriales bacterium | reverse complement strand
ACGGCAGAACAACACTGTCATTTTCACTCAAAGGAGGGGCCGCCCCCCCTGAATTAACAGCTGATTCCGAACCGACGGATGTCCTTCAATATTTGTTTAGCATAACAAGACTTAAATGGTCGGTTGCCGCACCTGATGAGCGTGCCCTTCATAAGTATAACAACAGCAGTTATTGGCTTGATTCCCACTATAATCCCAATAAGATGGAAGGTTCAACGACATATACGCTGCCTTACTGGTTCGGTGTATATCATGGGATGCTGAAATAATTCAAAAGAATCAGTTATAATAACGAGTGACAATCTTGGATATGTTTTCAACTACGAGTGTGTCCTGCCGAGCGATTTGCTGAAACCTTTGTATATCAAGGCATTGGTGCAAAAAAACAACAAACCCCACCTCGAAATGAGATGGGGTTCATTGTATCAACCGTGGTTGATGATGTGGCGGAGAAGGACACGAGTTTAATACAAAATGCACCCGGTAGCCTCGTTCCCGTTTGTTCCGTTTGCTTTGTGCACACCCTCCCTTTTTCCGTTTGTTGAGTGAACACAGAATGCCACAGTTAATCGCAGCTCATAAACAACATAAGTAAACCGTTGTCGCCAACAAGTGCGGGGCAACCATATGCTGTTATTCAGTCAATGACAGAAAAACAATTTGTTGATGCGGATTGGGAATGATCGTGACAAGACTGGAGGACACCACTTGTCACTGCTTAGTCATGTCCGTTTTGCAGCTGAACCTGCGAAAACTCCAAAGGTTTTTGCTGCTCTTTTAGCGGTGGTTGTTACGCTCCGCAAAACTTGGATTTGTTCAGTAGGGATTAATATAAGAAAAAGGTAGGCGCATGGTGGTTTTCCATACGTCTACCTTTATTTTACAATTGCACTAAGTCGGAATTTGTTATTTTTAAATTGTAAAAGACGTGCGGCATTATGATAGCTTATTTATTTTCAGAAGAACGGTAGTAAAAAGTTTTAATGTAAGATACAAAGAAATATCGTCTCCTGTAAAAATTTCTTTCCTTCTGAGTACCATATCGTCCTGATTGTCAAGGATGTAAACCTCGACCGATTTTTTATGTCCTTTGAAAATATTCGTGCAGTTAATTTCGAATGTTTTTTCAGGGGTGTCATCGTTTTCGTTATAGTGTGTCAGCATCACTGCCGCACCTTCTTCCCCCTTGGCGGAACAAACATAAATATCCTCATCCGCAACATTTGGCGGGACATATGTGCCTAGTTTGTAAAGCTCATTAAACATTTTAAATGGATAATATCCCTTAAGGATATCACATACAATGTCGGTGTTAAACATTCCATTCATTCCGCCAGGACGCGCATCATAATACATGAGCATATCCACATCGGTTTGTTGACAAGTACTCATGGTTCCCGCAATAAAAGCTGCTCCCTTAATATTCTTTTCTTTACGCAAACTGTATAGCCAATCGTTGCCCCGCCATCCCCTAACATAGTTCCATTCGTTCAAGATGCTTTCTGTGTTTTTAAAACCATTATCGTCAAGAAGCTTTCTGATTAGTTCCGATCTTTCGGTTATCTTTTTCGGCATAGTAGTATAGATGTGCCATGAAAAGAAATCAAGCGGTGCGTTAAGCTGTTTTATAAAATCCGCCGCCCATTCTACGTTATGAGCCAGTGCAGGGCCCCCGATTTTAAGCTCCGGGAAACACTTCTTCAAATGGGTTGCAGCAACGTGATAAAACTCGAAAAATTGTTTTTTCGTACCGCCCCAACACCTCTTATGGGCTGAATCATCAGGATCCAAATCCGGCTCGTTCCATATTTCCCAATATTCAATTCCGTAATGAAACCCATTTGCCCAACCGTAGTTATAATGCTTTATAATATGTTCACAGATTACTGCCCACCTTTGAAAGTCTTTCGGCGGCAGGGTGTTATACTTTTTCACAGCATGCTCAATCTTTGAACCGAGCCGATAAAAAGCTTTTATATTTGCCGCATCGATAACTTTCAAGTATTCATCGGTACAGGCAAAATCATAAGAGGCCTCGTCATTCGGATCTGCGTCAAAATCGGTAAAGATAAAATTAACATCTACCGTATGTTCTCCGCCGTATGTCGAATTAAAGGAAGCATCATGCGTTCGGGCATAGGGAATTCCCGCTTCCTTAAAGGCATCTAAATTGGTGATTCGCTGGTCAGAAGCGAATTTATAGATCGGCCCGTTGTTTACTGCATGCATTGGCTTAATTTTTCCCTTTGATTGGCTGAAATCAATTTGCACATAACTCATAATAATTCTCCTTTATGAACTGATTTTTCTTTTTACAAAGCAAAAAACTTGCTTTAAAAAACGAACTGCTTAATCACAATCGTTTGGCCGGATTTGACCGAATATGTTTTGCCGTCTGCCCAAAACCATATTTCATATAAGGTCGGATTGTGCACTAAGGTGTTATCGGCATTAAACACAAGCGAATGATAAGCCGCGGTGCAATCGTAAATTTCCTTGTTGGTGGCATACCATATATCATCAAGGTTTGAAGCTGCTTTACAAAAATCTTCGCGCTTTCATTTTCCCTTCCGGAAACATCATAAACCTATACCGCATAAAAAACCACTCTCTTTAAAATTATTCAAATATTTTTATGGATATTAAAGACAACAAGCCCAAAATCATTCCCACAGTGCTTCTGACGTTGAGCTTTTCCTTATAGAGGATTGCCCCGACAATGGCCGCAATCACCGTAGCTCCTCCGTTTACCAAGCTGAACAACACAACGGACGGAAGCTTCGGGGTCAGCAGTGTCACAAACTGCTGAATTACAAATACTGCAAAGGAAAGAATAGCCGCATAAATGTAGAGCTTTTTTGAAAATGTAACAGGAGTAGGGGCGTGTTTTGCTGTCACCTTATTGCCCAGTATGTATAACGAAAGACCGACCGACGGCACGAGAAAGGTGAGAAATGAAAACAGCATTGTATTTCCGTGCGGCTGGAGAAAACCGAACAGTTTTTGACAGAACATCACCATGCCGTTTGAAAGGAGTGAGCCGATAAGGCAAATAAGCGTTACAGGCTTCAATCCGCCGAAAATATTGCTGGACGATTTTGCCAGCAGCACCATTGAGACAAAAAGAACGCCGATGCTTAAAACTTGTAAAACTGACATAGGCTCGTCAAATATAAAAACCCCGAGTATGCAGGGTACAAGCAGACCTGCCGTTGAGAACAATGAGTTCAATACAATCGTCCCGCCGGACAACGCTTTAATACCGCAAAAGGACCCGATGGCAAGAAAAGCACCGGATACACCTGCAATCAGTAAGGCTTGGGCACTGAATCCATAAAAGCTTCCCGAAATAAAAAGAGAAAGCAAGGCAAAAGCTGCTGCCATAAATTTTGAGACTGTAACATACCGGACATAGGGGTGAATCCCTTCTGGTAATTCCAAATACGAGCGTTTGGTGAAAACACTTTGCAACACCCGCATAGACATAATAGAAACAATATAAAAAATTACCAACCAGATTCCCCCGTATCATTTGTTTTTTCTCTCTGACATAGGGCTTAGTGTAGAGGATATTCATATCCAAGAGGAAGTCAACCTCCTTTGGGAACTACAAAATGGCGATGGTACATTCGTTGTGCAGGACGGAACGAAATCAAGTTATTTTTGTGTCCCAACGATCATTTTAGCGTCGCTATCGAAAATGGGCTACGCCGATGATCCTCATATCCAAAAGTTTATAGATAAGGTTTTTGAAACTCAACGACTAGATGGCGGATGGCACTGTGCTATTAATCGGGCTACCGGGAAAAAACTTCAAGATACAGAATCATGCCCGATGGATAACTTAAATATCCTTATGCTACTAGGACAATACGACAAATTCAAAAATGATCCAAGACTTAACGGCGCGATCGATCTGCTACTGACACATTGGCGAAGGAGAAGTGACCCGTGGAGACCCTACGGGTTTGGTATTGGCAGCGATTTTGTAAAGCTTAAGTATCCTGCAGTTAAATATGGAATCCTAAGAGTACTCGATGTTCTGTCTTTATATCCATATGCGATGAAGTCATCCGAATTCAACGAAATGCTTACATCTGTGATGAGCAAGTCTGTAGATGGGATGTATTTTGCAGAATCAGCATCTCGATCATACGCAGAATTTGATTTTGGGCAAACAAAAAAACCGAGCAGATGGATTACTTTCCTAGTCTATCGTTTACAAAAGCGTGTGAATGACTTTTATATCACTGTAAACCTGGACAATAGCAAGGCCATTGTATCAATGCTTCGGTCAATGCAGACTGAAGACAAAGTCCACCTTTTCGGGTGTATTTTGTTGATTTAAAGCGTTAAACGTGGTATAATAAAAGCATGAAAAATCACAGCAAAACAGGGAGCTGAAAAGAGTGCT
>CAYOAW010000134.1:0-4429 GCA_964402095.1 uncultured Eubacteriales bacterium | reverse complement strand
AAACGGGTGGCGGCCACGCAGGTTTTGGTGGCGCGCATCACATCAATATCTTCGTTGTCTAAGGTGGACATGTAAATATTACGCGGATTGCTGTGTTTTACCTCGAGGTTGCCCACGCCGCAGCACATATCCCATACTATATATTCTTTCTGCCAGTTGTGGCCGAGGGTTTCGGTAAGCTTGTCGTAAGCTTTGTCCACCACGTTGAGCGGGGTGTAGTATGCGCCTTTAAAGCTGCGTTCGTCAAGGGGTATCAGGCTGTCGCGCCGTTCGAGCAGGTAGTTGCGGTATTCGGCTTTGGGCGGGCGGTGGTATATGGCCCAAAACTGGCGGTAGCCCTCGCGGTTGCTCAGTTCGTACACCTTGCCGTCGAGCAGAAAAACAGGCGCATTGTTTTTATGCATCAGTTGTGCCGTAAGGTTGTCGTGAGTGGCCACGGTGCCGTCGTGCATGATGTCGGCAAAGAACAGCAGGGCATAATCTTCGGCGGCCACGCCGTTTATTTCGCGGCCTATCATCAGCACCCATTTGTCGAACACTTGTTTGAGGTTGTCGGGCGTGATCTGTGTGCGGATGATGTCGCCGTTTTTTATGGCGTTTTTAATGGTGCTGATAAACTCTTCTTCGTGGGTTTGTATCTTGAACGACACCAGGTGTGTGCCGATGTGCGCCGAAATTTCGTCTAAAGCTTCCTGTGTGTATTTGCTGGCCGATTTGCCCCATTTTATTGTTTTTTTGGCAAGAAAAGGCAGCACGTCGGCGCTTTTCATGATGGCCGCCTTTTGCGTGTCGATCACCGCCAGGAAGGGCGGAATATAGTCGCCTTTATCCAGCGCCTGCTGTACGTAGTGCATCAGTTGGGTGAACATGGCGTAACTCGAAAGCCGGGCGTTGTCTTTGGCTTCAAACCATATTTCTTTGGTTTGTATGTCGATGAGGTTCTTTTGGTATTCTTTCAGCCCGAGCGCTTTTATATAAGCGTCTTTCACATCTTCCTCGCTGGTGGCTTTCTGCAGTTTTTCGTAAAGGCTCATGAGTGGTTTTTTATCACAGTTTGTTTACAAATGCCTCTTCAAATTTAAAATTAATTTAGTAGCTGTGGCGAAAAAAAATAAATTATGAGAACAGCCGGAGCGCGGCTTTAAGCCGCGCTCCGGCTGTCTGCAAGGTATTATGATTTTTTGTTTTGCTTAATCAGCAAAATAGCAAGCACAACTTCCAACAAGCCAATAAAGAAGAACATGGGCTGCATAAAGCTGATCAGGCCGATCAGGTATGTCTGTATGCAAATCCAGACGATAAGTATAAGGCCGAGACACAATCCAAGCATACCTGTATATCTGCTTCTGAAAAAAGCAAGTAGGGCCGATGCAAGGTTAAAGATACCGTTGAAAATAAAAAGGAATAAACCGGGGATGAGAAAATCATGAAAAGGCGCTTTTTGCAAGAGTTCAACCGACATGCCGAGTCCGCTGCCGTCGGGCGTACAAATCATCGAAAGCCCGGCAGGTATAGCTCCGATGGCTACAAATAGCTGTATGATTCCTAAAATTATCGACAATATCTTTTTCATACATTATTTTTTTAGCAAGAAAATAGTAAGGATTATTGACTGCTGTCCTGTATCATTTTATAATGACAGCGAAGCACTTCGTGGTTCTTCACATCGCGCAGATGGGTTCCGTTGCCACGGCACCATTTCCATTCTTTACAGTCGGCGCACAGCCCTTCTTTTGCCCAACTGCGATCGCGCATGGGCTGAAATTTATTATTCCAAACCTCGATAATATCGTCTTTGTAAATGTTGCCCTGTGTAAATGCTTTGCGGTCAATGTTGGGGCAGGCGCATATAGAGCCGTCGGCAAGCACCGATGCGATATTCACACCGGCACGGCAGAAGAAAAACCCGTCGCGCACTTCTGCCTCGTAATCGCCCAAAAAACCTTCGCAGCCAAAGCTGCTCTGTATGATACCTTCGGCGCGGTTGGCTTTGATAAAATCGAGCACACAGCGGAATTGTTCGTTACTGATGCTGAGCAACGGGTTTTCTTTGGCGCGCCCGATAGGGCAGATGCTGAAAATACGCCACCTTTTTACGCCAAGCCCGATCAGGAACTGTTTCAGATCGTGCAGCTCGTCAAAATTTTTCTGGTTCACACAGGTAACCACGTCGTACACAATTTTATCCCCGGCAGCTACCACGAGTTTTATGGCGTTCACGGCTTTTTCGTAACTGTGCTTATTGCCGCGCATCCAGTTATGGCTTTCTTCAAAACCGTCTAAACTGATGGTCATCGAGCGCAGACCGCTTTTCAGAAGCCGCTCAAAACGTTCGGCTGTCATCGCGTAGCCGTTGGTAACAAAACCCCATGGAAATCCCTGTCTGTAAAGTTCCATACCGCACGCCTCAAGGTCTTTGCGCATCAGCGGCTCACCGCCGGTTATCACGATCATTACTTTATGAGGATCGTAAACTTCAGCTACTCTTGCCGTTACTTTCAGGAAATCCTGGTAGGGCATATCTTTCACGCCCGAGTCGCTGTGGCAGTCGCTGCCGCAATGCACACAGGCAATATTGCAGCGCAGGGTGCATTCCCAGAAAAAATAAGTAAGATCGTGCAATTGCGATTGCACATTCACATATTTGCTGAATACATTCAGCGCAATGCGTTTTCGTATTCCCGGACGATGGTTTTTCACTTACTGCGGTTTCTCCATTTTTTCGTAAGCGGTGGGCGGAGGGCCGTATTTTGCTGCCTGGCGGCTGCGACATGAAGAAAACCCAAGCAACATGATACCGCTGATCAGCAGGAGCATTTTACTAAACGTACGAAACGGCATCCTGAAATGAAAATGATAATGAATTCTCTTCATTTTCTTAATCGTTTACAGATGGAGCGCCGTATTCGGCAATGGGTTTCGGATTCATCGGTATTCCGTATTTGGTGACGATGTTTTGCGGCGGTTTGTAAGGGTTTTTATGCATCTTTGCTTTTGCGATAGAATCAGCTTTGGCGATGGAATCGAGGCGTGCCTGTTCTTTTAATGCTGCCGCCGTTGAATCAGCTTTCGCAACCGAATCCATTTGAGCAGTAGCTTTTGCAATGGAATCATTGATGCGGGCATTTTTTTCTTCCTCCGAAGGGCCGTTGTTGCACCGCGAGAAAAACAAAAGGCTCATGCTTCCGAAAACAACAAGCGTATAATAATAAAAGCGCGATTTGATCTTTAAAATTCTCCGGTTGGTTTTCATAAAGAATAATTTGTATCAAATATACAATTGTTTCTTTTTTTACCAATGAAATATTTTTCTTCTGTGACTCATCTCAAAAATGCAGGGTAATACCAAAGTGAGTTTGTAGATAGTCCAAAGACGTACTACAAATTCTTACTTTGGTTATGCCGATAGAAAAATAAATAGTACAAACAATTGAAAAGAAGTTTGGACTATATTATTTTTCAAATCGGTATAAAATATTAAATCACAACTATACATATAGAAATCAAGAAAAAATTGAAGCAATATAATTGACTAGAGCCCATGCCGGATTATTCTTTATTATAGCTTGGTTTAATTTTTCTTATTTTTTTACTGTTATCCGGAAAAAAAACGTCGTGTATCCGCCGCGGCGGACACACTTTTCCCCATTTTTATTAATTTTTAAAAATGTTTTGTGCCTGTGGCACAATGCTTTGCTTCTTTTATCCCGGAGGGATAAAATATTATTAGAAAAAAATCATAAACAAAAAATGAATCCCGGAGTGGGTTCAACATTTCAAAATGCAGTGCTTGTATGGCTTCTATGAATTTCAATTTATTTTTACCGGACAGTAGTGTTAGTTTTTATTGTTGCGGTCGAAGGGAACCACACCATACATGACCGAGGGTTGTGTCTTAGGCACGATAGGATTAACAGGCTTAGTTTTTGACTTTTTGCGGTTGGCCTTAGCTAAAGAGTCAGCTTTTGCAGTCGAATCCTGAATAAACTTTTGCTTGAGTGCGGAAGAAACAGAGTCTGTTTTTTTAATCGAATCTTGGATAATTTTAGCTTTCGAAACCGAATCCCGTAATTGGTGATATTTTTCTTCGTAATTCTGATTGGAACATCTTACAAAAAAGAGTATGCTGGTTGAACCGATAAACAATAAGGTGTAATAATAGAATTTTGATCTACACGTTAATATTGTTCTCCTGATTTTCATGGTTACGGTTTACGTTCTAATTGCACGTCCGTAATATGTTCCAGGTTGTTCATATCCCTGAAACTAACTTCAAATGTTTTGTTTTTTTTGTAAAAAAATCCGTTCTGGCTGCTGTCGGTGTCCGTAAAGATCAGCGTTCCTGTTTCCCCGTTATAGGCGTAGTGATGGATGCTGTATTTCCCTTGCTGATCGGTAAAAGCTGTAAGTGTGTCGTAAGGTTGAAATG
>CAYOAW010000133.1:0-4492 GCA_964402095.1 uncultured Eubacteriales bacterium | reverse complement strand
TTTATTTGTTAATTCTCGGCAAAACCGGTATTCAGGAGCTTAACCAATTCGTCGACAGATTGCTCTTCATCCGGGCCGCCTGCAATGATACGGATTTTAGTACCGCCCATAATACCAAGGGAAAGCACACCCAAAAGACTTTTAGCATTAACACGGCGCTCATCTTTTTCAACCCAAATGGAGGATTTGAATTCGTTGGCTTTTTGAATAAAAAAGGTTGCCGGACGGGCATGGAGACCAACTTGGTTTTGAACCGTGACATCTTTTACATACATAAATATATATCTCCTAAATACAAAATTCAAAATACAACCGCTACATATAGTATAGCACAAAATTGGTTTCAGTCAACGCAAATGAGCGAAAATTTGGCGCTTTTGAATAATTCGGCTTGTATCCCAAAGTGAGGCGGTTTTGAACTGCCTCGATTGTGCAGAATGGATAAAAATTTAATGCGAATTGTAGCATATTGCACTAAAATTCGGTTGATATTTAGATATCAGAAAATTAAATTAGGGATAATCACTCATCTTTTTGATTCTTTTTTAAGAATTCTTTGTCTGTTTTGTCCAAATCGGCTTGCTTCAGCAGATCCGGCCTCCGTTCCATTGTTCTAAGCAAACTGCGTTCCCGCCGCCATTTCATGATGTTTGCATGATGGCCTGAAAGAAGAATTTCCGGTACATCAATGCCGTGCCAATTATATGGCCTTGTATACTGCGGATATTCTAAAAGGGATGAATAATGGCTTTCTTGCTCAAATGCTTCATCGCTTGCCAAAACACCCGGCAGCATCCGGGTTATGCAATCCGCAAGAACAAGCGCCGGCAGTTCGCCGCCGGTCAGCACATAATCGCCAATGGAAATTTCCTCGTCAACCAATTCATCTATGATGCGCTCATCCACTCCCTCATAGTGGCCGCAAAGCAAAGCGATGTTATCTATAGCCGACAGTGATTTAACGCGTTCCTGCGTTAACACTTTGCCTTGAGGGGAAAGATAAATAAAATAAGGCCGTTTTCCCGTATCTTCGCAGAGGGAGGCAAAACAGTCGTATATAGGCTGGGTTTGCATAATCATTCCGGTTCCGCCGCCATATGGCGTATCATCGACTCTTTTATGTTTATCGGTTGTGTAATCCCTTATATTGCGGCAATATATTTCAACCAGGCCGCGCTCGCGGGAACGGCCGATAATGCTTTCTTTAAGCACGGCTTCGCAAAGTTCGGGGAACAATGTCAAGATATCAATCCTCATCGTTGAATATCCCCTTTAATGGCCGGATTCTGACAATACCGTTCTCAATATCTGTTTCGATGACAACATCCGCAATAGCAGGCAGAAGGTATTCCATGCCGCCGGCACCTTTGATATGCCACACATCGTTTGCGCCTGTTTCGCTGATGTCGCAGAGTGTACCATAGCCAACATCGCTGTTGTCCGCGTCAATAGCTTTGCAGCCAATTAAGTCACTGATGAAATAACGTCCTTCCGGAAGCGCTGCGTCTTTACGGTTGATAAAAAGAACTTTGCCTTTGAGGGCGGAAGCGGCTTCAACGCCGGTTACGCCTTCAAGGCAAAGCAGTACTATGTTGCCATGCGGCCGGCAAGATAAAACTTTTACCGGCTGAGCTCCGTTTTTATCAAAATATAACTTTTTAAAGCCTTTGAAAAAATCCGGCGAGTCACACCAGGGGTTTACGCGCAGTTCCCCGCGAACCCCATGTGTTCCGACAATCTGGCCGATTTCCAAATAATTTTGAAGACGGTTTGTTTTGTTTATGCCTGCCGCTGAATGGTCGTTCGCTGTCATTCTCTATGTTATCCTTCCCGTCATACGGCAAGTTATGACTTCGTCCTCTGTTTGAACAACGAAATTCCGATTCAGAGGCCGAAAAATTGCCGTACAAAGTCTTAGCGTATAGCAAAGCTTTGCCCGGCAACGGAGATACTTTCGTATTCCGAAAGAGCAAAACACCGGCATACGGAAGAAAATGCTGTTAAAAACGGGGGATAACTTCCGCTGCCTTAATCAATTTCAACCGATATTTTTTCGTTTCTGCGTGTTGCGGCGGAACGCATGACGGTGCGTATAGCCTTGGCTATACGCCCTTGCTTGCCGATTACTCTTCCCATGTCGGCTTCGCCCACATGAAGATGGTACACAATCGTCCCGTCTTCCAAAGGTTCATCAACATTGACAGTGACGGCTGAAGGGTCTTCAACGAGTCCTTGAGCAATTGCGATCAAGAGTTCTTCCATGCAAACATCCTCCTAAGTTGTAATACCTTAGATAGTGCCGCTCTTTTTAAGAATGGCTTTGACGGTATCTGTAGGCTGGGCGCCGTTCGCAATCCACTGCTGAGCCTTTTCGGCATCAACTTTGATTTCGGGCGGGTCAAGCAGCGGGTTGTAATAACCGATTTCTTCTATAAACCTGCCGTCGCGGGGATATCTTGAATCCGCAACAACGATACGATAGAAGGGTGCTTTTTTTGCGCCCATGCGGCGCAGCCTGATTTTAACTGCCATGATAAATTCCTCCAAAAGTTAAAAAGTGTATAATTACAATTTAAAATGAATGAACAAGTTAAATTGAGATTACATAAAATTAGAACCGCCTTGGCTCATAGCCATTTTTCTGAATTTGTTCTTGCCGCCCTTGCCGCTGAATTGCTTGAGCATTTTCTGCATGTTTTTATGCTGGTTCAGCACGCGGTTGACATCCTCAACCTGCTGCCCGCTTCCTGCGGCAATTCTGCGTTTGCGCGACGGATTGATAATATCCGGATTTTCCCTTTCTTTGGGAGTCATCGAAAGAATGACAGCCTGTACACGGTCAAACTTGCGCTCGTCGATATCCACATTCTCTATTTTTTTGCCGAGGCCGGGAATCATGGAAAGCGTGTCTTTAACCGAGCCCATTTTGCGCACCTGGCTGATCTGGTCGTACAGGTCATTTAAATCAAATTTATTTTTGCGGATTTTTTGTTCAAGTTCGAGCGCCTTTTTTTCGTCAATGGCGGTTTCTGCTTTTTCAATCAGGGAAAGCATGTCGCCCATGCCGAGTATGCGGGAGGCCATCCTGTCGGGGTGGAAGTCTTCCAGGTCCCCGAGTTTTTCGCCTGTGCCCACGAACTTAACAGGCTTGCCGGTAACAGCTCTTGTTGAAAGCGCCGCGCCGCCTCTTGTATCGCCGTCAAGTTTTGTCAAAACAATTCCGTCTATACCGAGCGCATCATTAAATGAGGATGCCACATTCACGGCGTCCTGCCCGGTCATCGCGTCAACAACAAGCAGTATCTCATGCGGTTTAACTTCCGCTTTGATGTTTTTCAGTTCTGCCATTAATTCTTCGTCAATGTGCAGACGGCCTGCTGTGTCAAGGAATATATAATCATAACCCTGGTCTTTCGCGAATTTGACCGCTTCCTTGGCAATTGTTACCGGATTTTCGGTTCCCATTTCGAAAACGGGGACACCGGCACTTTCGCCGACAACCTGCAATTGTTTGATTGCGGCGGGGCGGTACACATCGCAGGCGACCAGCAGGGGACGGTTGCCTTGCTTTTTAAGCATTAACGCTATTTTGGCGCTGTGAGTGGTTTTACCGGAACCCTGGAGACCGCACATCATGACAATGGTGGGCGGATGGGGCGCTGTTGAGAGGCGTGTCCGTGTGCCTCCCATGAGAGCAACCAGTTCCTCATTAACAATCTTTATAACCATCTGGGCAGGTGTTAAGCTTTCCATGACTTGAGCGCCTATCGCCCGCTCGGTAACCGTTGAAGTAAATTCTTTGGCAACTTTATAGTTGACGTCCGCTTCAAGCAAAGCTAAACGGACCTCTCTCATTGCCTCGCGTACATCGCTCTCGGTAAGGCTGCCTTTGCTTCTAAGCTTTTTAAATGCAGCTTCTAATTTATCGGAAAGACCTTCAAATGCCAAAAATTTTCACCTCACTGCAACAACAGTTGCGCAACAGTTTTAATTTGCACGGTATATTCGTTAATTTCTTTGGAAAGGCTGTGGCGCAGATTATAATCGCTTATATCTGTAGCCACATCAATGATTTCGCTTAATCCCTTGCGAACTTCTTCAAATCGCCGCGCCAGCTCCAAACGGTTTTCCATTTCAATCAGCTGGCTTTCCGCCCGTTTGATAGCATCGCGCACACCCTGGCGTGTGATACCCTCATTTTGAGCAATCTCGGAAAGAGAGAGGTCGTCGTTATAGTAGTAACTTAAAAAATCCCGCTGCTTTTCGGTAAGCATGTCACCATAGAAATCAAGTAATATTGTTATTTCAAGATTTTTTGCCAAACAAACACCTTCTTCTTTCGATAAAAAAGCATGGCTTCCGAAGATACACTGTAAAGCACTTAGCTTTACAGGTTGTTATTATACTAAAAAGATAAGCGGGTGTCAAGCATAAAATCCTGGCATCCGCGGTCTTTTTTTAACAATATTTTGTGGAAAACAGGTGGGAAATT
>CAYOAW010000132.1:0-4590 GCA_964402095.1 uncultured Eubacteriales bacterium | reverse complement strand
CGTCTCACACGGTTATATATATTTTCAGCTTTTCGATTGTCTTTTCCCCTATTCCTTTGATTTTGTCCAAATCATTTATGCTCCTGAAATTCCCGTTTTCCCGCCGGTATTCAATAATCGCCGCTGCTTTCACTTCCCCGATTCCGTCAAGGGTCATCAGCTGTTCTTTTGAAGCGGTGTTTATATTGACTTTCCCCGAAGCCGAAACTGTATCCCCGTTGCTGTTTTTTGATACTGCCGTGCTTGCCGCCTCTGTTTCATCTGATGTGGCAGTTGCCGTATTTGAAAAAGCGGTTTTACCTTTGTTCGTGTCTGTTGCCTTTGCCGTTTCGCTTTGATAGTAATCAATGATATCGTCCAAATCCAGGGTTTGCGCAGCGGTGGTGCCCTGGCTGATTTTAACGGCATTCATCCCGGGAGTGTCAAAGGCAATATAAAGTATAAGCCCCGCCGAAATTACCAGGGCAAGGGCAATTAAATACAGCTCATGCTTCTTTTCGCTCAAAAATCATCGCATCCCATCTGTTGATTTAAAGAAACTTCTGAAAAACCGCTTTTATTCTGCCTTTTTTTGTTTCGCCTGCCAGTTCTTTTAAAATTGCCTTTCCTTTGCCTCTCAGAACGATTTTATCGCCTTGCGAAAGCTTCGCGTCCGGCTTCTGTGTTTGCAGGCCGTTCACCGAAACGATGCCTTTTTTAACCGCTTCGGCCGCAAGGCTTCGGGATAGACCAAAGGCTGCGCTGACAATATTGTCAAGCCGCAAAGAAGCCACCGGGCAAAGCGTTTCCTGTGTTTTTTGGTCCGGCACAATTATTTCATCAACGCTTTTTATTGCCGCGCTGAGCGTTGCGCGCCCGGCCTTTTGCAGATTGTCCGCGAGGAATTTAACAATCGTCTTCAGCAATATAATATCGCATCCGTCATCACGGACCAGAATATCGCCGATCATTTCTCTTTTTACGCCGAGCCCCATAACAGAACCCAGGTAATCCCGATGGTTTAATATTGAAAAATTGTCCTTGCCGATGCTTAAGACAGCAACAGGATTTTCATCCGGATTCCTGCTGAAATAGCGAAAAAGCCCCGTCATATCGGCAACCGCTGTATAATCGGGTAAAAACACAGCGATTGTCCGCTCAGCTTCACTGTATCCGCCGTAGAAAAATATTTCTAATTCTTTGTGCTTTCTGCAGGCGGCTTCGGCAGCGGAACGTTGCCGGATGTCAAGAAATCCGGAGTACGTTATGATGTTTTTATTGATTGCCTGCTCAATTTTATCTTCAATGCCTGCAATCAAAAGCGAGTCATCATCCATTCCGTCTACCATTTCTTTCTGTCAGCATTTTTTATGGCGGACGTTATGCCTGCTGCGTTTTTTATTTATGCAGATGCCGTCCGTTTATCATTATTTGCTGCAAGTATATTACCATATTAATGTTAAAAACTCAATATATATGGATAAAATATGTTATCTCCCGTTGACAAATACCGCGCAACACTGATATTATGTTTTTGCAAAAACTTTCTTAATTCAACTTCACTTTACGCTCTTATGAAAGGAAGGGTAACGATGAAAAAATCAAAAGCAATCACTTTCGGGCTTGCTTCGGCGGCAACAGCAGCCGGCCTTGCTTATTATGTAAAAGAAAAGCTGCATGACGATGATTTTAAAGACAGGCTGAAGACAGTTGCGGGCGACGGTTTAAGCAAGGTTTTAGAGGGTGTTGACACACTTCTGCCCAAGTTGCCCTGGCCGGATATTGATGATTATACAAGCGAAAATTTCTATGCAGGGCACGAAAAATTCAATGACGCTTCAGTAAAAGGCGCAAAATGGCAGCTGGGTTACGCAAGGGCAAGCCTTGTGCCGTCCGATTTTGAAAGCAAAGATTATTACCTCGGGGGGTTTTTGACGAATCCGCCCGGTATTGTTAAATCTATTCTGGATGATCAGGCTGTACGTGTGGTGTGCCTTGACGACGGCAGCGGACGAGGAGCTGCTGTTTTTGCGGTAATTGACTGCATCGGCCTTTCTTCAACGGATGTCAGAACCGTCAGGTCCATGCTTAAGCAGTTCGCGCAGGAAAACAACATTGTCAGCATCAACATATCCGCCACGCACTGCCACAGTGCAATCGACACGCAGGGTATTTGGGGTGTTCTGCCCGATATACTGAAAAACAATGTTAAGGAAATTAAAAAAGGAAGGCCTCAAAACACCATTTCAGGCAGAGACCCGGAATTTATGAAAAACTTGCACAGCAAAACCTCCGAAGCTGTCAAAGAAGCCTTTAACAGCATGAAAAAAGGCAAGCTGTTATATAAAACATTTGATGACTTAAAGTATTCACGCGATAAACGCAAACCCGAAGTTTTAGTGAAGGATATTACCAAAATTCATTTTATTCCCGATGACGGAAGCGCTGAAACCGTGGCAGTCCTTATGGCAGCCCACCCGACAGCATTGGATTCCAAGGTTGGCGAGTTAAGCGCGGACTACATTTATTATATTGAGGAAGAAGTGAAGAAAGCCGGTTCCAACTTTATATTCTTCCAAGGCCCGCAACTGGCCATTGCCGTTGACAGAGGCATCGTGCCCGAGGGCGCGCAAGGCAGAGGTTTTCAGGAATACGGCAGAACAATCGGAAAGTATCTTCTCTCCATCACTGCCGAGCAGGAGGAAAAGGTTCTGCCGATCCTCAACATTCGCAGCAAAGAAGTTTTCGTACCTGCGGGCAATATGATTTTACTGACCGTGCTGAAAGCCGGGATTGTCAACAACATTGTTGTTAAAACCGGCAAAAAGGTAAAAGATGTTCGGTTTGTAACAGAAATCGGCTATACCGAAATAGGCAAAAATCTTCGTTTTGCAATGATACCCGGCGAAATGGCGCCCGAATTGCTTCTGGGAGGCACTTTGACCGCCGCCGAATCCTGCAACGGCACCTCTTGGGATTTCCCCCCGATGAAGGATATGCTTGCTGACGGAACAAATTTGGTCGTCATAGGCCTTTGCAATGATTCCATCGGCTATATTTTGCCGGATAACGATTACGGCTGCATTTTTGCGGAAAACCACTATGAAGAAGCAGTATCAGCCGGACCCGAAACGGCTTCGACACTTGTCGGTGCCTTTGAAAAGCTGGTTGACAGCTGCGGCAGGCTTGTAAAATAAAGGATATCAGCGGTCAGTGCACTATGGGGCAGCAGAACGGCGTTTCGCCCTGATCCGTTAAGTATGCAGGGGCGGTATAGAAACCGCCCCTGATTTTATTACATATCAGTTATTTATTTGAAAGGAATAACATCATATGTTAATCAAACGATTTTTTTGCATTTTAATGGTTTTAACACTTGTTCCTTCCTGTTGTCTGCCGGTTATAGCCGCAGATAAAAAATGCGGCTGCGGTTTTTCGCCGATTATCTATGTTGCCGCTCTTGGCAGCGCGACGCTTTACCTTGACGCCGGCACAGAAAATGAAAAAATAATTTTCCGCCCCGAACAGAAAGCAACACTCAATTTGGCCGGCAAACTGATTTTGCCCGCGGTCCGCCTGGCGGTCGACAAAAACTATGACGCTTTTAGCGCCAGCCTTGCAAAAGAAGTTAAAAATATTTTCGGAGACCTTGCCATGGATGCCGACGGCAATTCGAGCACACGCGTTACAACAAAAACCACTCTGCCCACAGATCCCGCACACGGGCCGAATAACGATTACTATTTCGGTTATGACTTCCGCATTGACCCGCTCGTCACAGCGGAAAAACTCGATGCCTTTATTAATCATGTAAAAGCCTTAACCGGCCATAACAAAGTTACATTAAAAGCATCTTCGCTCGGCGGAATAATTGTAATGGCATACCTTGAAAAGTACGGCACAGGAGAGCTTGACGCCTGCATTTTTCAATGCTGCCCGATACTCGGCATGGCAGTTGCCGGGGACCTTTTCACCAAGCAAATCGAGCTGAACAGCGACGCGTTGGTTCGTTACGGCATTCAAGTACTGCCTCAGGTTGAAAACGGAGAGCTTCTTGAACCGGTAATACGGTTACTTGACTCTCTGGGCGTTTTCGACGCGGTTGTCGGCTTGGGAGATAAACTTATTGCGAACATGAAAGACCTGCTTTATGACGAGCTTCTCATACCCGTCTTCGGAAGAATGCCCGGGCTATGGTCCATGGTTCCCGATGTCAGCTACAGGCAGGCAAAGGAAATATTCCTGAAGAACGGCGCGAGCCAAACCCTTATCAACAGGCTTGACGATTATCACTACAATGTTCAGTGCAAAGCCAAAGAGATTTTAAACGGCGCGAAGGCTGACGGCGTGAGAATAATGATTCTCGCCGGTTATAATTTTCAGCGCGAGCCGTTTGTCGCATCCTACCTGAATAACAGCGACGCCGTTGATGACACGATATATAACGCTCCCGGGGTGATTTGCGCGCAAATCAATGAAACGCTCGGTAAGGGCTATATCCAGAAAGTTGACGACGGGCACAACCATCTTTCGGCAGACGGTGTTATTGACGCATCAACCTGTTTTCTGCCTGAAAACACCTGGTTTGTCAAGGATATGCTCCACAGCACC
>CAYOAW010000131.1:0-4594 GCA_964402095.1 uncultured Eubacteriales bacterium | reverse complement strand
ATAATCACTTTCATTTTTTCATTTACAGGTGTTAAAATCGGGCATTTTGTGGGTGCAAAATTCGAGTCAAAAGCTGAATATGCCGGCGGTTTCATGCTCATTGCCATCGGCATTAAGATACTTGCTGATCATCTGATGAAATAGAACGAAGTTTATCCATAAAAAGAGCAGGCCAAAAGGTCTGCTCTTTTGTATTATCAATATATATTTTAAATTTTCAGATCTCGCCTTTTATAAAAATGATATGTTGCATATAGGTTTAACAGAAGTATGGCTGCTGAAATAACTGCGTATACGGCATCATAATTCCCCTTTAATATTACCTTTGCATCAAAATATTTGAAGATTGTAAGAAACTTTAAAAATTGAACTTTTTCTGAAATATCAACAATAACATACATTATAAACATCATTAACAGTAAACCGGTTGAGGCAGCCAGTGAACGTTTGTTATTGCTGATAATAGCTGCAAATACCGTGCCGATTGACAAAAAAAGAACTTGAACAGCCAATAATGAAACCATTAATTTTGCCAGGCCTTGTGTGACAGGGTCGCCTGTAGAATATTTCAGCAACATAATATAGGAAGACAGCCAAGTCACAATGTTAAAAATAAATATTATTGTAGCAGCTGCAAGGAGTTTTGCAGAAATTATTCGAGTGCGTGAAATCGGTTTAACCATTAAAAACTCCGCTGTTTTATCGCGCTCCTCCTTTGATATAATCCCAGCGCCCAGCATAACAGCATGAACACCGCCCATTAATGCAAGATAAATAAAAAGTACCCCGAAATAATCAAGAACATTTGAAAGGTCAAATACGCCTACGCCTAAAAGATTTTGAAGTGATTTTGGCATTTGGGCCATAATTTCATTAAAGCTTCCTGCTCCGGCGCCAAGCGCTGCGGAATATTTTGTCATAGCTGCCGCAATTAAAAGAAACATCGATACGCACCAGATGATTGAAGATCTTTTGTGTGCTCTTAGTTCTCTTATATAAATATTCATAGATGCTCCCCCTAAACCGAGTGTATATCTCTTCGTTTAAAAAGCAGATAACTTGCCGCTATGCAGATAATTACAATTGCTGCGCCAATAACCGGATATATTTTTTCGTAACTGCCGTGTATAATCACATACTCCGTTTTGAAGTATTGGAACGGGGTCAAAAACCGCAATTTGTCATCCTCTGATGTAACAGCGAAAGCTGATATGGCGAAAAAGCCAAAAACCAAACCAAGAGAAACAGGTAAAACAGCCTTTATTTTTTTAGCTGAAACAGAAATTATCAGGCTAATCGAAAAAAAGATCATCTGTAAAAAGAACAATGATGCATTAATTAAGATAAATTTATTCATTTCCAAACCATTGTCCGACAAACCCAAAACCAGCAACCAGGACACAAACGTATAGAATAAATTTGTAATGATGAAAACAGTCAACACAGACAATAATTTCGCCGTCAATATTCTTGTTCTTGAAGCGGGTTTTGTCAATATAAAATCTGCTGTTTTTTCGCGTTCTTCTTTTGAAACAATTCCTATACCCAGGTTCATAGCTTGTATCGCGGCAAAAAGCATTGAATAAGTAAAGGCGAATGTATAATAACCCAACGGTGATTTAAAACTATCGACAGCTATCCCCATTGCCGCTTTTATTACAGGAGGAAAATTATCAAGCATTTTAAGAAATGTGTCCAGATCGTTTTTTAACATTGGATAAAAAGCCATTAGCATTGCCGCTAATCCGCAAAGAGTAACAATCCAGGCAACCATTATTTTAAAATTAACTTTAAACTCATGCTTATAAATATTCATAATGACTATGCCTCCTTGTTTGAGTAATAGTGTAAAAATATCTCCTCCAAGTCTGGTTCGTCAATCCACAGGTTGGATAGTGTTAACCCCGAAAGCTTCGCAGTCATTATATTGATATCACCTTTATATATAAAACTGCGTATCTTCCCTTCTGTTTTGTAATCGGTTACACCGCTGATATCGAAGTAATTGCAAGGTATGTCACTGTCGGTTTCTATTTTTATGCGTTTGTAGCTATCATCCTGCAGTGTAGAAATTTTTTCAAGTTTTATTATTGTCCCCTCTTTAATAATTGCAACACGGCCGCACAAACGTTGGACTTCGCCCAGAATGTGGGATGACATCAGTACGGTAGCTCCCCGTTTGTTTTCTTCCAATAACAGGTCAAAGAATGTCTGTTGCATTAAAGGGTCCAACCCGGAGGTCGGTTCGTCTAATATTATTAAATCAGGTGAGTGCAGCAAACCCTGAACAATACCAACTTTCTTTTTGTTTCCATAAGAGAGATCATCAATTTTTCTGTTTAAATCAAGGTCAAGGAGCTTTGCAAGTTCGTTTATTCGACTTTTACAATCCTTTTTGTAAAAGCTTGCCGAATAATTCAGTAAATCTTTAACTTTCATCCCGTCATAATAGAACACTTCACTGGGCAGATAACCTACTCGTTTGGCTATTTCCGGCGCTTTTTTGATACAGTCCATTCCAAATATTTTTGCTTCACCCGAAGTTGGATAAATAAGCGCCAACAGTGTGCGAATTGTTGTCGACTTTCCGGCACCATTTGGTCCGATAAAACCGAATATTTCGCCTTTTTCCACACTGAAGGTAACATTTTCAATGCCCCTTGATTTGCCATAGTATTTTGTAAGTTGGTTGATTTCAATAACATTAGCCATACTGATAATCCCCCTTAAATTTTAGATATATTAATAATAATATAAAATTAACATGATCATTTCAGTAACGGATGAACATAGCGGCTTCTTTTTTCAGTTGCTTTTCCATATTGTATTGCTTGGACCGGGCAGCGATTAATGCAGGCTAGGCATTGCGTGCACTCCTTGCCCCAGACCGGTTTTTCTGTCACTTTTATGGTGTGAACCGGGCAATTCTTTTCGCAAATTCCGCATTTGTTGCAGGAATCTGTTGCATAAAAAGTACTTCGTATTGGTGGCAAACCGGTTGAACAAAGAGCTGACGATCGCAGTTTTTAAGGCTGGCATTTTCCCCGGCAGAAGTTGAAAAACGCCATCCTGCCTTTCGGCAATTATTTTATTGATACCCGCAAGCTTTTGATCCGCATCAAGCAGTATTTTTTCTTCCTTATCCTTTGGATAAATATCGGCGCCGATAATATAATTACTTGGCATCACAATTGAAAAGGCACAGTTGAGCGTTATCCCTTTTGCCTTAAGCGCTTTTTCAATAACACTCGTTGTTTTACATTCCTCACTGCCGCAAGTGTTCAGTGAAAAAACAAAAGGGTTGCCGCCTGTTATGCTCATCTTGCTTATAAAGTCAAGCACCATTTTCGGCGGTGCCCAGGCGTAAACCGGAAAAACAAAGCCCAAAAGCTCATCATCTTTGAGCTCATAAGTAAAAGTATTCCCCTCTTTGTCAACCTCTTGCGGTATTGAAAGCAACTTATCATTCTGCGTATCAGCAATAGTTTTTGCGGCATAAAGCGAATTGCCGGTGCCGGTAAAGTAGAATATCATGAAGAAGATCCCCTTTTTTATTCATATTATTTATATCTATTTTTCAAGCCATTTAAAATATTCCGAGCTTCTTTTTCGCTTCTACTTTTTATACTTGTACATGCTTTCCCATTATTTCTATCGGTAATTTTAAGTTCAGGTTTGCCTATCTCCGGCTTCCCACCTGGTAAAATCTTCCAAATGACATTATTTGAATCTTTACCAATTATAGGTTGTGGGTCACCGCGTTGCCTAATTATATTTAAGCTACATGAAAGATAATTTAAATCATCTGATAAACAACAATCAATTTCTTCTCCTAATTTTGAATTGCATTTCTTGCAGATCAATTCAGATGACTTTAATCTGCCACCAATTGAATTTAAAAAAATATGTTCAACCGTAATATTTGATTTATCAATATTATCTAGACAAATATAACACTGACGCATTGCTTTCACCAACATTCAAATTTATATAAATATAAGCACTAAATATTTATTCTATTCACTGCGTTTTTTATATTATATAACCCAAAAATCAAAACTACAAGAACCGAATTAGTCTCATTTTATTTTACAAAAGCATCTTAATGTGTATATATCGCACTTAAGTAATATAAGAATTATTTTATTTGTTAAATGTCTCTATTTTTTCTCCTAAATCATACAAATATATCCATCTTTCCATTTTATCTTCAAGCGTTTTTTCAAGAACTTCTCTTTTTGCTATGTTTTCCTGAAGCTTCAAATAATCACTTACTTCGGTATTGATTAAAACTGAGATCCTCTTCACCTGTTCTTCAAGCTCTGCAATTTCGGCGTCAATCGTTTCAAACTCACGCTGTTCATTGAAAGTAAACTTCAGTTTTTTATTGCTTTTCTCTTTTTTTGCCGGTACAGGTTTGGCTTCGATTGTTTTCTTTTGCGGTTCATCTGCAGTTAACCCTGCAAGATAATCTGAATATCCGCCAAGGCATTTTCTGATTTTCCCATTCCCTTGAAACTCAAAAATTGTATCAACCGCTTTATCTAAAAAATACCGGTCATGTGAGACGGCAATAACAGCACCGTTAAAATTT
>CAYOAW010000130.1:0-4650 GCA_964402095.1 uncultured Eubacteriales bacterium | reverse complement strand
CAGAAAAAGCACTTCTTCGGAAGTGCTTTTTCAATAGTTTTCACCTGATTGATGAGCGGTTTTATAATCGGGAATAATATGGTATAATTGAATCCGCATTCTTATTGACTTAAATTGAAGGTAATTTTTATGTACAAAATTTTGATTGTCGAGGACGACATCACCATAGCCAAACTAATCAAAGAACATCTGCGCAAGTGGGATTATGAGGCCGAATACATCAGTGACTTCAAGAATATCACCGAACAGGTGCTTCATGCCGAACCGCAGCTGATTTTGCTGGATGTTATGCTGCCGTATTTTAACGGCTTTTACTGGTGCGGGGAAATACGGAAAGTTACCAAAACACCGATAATGTTTATTTCCTCGGCGTCGGATGCGATGAATATCGTCATGGCAATCAACATGGGCGGCGATGATTTTATCGCCAAGCCCTTTGATTTGAATGTGCTTGTGGCCAAAGTACAGGCGCTGATCCGCCGAACCTATTCTTTTGCCGGGCAGGTTAGCGTCATTGAGCACAACGGCGCCGTTCTAAACCTGAACGACACCTCTCTTTTATATGACAGCCAAAAAATAGAGCTGACTAAAAACGATTTCCGGATCCTGCAGCTGCTGATGGAAAACATCGGCCGCGTCGTCACCCGTGAGGAAATGATGGAAAGGCTTTGGGAAAGCGACAGTTTTGTCGACGACAATACCCTGACCGTCAATATAACAAGGCTGCGCAAAAAACTGGATGACACGGGGCTGCCCGATTTTATCAAAAAGAAAAAGGGCCTCGGTTATATGGTGGATTAAATGAAAAAAATTTTTGGGATGTTATGGTCTTACGCCAGGCTGCATTTGGCAGTCATCATCGCGGCGCTTATCGCAGCCGGTATTTTCACCGCTGTTTTTTCGCTGTATTCGCTCCCTTTGGAAGCTGTATTATATGCCTGTGTTCTGTGTTTGGTATCTTTCTTAATCATCTTTGCCTTCCGCTTTGTTTCCTACTGCAAACGCCATCAGACGCTGGAGAATATTAAAAAGAATATCTCCGCCGCGCTGTCCGGTTTGCCGGAGCCGGCAAGCAGCATTGAGTCAGATTACCGCGAGCTTGTCGAATTGCTTGAGTCAAGCCGCGCAGACCTCATATCCCAAAAGGACAAAACGCTTACCGATATGACCGATTACTACACCCTGTGGGCGCATCAAATCAAAACCCCGATTGCTGCCATGCGTTTGCTGCTGCAATCGGAGCAGCAGGAACAGAATGAAGAGCTTTCGGAACAGCTGTTTAAAATCGAGCAGTATGTGGAAATGGTACTTGGTTATTTGCGCACCGAAAGCATGTCCGGCGATCTGGTTATCAGAACCTGTCCGCTTGACGACATCATCAAGCAAGCCGTAAAAAAATACGCCAAATCCTTTATCCGCAAAAAAATAACACTGGAATACACGGAACTGCATTTAAATGTCCTCACCGATGAAAAATGGCTTTGTTTTGTTATTGAGCAGATTATATCAAACGCTTTGAAATACACAGCGGAAGGCAAAATATCCATCTACGCGGACGCCTCCCGGCCCATGACGCTGGTGATTGAGGACACGGGGATCGGCATACAGGCCGAGGACCTGCCGAGAATCGGCGAGAAGGGCTTTACCGGCTTCAACGGGCGCGAAGATAAAAAATCCACCGGAATCGGGCTCTATCTTTGCAAAAAAATACTGAAAAAACTTTCGCATACGATGGCTGTCGAATCGGAAGTGGGTACCGGCACAAAAGTTAAAATCGGATTTCGGGAAAACAACAGCCGGTATGAATAAGCAATCTTGCAAAAATGTAAGGTTAACCGGGAGAATGTAAGCCAAAGTTATGGCAGCGCATTCTCTTGTTTTGTTATAATTCGGGCATCAAATGAATCGGAGGAAATCATTATGCCACTCTTAGAGGTCAGCAATTTAAAGAAAATTTATACCACCCGCTTCGGCGGCAATCAGGTCACCGCGCTGTCGAATGTCTCCTTTTCCGTTGAGCAGGGCGAATATGTCGCCATTATGGGCGAATCCGGCTCCGGCAAAACGACATTGCTGAATATTCTCGCGTCACTCGACAAACCGACAAGCGGCGAGGTGCGGCTGAACGGGGAAAATATTATCTGCATTAAAGAAAAGGAACTGTCCGCATTCCGCCGCGACAATCTTGGCTTCGTTTTTCAGGATTTTAACCTGCTGGACACTTTTTCCGTTCAAGATAATATCTTTCTGCCGCTTGTGCTGACGGGTATGCAGTATGGTGAGATGGACAAACGGCTCAAACCCATAGCACGGAAGCTCGGCATCACGGACATCCTCGCCAAATATCCCTACGAAATTTCAGGCGGCCAAAAACAGCGGACCGCCGTCGCGCGCGCGCTGATAACAAATCCGCAACTGATTTTAGCGGATGAGCCGACAGGCGCGCTTGATTCCCGCGCCACGGACGGATTGCTGAAAATGTTCCACGATATCAACAGCGACGGTCAGACTGTCTTAATGGTAACCCATTCGGTCAAAGCGGCAAGCCGCGCCAAAAGAGTTCTTTTTCTTCGCGACGGCGAAGTGTTCCACCAGCTTTATAAAGCATCCATGACAGACGATGAGATGTACGGTAAAATTTCCGACGCGCTCACGGCCATCATTGCGGGCGGTGAACACAATGAATAAGTCTTTTTATTTCCGCCTCGCCGGTGTTAACCTGAAAAAAAACGCGAAGATTTATATTCCTTATATCCTTACCTGCATCGGGACAATCATGATGTTCTACATTTTGCTGTTTATCGCCAAAAACGACGGTCTCAGCGTTATGAAGGGCTCGGACCAGCTGAAAATGGTTATGAACCTCGGGAGCATTGTGATTGGCATATTTTCGGTTATTATCCTGCTGTATACCAACAGCTTTTTGATCAAGCGCCGCAAAAAAGAACTGGGGCTTTTCAACATCCTCGGCATGGAAAAAAAACATATTGCCGGCATCATGGCAATTGAAAGCCTGTATGTTTCGGTTTTCTCCCTTGTATTCGGCATCTGCGGAGGGATACTGTTTTCCAAACTTATGCTCATGCTCCTCCTGAAACTGCTGAAATTCAAAATACCTTTCGGGTTTGAAATATCGCCGTTCGCACTGACTGTTACGCTTTGTTTGTTCGCCGCGATTTTTTTGCTGACGCTTCTGCGTAATTTAAGCCAGGTGCATCTTGCCAAACCGGTCGAATTGCTCAGCGGCGGAAACACCGGCGAAAGGGAGCCGAAAACCAAGCGGCTGCTGGCGGCAGCCGGGGTGCTGTCACTCACGGCAGGCTATACGATTGCCATCGTCACAAAATCGCCGATAGACGCCTTGATGCTGTTTTTTGTCGCCGTGGTTCTGGTCATTATCGGCACCTATTGCCTGTTTACTGCGGGAAGCATTGCTTTGCTGAAAAAGCTCAGAAAAAACAAGACATACTATTACCAAACAAAGCATTTTACTTCTGTTTCCGGCATGCTTTACCGTATGAAGCAGAACGCAGTCGGCCTCGCGAATATCTGCATCCTTTCAACCATCGTGCTTGTGATGCTTTCCTCCACCACCTCGCTGTATTTCGGCATGGAGGATGCCCTGCGCAATATGTACCCGCGAAACATTGAAATCACGGCAGAAAACATCGCGGCATCCGGCAGCAGCGCGCTGGAGGCGTCACTGGACAAAGCGATAGCTGCCGGCGGCATCAAAACAAAAGACACGGTCAAATACCGTTTTATCAACTATTCTTTTAAACGGAAAGGCAACCGGTTCACCTACGACCGCAAAGGGGTTTATGCCAAAGAAGGCAATACGCTTGTATTTTTTATCCCGCTCGCCGAATACAACAGGATGCAGGGAAGCTCGGCAAAACTTGCTGAAAACGAACTGCTCATTTATTCGCCGAATTCAAGCTTCAAAGGCAAAACGGTTTTGTTCGGCGATGCCGAATACAAAGTAAAAGCCGCGGTCAGCACGCTCCATGTGGAAAAATATTCCTATTTGAGGCTGACAGAAACCATATATTTTATCCTTCCGGATGAACAGGCAATCGCTCATGTCAATGACCGTATTACAGCCGGCAGAGAAAAGTGGAAGGGCCTTTCCTATTATTACGGATTTGATGTGGACGGCACATCGCAAGAGCAAAAAAGCCTTGCCGGCACTGTTTCGGGCGTACTGTCGGATTTCCGCCCGGAACACGGCAAAAACACAGCCGTATCCTACACCTGTGCCGAACAAAGCAAAACCGAGTTTTTGTCCATATACGGCGGGCTGTTTTTCCTCGGCATCTTTTTGGGCATGCTTTTCATGATGGCTGCCGTGCTGATTATGTACTACAAGCAGATCTCGGAAGGGTATGATGATAAAAGCCGGTTTGAAATTATGCAAAAGGTCGGCATGAGCCGGGACGAAGTGAAAAAGGCAATCCGCTCCCAGGTCCTGACCGTCTTCTTCCTCCCTCTTGCCGCCGCCGGTATTCACATTGCCGCCGCTTTTAAAATGATTACCCGCCTGCTTGCCGTTTTGAACCTGACCAATGAGGCGCTCTTCGCATGGTGTACGGTTGGCACCATCCTTGTGTTCGCGGTCTTCTACGCGGTTATCTATTCCCTCACAGCAAG
>CAYOAW010000129.1:0-4668 GCA_964402095.1 uncultured Eubacteriales bacterium | reverse complement strand
ATCGTATTATTATATAAAAAACATAATTACCGGACATATGCATATAGCAATCATCAACGGAATCTTTTCATCTGCATTGAAAATAAATTCAAGTTTTGCTTTTAAACCGGTACCCATCAGATCATAGTAATTCAAGGTATAAGTTTCATACTTTTGCGTATCATTCTCATCAATTAAAAATACTCTTACTCCCCTTTTATCGTCTCCGTATGACCGGAAAGCGGCGCCCGGCGTCTGAATTATATCAACACCCTGCAGATTACCGACAAAAGAATTTATATGATCATGTCCAAAGACTATTCCTTTTACATCACCCTGGGCGGCTATTGTATCCAACTGGCCGAAATTTTTCTGAGCCACACATGGTCCTTCCCCAAGGTCCCCTTTTGCTTTTTTGGTATTAAGAATATAATACTTACCGTCCTTTTCAACCGCGCCTTTAGTGCACTTATCGACCTCTGTCAACAGTTCATAGGTTTCGGGTATAGGAATATGCTGGAACATTAAAGACATAACCTGCTCACCGCCGTTTTGGGCGCGGAGCTCATCGCTTTTATTTTTATACCAATTTAAAGCTTCCGTACTTACATATTCAAAATAGTTTCCAGATTCATCATTGCCGGCGGATTCCATCAGCCAGAGATTATATGATATTTTTTGACCGTCCGAGCTCATTATCGGGAGATTAAAAGTGCTTCTTCCTATTGACGGGTTTTCATCGTTGAAACCAATACAGTTGGCATAACGCCTGTAAATCTTAATCTGTTCATCTTTCGATATGCCGCACTGATCATCATGGTTGCCAAATGTTACAGCAAAAGGTATTCCCCTGGTTTCAAGCGGTTTAATTACCGCATCAAGGGCAGTTACAAGCAGTTCATATTTTTTTTCATAACTTTTGTTTTCGCCGATTCTTCCTAATACATTGTCGCCGGTAAATACAACTAAATCCGGCTGGACTTTATCATAGGCCGCATTCAGCATATCAATCATCGCTTTCCGCGGATTTTGGTTATCCTGCGGGTCAGCAACCTGCATTATGGTAAATTTACCGTCCGAATTGAACTTCAAACTGCCGCTCTCCTCATTTCTGTTATCCGCCAAAGATAAAGTTGCCATCGATATCATAAATGAAACAGTCAAAGCTGCCGAAATAATTGTTTTTAAACCTTTTCTCATTACCGGTCATCTCCTTTTTAAACCAATCAGTCATACTATTCACCATTCAAAAGATAGATAAAATCTATTTTTTGACTCCGCTGTCTTTAGACAGTGGGGCAGCAATCTTACTTGCTGATTAAAAATGTATCTTAATTATAATGCAGAATAGTATAAAACGTCAGTCTATTCGCTTTTTATTGCCTTTGAAGTTCCGTTTCTGGTACTTTTCTGTGATAAAATAACGGATAAAAATGTTAGGACGCTGCCTGCCCACATAAGCGGCGTAAAAGTATCCTTAAAAATAATAACAGACAAAATACAGCCGATCACGCATTCAAGGCTCATGATCATTGAAGCATGCGAGGGCGGTGTATACTTTTGCGCAACAGTCTGAATCAAATAAGCAAGACATGTGCTAAGCAAGCCAAGATATAATATTGACATTAAAGAACTGAAGCCAAGATTTTTGGGAACATCTTCAAAAAATGCCGCAACAATTATGCTGATTACAGCACAGGTAACCATTTGCACAATTGTTAATGCAATCGGGTCATACTTTTTTGAATATATTCCCAGCAATGATATCTGAAATGCAAACAATAATCCGCATATTAATGTTAAAACATCGCCAATATTTATTTTGCCGAACGAACCGTTAAACATAAGCATCGCTATACCGGCAAAGCACATAAAAGCTGCGGCTATTTGCGGTATTTTCGGCTTGGTTCTTATGATTATCCAAAAAATAAAAGGAACCAAAACGACATAAGAAGAAGTAAGCAATGCATTTTTGCTTGCCGTAGTGTATTGAACTCCGAATGTTTGAAAAGCAAAAGCAAAATATACAAATATTCCGCAAACTATTCCGCCCATCAAACTGCCTTTATTAACCTTTTTTATTTTTGAAATGAATATAAAGGTTACCGCAACAGCAGCTATTGAAAATCTCGATGCCATTAACCATAGAGGCGTAATATGATCCAAAGAATTCTTAACAACTATGAAACCCGCTCCCCAAATGAATGCAACAATGAGTAAGCTCAATTCCGATATAACAATTTTATTTTTAGTCTTCATTTGCCCTCTCGACAGTGTTTTTCTTGTGAGCTTTATACGCCATTTCAAGCAACTCGGATAAATTTCTTGCAGCATCAAGGCCGAATTCAATTTTTGTACCTTTTGTACAGGCGTCAAGAAACATATTTATTGGGTTCGGCAGTACTTTGGGGAGGCTTGTTACGGGAATATAGCCTTTATTAATATCTTTCAATTTTGAGCTTGCTAACATAAGCTGCTGACCTTCATGGTCAATTAATGTGCCTTCTGTCCCATAGATTTCAAAAGAAGACGGCGTATTATAGCTGACCAGAGAAGTTTCAACAACAGCAATGCACTTGTTTTCGAATTCAATCAGATTAACAGCGTTGTCTTCAACCTCACGGCCTGTTATTGTGTTATACATTGATGTTACTCTTTTTGGTTTCCCGCAAAGGTAACTTGCACCGTACATTGGATGGCAGCCTAAATCCATCATTGCGCCACCGCACGCCATACTCTCATCATACCAATAATCGGGAAGCCAGTTTGCGGTTGAACCGTTGTGCCCATTGCGTATCCTGATAAGTGTAATCTCGCCTAAAAGCCCTTCATCAATTGCTTTTTTTGCAAATAATGTTTCCGGCCGGCAGCGCCAAGGCATTGATATGAGGAATTTAACATGATTGCTGTTTACAGCATCAGCAATTTCATCACAATCCGATACTGTCGGTGCTAAAGCCTTTTCCGTAAAAATGGATTTTCCGGCTCTTGCTGCTTTGATGATAACTTCTTTATGCATCGCTGTAGGCGCGCAAACAGCAACGGCATCAATATCTTTTCTTGCCAAAAGCTTATCAATATCGGATTCAAAATCAACATTAAGATCTTTTGCCCACGCAATACCGCGCTCGTTATTTTCATCCCAAATGCAGGTTACATTCGCACCATATTCTTTAATTTGTCTCGCGTATCCTTCGGCATGTACGTGCCATTTGCTTAGCATTGCAACATTAAGCATAATAATACCCCTTTTAAATTTAATTAATTGTTTCCGTTAACATTTTTATATCCAACTTATCAAAATGTTTAAAAATTTCATAAAGGCTGTTCAGCATGATATTGATACCGCCTTTACTTTCGCTTTCTGCATTTAAAACCATTACCGGGTCATGAACGCTTTTTCTAAGCAAGAACCATCCGTTGCCGTTATCTTCATCAGTTGAGACTCTTATTCCTTCATAATTTTCTTTCGCTGTTTTCCAGCCGTCCTTATCCGCTGAAAATTCTTGCAGATTTTTAATAACATACTCTCCATATTCTTTAAAATCATCTGTTAAGATTTTAAAGCGAATTTCTTTCTCTTCAAGCGGTTCTTTCAGCGTTGCAATTAAATCTTCCAATTTTTCGTTTTGTCTGCCGAGCAAAGCCATTTTAATAATTAGTTTTGTGATTAAATAAGCTCCGTCATCCAAAAAATAATTCTCGCTGAATGCGGCATGGCCTGATGTTTCTATAGCAAGCGGGCAATTGACCCCGCTGTCCGTCAATTCTTTTTGTTTATTGATAACATTATTGTATCCTCTTTTATAGCGTAAATGATGCCCGCCATGTGCCTTTATAAATGCGGTTAATCCATCAGATGTGATACTGTCGGTTACAATCATAGCGCCTTCGTTGTTTTCAAGAGTTACCGCAGCGGCAAGCGCAATGAGCCGGTTGCGGTTTATCTCAATTCCGCCCTTGCCTACACAGCCTGCACGGTCAACATCGGTATCAAAAATCACTCCGAAATCCGCATTGTTTTTTATAACGGCCGAGCTTATCGATTCCATTGCCTCTTTGTCTTCAGGATTAGAGGCATGATTCGGAAAAGTTCCGTCCGGTTCTAAAAACTGGCTTCCGGAAATGTCAGCACCCAGTGGTTCCAGAATTTTTGTCGCATAAAATCCGCCAACTCCGTTGCCTGCGTCAACAACAATTTTATATCCGCGCAAAGGTCTGAAATAATCCGTATCATTCACTTCATGGCATATCATTTCTCTTAAATTTGCCGAATAAGTGTTCATATAATCAATTATTTCAATATCGGCAGCTTTTTCGCATGGTATCAATTTCTCATTTTGGGCAAATTCAAGAATTTCATCAATATTTGCCCCTTCCAAACCGCCTGCCCGTGTAAAAAATTTTAAACCGTTGCGGTCATAAGGATGGTGGCTCGCAGTAATCTGAATTGCACCTGTACATTTCAAATCGACAGTTGTCATAAACATAGCCGGCGTAGAGGAAAGTCCGCAGTCAATCACTTTGATTCCCATCCGGCTTAATGTATCAAGGACACTTTTTTTTATATGATTGGCAGAAATACGAGAGTCATGACCCACAGAAACAATGATCTCATCATAATTTTTGTTTGTATTTTGTTTCAGCCAAACAGCAAAACCAAGTGTTATTTGTGATATTACTTCATTG
>CAYOAW010000128.1:0-4678 GCA_964402095.1 uncultured Eubacteriales bacterium | reverse complement strand
TATCGTCCTCGTCATAACTTGAGGAATAAAGAAGTACTGCGGATTGGCCCTGCTCCGGAATTGTATTGATTTCGTATCCATCATCCGTATAACTGGTTATTTGATGATTGATGTTGTCGGTTAATGAAGTCAATCTGTCTGTGCTCGAATACGTGTAGATATAACTGTAATTTGTTCCGCCGTCATAGCTTATGCCGGATATATTATTGTAGCTGTCATAGCTAAAGGTTATTGTTTGGCTATTGCCGAAGGTGATGCTTGCTACCCGGCCACAATTTTCGCCCGTGCCATAGGTGTAATCCACCAAGCTTTGCGTGCCGACATTGACACCCGTTTGGTTGCCCCAAAGGTCATATTCAAAAGAATAATCAACACCGTTACCCGTTGCAATGGATGTTAGTCGGTCATCGGTATACCCATAGCTGTTGTTTATTGTCGTGCCGGTTGAAAGGTTGGATACTGCCTGTGAAACACCTGCCAGTGCACGCATAGCGTTGTAGGTATAACCGACAGAATTATCCAAACTGTCTGTGACACTTGTCAATGTTCCGTTTGCTAAATTGTAATTATAGTCTACCACATTTCCTGCTGAATTGGTAGCACTGGTTAAATAGTTTTTGTCCGCGGAATAACCGGACCCGGTTACCATTTCTTTTGTCCCGTTGTTTGTTGTTGTCGATGTAATATTTCCTAAGCTGTCATAGGTGTAAGTTGTTGTTTCATGGCATTGGAGGCAGGTGCATGTTTCCTGGCTTTCACACTGGCAATCGCAGCCTAAACCATACGCGCAGTGTTCTTCTCCGCAAACACAGTAAGTCGGTTCATTTTGAGAGGAAGCTCCGCTCGAAGCTACATCTGTATACACTACAAACACATCGGTAAAATATGCTGTGTTTATTTGGTTGCCGTAATCTAAATAAATTGTAATTTGTGAGCAAGCACCCAGCAAGGTAAATCTTGCCGCAACATATTGCCAATAATCGACGAAGGGGATAAAATCAACGGTTTCGGTTTTTACAGCCGTTTGATTGTTTTCGTCCGTGTAGGTATAGACCATTCTCATTCTAAATGCAGCTGTGCCCGAATTTATTCCCGCTTTCGCTTTTGCCCAGCATCCGATGTCAACGGTATCACCTTCGCCGCCTGTAATACTAATTGTTTGAGAAACAGCTTTTCCAACATTAGGGGTCCCTGTAATTTGCATTACATTAACGGTTTCATCAAACTTTGTTGCTGTTGCGCCAATATCCGTTGCGGTAAGATTTGTTCCTGTCCAGCTGTTTGGGAAATTGTCTGTAAGAGCACTCATATTACCGTTCAAAACGATATTATCTTCCTGCTCTTCAATATATGTGCTGCCCGAGGAAAGGTTATAGGTCTTGTTGTTTATTACAGTATCCTCATAGGTGTTTCTCAAATACTGTCCTTCATCGTTATAGGTGCCTATCTTCCGGCCATAATTATCAAATTGCGCAACTTCGGTATTTCCATAACTGTCTTCATATGTTCTCTGATAGGGGCTGTCATAGCTTATATCCACAACATTACCGGTTACACGCGTTGATGAGGAATCCAAGGTTGATTCGGTTATTTGTGTAACCGCATTCCTGTTGTTGTAATTGTATGAGAGCCTGTAGCCGTTAATATCGGTGGCGCTTTGAATACGCGGAGCGAAGCCCGAATTGGAAACATAGCTGTATGTCACCGATTCACCGTCCGGATATGTTGCCGTTGTCAGTTTTCCGACGCCGTTATAGGTATATGTCATTTGCAAATTTGTAGCGGATGTTCCGCTTCCGACAGTTATCCCGGTATTTTGCGCGTCAAAGGCTTGTATGGAGGTTAGGTTGGCTGAAGTATCGTAGGTAAACCTGTATTCTCTGCCAACGCCGTCTGTAATCTTATCAATTTCATAATACGGATATTGACTGCCTTTAAAATCAACCTGAATTGTCGGCAGCGGGTCTGTAATATGGCTGTCCGGCGCTGCGGTAATGGTCACCATCCTGCCGAGTTCTTCAAAGGTCATCTTTTGCCCCGATGATTCTTCAACAACAATCCCTTCGTAGTTTGTACCGTCGCCTGCAACCGCCTCCGGCACCCACATGGTCAGCCCTTTTCCGGTGCTGGTTTTATCAAATTGTTCCGTCCATTTTTCCGGATAACTTGTAACGGTATCATCTTTTTCAAAATAAGTTATCGTGCCGGTACCGTCAATGTAAAAATACACATCAATCCCGTTGCCGTTTGCATCAACATAGTAATCCTCAATATAGCCTACATACCGGTGATAATTTGTCAGCCAGACGCGGCCATAATTTTCAAAATTAAAATAGAAATAGGGCGAAACCGCATTCCGGCATAAATCCGCCGATGCGGTGGAATAGTATTGCTGAATGTTGACAGGCATAATATTTCCGTCTATGCCTATTTCATCCCTGACAAGATACATCCCGCCGGTAAAATCATTTACGGAAACAGTGCCGGCTCTTCCGATATTCTGCGTATGGTACTCATACTTGTCGCTTTGGCCGGTTGTTTCCACAAAACTGTATTCGATAACAGGCACATACTGGGCATTCGTATACTCTGAAGTGTATATATTCGCGCTATTCGTGGCAGTATCGTATGCACTTAATATAACACCCATCGGGTAAGTTGCTCCGCCAAGGTTATCCTGATTCCTTGGAAGTGCCTGTGTTATATCAAATGAAATTTGAGTGTACGAACTTGCGGTAGCGGTTGCACAATCAATCGGCAGGGTTTCATTGCTTGGGCGTGTGCTGTATGTCGTCGATTCAGCCCAGTTGCCGGTAACAACGCTCGCCGCGATAGTCATCGGCTGCGCGGTTTCACTCTTTGCATAAACCTTGAGTGTGGCATCTGTAACAACCGCTTTGCTTGCCCATAGGGATGCCTGAGGCCTGAAATATGCCCAGTATGAACCGTCACTTTTATTGCCGACTGTCGCATACGTATAACTGCCGTAATTGACATTTTGTTTGCCGCTTGCATTAGAAACGAAAGTATCATAAATTTCATCCTCGGAATCAAGTCTGACAATAGGATCAATAACAACCGGATATGAGCGGCTGCTATCACTCAGCCAGTCCGTTGAAGGCGCATACGTTAAAGTAAAGGAGCCGTCTTTGTTTTTTTCGAAATTCACGTTTATATCTTCGGAATATATATTGTTTTGGTCATACATAAACGGTGCCGGCAGTGTGAACACCGCCGTGCTGTCATTATCATAAAACTCAATGCTGTTATCTGGAAGAAGCTTTGCAGTCATGCCGGGTGCCGAAACCGTAAAACTGAATACTGTGTTTTTCTCCGGTTTGCTGCCCAAAACAATGTTTTCTTTAACCGAATCAGGAAGAACCGTATATTCATAATCCACGCCGGACTGTATTGACTTATATTCTACCTTTGAGCTTTTTTTCTCAAGATTAGCTGCTTTTTGAACTTCTGACGCAGATCTCTCAGCAACCGCTTTTTCTGTTTTTGCGTCAATATGGCTATGGAACAAAGAGGTTTTGACGTCTTCAATAACGAAAGAAAGCGCATACCCGTCTTTTTCCACTTTAACTGTTTTATCGCTTTCCGAAATACTTTTCGGTAGTGTAACGGTAAATGAATTGTCAGTGTTTTTCAGAACAGCTTTGCCGTCAACCATGCTTTCAGCCAATGAGTTGTCTATATCTTTCCACGCATTGTTTTCTTCGAAGTGTATTGGCGAAGCGGAAACAACTGCGGTATATCTTCCGTCTGTTCTTTCAAAAACCTTTGTATATTTATCTCTGTATTCTTTGCACTCACCTATGATTGGATTTTCAGCTGCTGCCGTTGTGATTTCCGTGGCGGTTTCCCGCACCGTATCGGCTATTACGCTTGTTGGTATTATTTGGACAACCAGTGCGAAGACCATGGCCAAAGATACGGTTCTTAAAAAGTTTTTCAAATTCTCGTCCTCCAATATTTTTGATTTCTGCAAAATAATGCTTTGTTTTTAAAAAATATCATTTATAGTAATTTTTTTCAATACAATTTGCCTAACAGGGCGTTTTTATGGCCTAACAGGGCAAAAATCGAAGTTTTCCACATATATCATTACTTTTAAACATACACAAATATTTCATTTATTCTGAAAAAGTAGCATATCTTGAAATTCAAATCAATGCATATTGTCGAAGAGGGCATTATTCATGTCGAACAGGACGGAATAATGCCAAATACGTATATTCGTAACAGAATTTGTAAAATATATACCTATCATTTGGCATTTGTACTTGCCGCATTATGCAGCATATAAAAAGATCTGCAGATATTACATTTACGTGTAATGGCTACCATCCCTAGTATGACTCTTTTTATAACATAAATTTCTGCAAAATCCGGACAACATCGTGGCAGGCAAAAGAAAGAGATGCTACAACAGATATCTTCAAGCATCTCAATAAACTGAAGGATAAAATTTAAAAACAGAAGCAAAAGCACGCGGCCGATCTGAATGACCGGCCGCAGTTCTCAACATAAGGGAAGGCAAACTGTATTTTACTCTGTTCACCAAATTAGTGTATATAGGGTCGGTAAATATCATGATCATATTCGTTCAATGCGCTTGTACCCCCCTCTAACCACTTTGAATATATCCAAAGTGGACCCACGACCGGAACAG
>CAYOAW010000127.1:0-4727 GCA_964402095.1 uncultured Eubacteriales bacterium | reverse complement strand
TACGAAGAAGGATTCAAAAAGGCCGGGACGGCTGAAATGGGCGATATTGTCGCGCGGATGATCTTGAACTGAGTTTATTTATTCTTATTTAGAACCGGATGCTTATCCGGTTCTTATTTTATAAAAACTGTTAAGTTAATAAAAAATGAAAGAAATTCTATAAAATTATGCAAAACAGGTTGCCAAAACCTTAAAAACAATGTATTATAAAACACAATTAAATTTTAATTAATATTCTATGCTTGTTTTTTCGGAAAACGGCATGAATATAAAATGAAAATAAGAAGGGGAATAGTCAATGAAAAAGTTTATCAGCGTTCTATTGGCAGTCTTGCTTGTCGGTTTTTCTTTTACCGCGTGCTCCGGCGGAAAAAACGATGAAACAACAGCAGCCACATCAGCAGCAGAATCATCAATAAAGACAATAAAAAGCGGTACCCTTATGGTAGGCATGGAAGTTGGTTATCCTCCGATGGAATACACCGATACAGACGGCGTAACCTATATCGGCTTCGACGTTGATATGGCTCAAAAGATTGCCGATATTCTCGGTCTGAAACTCGAAATTGTAAACACTGCCTGGGACGGAATTTTTGCGGCGCTTGAAAAAGGCGAATTTGACATGATTATGTCCGCCGTAAGCATCACACCTGAAAGGCAGCAGAAGTATATTTTAACCGCACCGTACATTTCAAACCGCATTGTTCTTGCCGTCCCCAAAGATTCGACAAGCTCAATCACTTCCCTGAACGATCTTAACGGGAAAAAGATTGCCCTCCAGAACGCTACGACTGCCGATGACTATGCCAAAAAAGTTCTTGCAAAAGGCGATATCAGTTTTGAAGTTAACCGTTATGAAAAAGTAACACAATGCTATGATGACCTCAAATTAGGCAGAGTCGACGCCATATTGGTGGACGAGGTTGTTGCGGCGAGTTATACCGATACAAGCAAAATTGTCTGGAGAAATGATGAAGGCGAACCGATGGGCATATGCCTTAAAAAGGGTAATGATGATTTAGCCGCGCTTGTTGAAAAAGCGGTTGACACACTTTACTTTGACGGCACGGTTTCTTCAATCGCGACAAAATATTTTGGCTCGGATGTCACAAAGGGTGTAAGAACTGTTACAGAAAAGCCTGTTATTGACTTAAATAAATAAGGCTATTGCCGGAGGGCTGCTCTTCGGGGCAGCCCTTATTATTAGATGGGGTGTTCTAATGGAAACTTTGCAAAGAATGTTGGGATGGATGCCGGCGCTTCTGAAAGCAACTGAAACGACGCTGTCGCTTTCCGTGCTTTCGGTTGTGTGCGCGCTTTTTTTCAGTGTGTTTTTAGCGCTTGGTAAAATCTCTAAGAAAAAGATTATCAATAAACCATGCAGCGCGTATGTCTTTTTCTTCCGCGGAACACCTTTGCTTATGCAGTTGTTCTTTATCTACTACACCATGCCGCTGCTTGTACCCGCTTTTAATATTAAAAGCCGCTTTGTCGCCGCATGGATTGCTTTCTCTCTTAATATAGCCGCTTATCTTGCCGAGATTATAAGAGCTGCAATCCAATCGATTGCGAAAGGCCAGCTTGAGGCGGCAAAAGCTCTTGGTATGAGTTATTCGCAGACCATGAGGCTGATTGTTATCCCGCAGGCTTACCGCCGTATGATTCCGCCTATTTGCAATGAGTTTGTTATGGTGCTCAAAGATACCTCGCTGGTTTCAATTATAGCGCTGACCGACTTGACTTACCAAACAAAGATGATTGCGTCCAACAAAGCAAGTGCACTTGTTTATATTCCCGCTATGCTTATATATCTTGTAATCACTGCGGTTTTTACTTTCATCTTCAGCAAGCTTGAAAAGAAACTGTCGGTTTACGAATAGGGGGATATGAATATGTCAATGATTAAGACCGAAAACTTGTATAAAAGCTTTCACTCGCTGGAAGTTTTAAAAGATGTCAGCCTTTCCATAGAGGCGGGCGAGGTTATTTGTATTGTCGGTCCTTCGGGCGCCGGAAAGTCGACCTACCTTCGTTCGCTCAACGGCCTTGAAACAATCAACAGCGGAAAAATATATGTCGACGATGTTCTGATTGAAGACAGGGACAAGGGCAGCCTTTCCAACAAGGTGAGAATGCCTAAAGCGCAGCGGCTTGCCATAATGCTTGAAATGGGTATGGTTTTCCAGAGCTTCAACTTATTCCCGCATATGACCGCTCTGCAGAATATCATGATAGCCCAGACAAAGGTTAAAAACCGGAGCGAAGACGAGGCGAGAGAAAAAGCCATTGATCTCCTGAAAAGGGTTGGCTTGGAAGAAAAAGCCAATGAATACCCGAGCAAGCTTTCCGGCGGGCAGCAGCAGCGCCTTGCTATTGCGAGAGCTCTTGCGATGGACCCGAAGGTAATGCTGTTTGACGAACCGACATCCGCACTTGACCCCGAGCTTGTCGGTGAAGTTTTATCGGTAATGAAAAAACTTGCCGAAGAAGGCATGACAATGATTGTGGTCACCCATGAAATGGCCTTTGCAAAGGATGTTGCCGACAGGGTTGTATTTATGGCGGACGGTGCCGTGGTAGAAGTAGCTCCGCCTGAGGAGTTTTTTACCAATCCAAAGAACGACCGTTTGCGTGAATTTTTAAGACGGACTATCAGCAGGCAGGAATAACAGCAAAAGCGGGGATAAAACCTGCCATAAACATATAAAAATGCCCCGTGAACAGAAAACTGTTCACGGGGTAAAAAATTTCTTGACGGCTGACTTAACCGTCGTAGGGGATTGCCCGCTCATCCTGCGAAAGGTTCTATGCCAACTCGACAATTTCGGAATATTCCTCTCCCAATCCGCTGTCAACCGATATATCGGCAATAAGTTTGCCGTTTGCATTGACATATAATTCAAAGTCATCCGTATTTCCGGAAAATGAGAGGTTTCTTTCCTTTAACTTTGACTCTATTTTCTTAATAACCTGTTCTTCGTCCATACCGAAAATTGCCGAAATTTCACTTTTTTGAAGGCGTTTATCTGCAATATAATCATATGCGTAATATTCGTTTGAGTTCACATATTCACTTGCCCACCACCCTGTAGCGGAAAAAACCGACAGAAAAACAACATTACCCTTAATAAAAGTTTCATATGAATAGTTGTACTGGGTCCTATAATCTTTGATATTGCTTACCGAATTATACTCCTTATCGATAACAACACGCATTTTATCGATATCGGAATTGATTTTTAAAGCCTCCGGCTTGATTGAAACTATTTTAGGGAGTTTGACAACAAATCCTGCGGTGAAATATTCATCAACCTTGTATGTTTTGTTCAACTCATAATAGGTTATTATTTCGGGTATGACAGGCCCGGCCGTGCCGGAGGTATTTTCGGCGGTTGTTGCGGCCGCGGTTTGCAGCGTTTCAAGCTGAGTGCCTGTCTTTATCGCTGAGGTTGCAGTACTTGAACGTTGAGGGCTGCCGCAGCCGGAGAATAAAAAAGAAAAAGACACAGCAAATGCAATCAGCGGTATGAATGCTTTTTTTATACCGGACACCGTCCTTTCAACAAACGACTTTCATAAAATATTAAATTTAAGTTGAGGAAATATTATTTTACAATAGGTTTTGTCAGCTGTACCAATTCATGATAATAAAAATTGCCAAGCAGAGCCTTAACTTTCACATCTGCCCAAACAGCACCTTTATCCCTAACATAGTATGTAATGCTATCGGTTGTTTCAATAGGTATGGCGCCAACGCTGCTTAATTTTCTGTTAACAGATTCCAGTATAACAGTATCGTTTAAATTAAACAGAATCGGTATAACAGAGTCGTCAACAAGTATATCTTTTGTGAAATCGTAAGCATAATAAAGATTAGATTCAACAGGTTCATTTGACGGTGTTTGATATTTTGTAAAAACAGATATAAAAAGAATATGGCCTTTTGAAAATGAATCATAACTGTAATCATAGAATTCTCTGAAATCTTTTACATTATTTACAGAGTTGTATTTTTTTCTTATTTTTTCTTTAAGTATATCTATATCTGCATTGATTTTTAAAGCTTGAGGCTCATTTGAATCAATGTACGGCAGCATAATCAAAAATCCGGAAGTGAAATCATTATTAACCTTGTAAGTATCATTGATTTGGTAGTAAGTGCTGACTTCCGGGGCATCCACTATAGGAGGTATTGTTGTAACAACAGAGGTGGTTGCCGCAAGAGTTGTTTGTGCTTCGGTGGTATCTTCGTAAACAGGTACCGTTGGGGTTAAAGCAGCTTTGGTAAATGCGGCGATAAGGATCAAAATACTTATAAAAACAACAATGTAGCCTGCTTTTTTAACTTTATTCGCTTTTTTAAAACGGTGTTCGGCTTTCCAATAGACAACTTTTACCCTGTGCTTTATACGTTTGAATAAGTTAATTTTGCTTTTACTTTTTGATTTATTGCTGCTGCTGTGACTGTGTCCGCTGCTGCTGTGACTGTGTCCGCTGCTGCTGTGATGGCGTCCGCTGCTGCTGTGACTATGTCCGCTGCTGCTGTGACGGTGTTCGCCGCTGCTGCTGTGATGATGTTCGCTGCCGCTGTGATGGTGTTCGCTGCTGCTGTGATGGTGTCCGCTGCTGCTGTGACGGTGTCCGCCGTTGCTGTGACCGTCCGGTGTGTTCAGATCTGTTTTTTCGGTTGTATGGATATTTTTATCTTCAGGGTTGTTTCCCATTGC
>CAYOAW010000126.1:0-4769 GCA_964402095.1 uncultured Eubacteriales bacterium | reverse complement strand
CGTTCTTTATTTTACCTGATAATGGAGGTTTACACAAATTATTAGATACTACCAAAATAAACAACCGAAGGAGTTTGCTGTCTGTGAATTGCAGGCTGCAGGCTCTTTAACTTTGCCCGTTTATTTTTGCCCGGTGCTCATTTTGGTATAGAAAAACACCCCAATTGTTATTTCAGTACAACCTACTGTCTGACAATTGGAGTGCAGTTCACCGTGCTGCAGTCTTAATTATTTGCTTTTTCTTTCGTACCGGTCAAAAGTGAATTTCAACCCATTATATTCATGAGGTTCAGATCTGCTGATACGTTCCCAGTTTTTGCTTTTCGGCAGATATGTGAAATACTTGTCAGCTTTAGCTTTTTCATAAAATTGTGTTACATAAACTTTATTGCAATATTTGAGCATCAATTTATATACCATTTGACCGCCTATTATAAAAACATCCTCCGGATTATATTCTTGAATATTTTTAATAAGCTCATCAAGGCTGTTGCATATTGTAACACCGTCTATTTGCAAATGCTTATTATCGGATAGAACGATATTGATTCTGTCTGTAAGCGGCAGCTGCTTTGGTAAAGAATAGAAAGTGTTTTCACCCATAACAACGACTTTGCCGACAGTCATCTTCTTAAAATAACGCATATCATCCGGCACATGAAACAACAAATCATTTTTATATCCTATAGCCCAATTCAAATCAACTGATACGATAGCATTCATTTATTATTACCCCTATATTTGATATTATACAGCAACCGGAATTTTTGTTTTTAATTCATGATAGTTATAATCCATAAGTTCAAAACTGTCAGTAGTAAAATTGTAAAAATTATTGATTTCTTTATTACTTTTAAAGATTGGAGCGTTAAAAGGTCTTTTGGAAATAATTTCTTCAACAATAGGAATATGCCTGTCATATATATGCGCATCGGCAATAACATGCACAAGTTCGCCGGCTTCAAATCCGCTTACCTGTGCAAACATATGCAGCAGAACAGCATATTGGCATACATTCCAATTATTTGCAACAAGCATATCTTGAGACCGTTGGTTTAAAATACCGTTAAGCTTATTGCCTGTTACATTAAAAGTCATGCTGTATGCGCATGGGTATAGCATCATTTCATTCAAATCATGATGATTATATATGTTGGTCATAATTCTTCTGCTTAATGGGTTGTTTCTTAAATCAAAAAGCACCCTGTCAACTTGATCAAATTTGCCTTCAGGATAAACATGCTTTATACCGAGCTGATAACCGTATGCTTTACCTATTGAACCGTTGCTGTCGGCCCAAGAATCCCAAATATGGCTATTTAAATCAGCAATATTATTGGATTTTTTTTGCCATATCCAAATTATTTCATCAATCGCATTTTTAATATTTGTTTTCCGAAAAGTAATAATAGGAAATTCTTTGGATAAATCATAACGGTTTACAAGCCCGAATTTTTTTACAGTATGAGCAGGTTGGCCGTCTTCCCAACGCGGGCGGACATTAAAATTGCTGTCCCAAAAACCATTTGATAAAATTTCTTTGCAATTTAAAGCAAAAATTTCGTCTGCATAGCTCATAATTTTCTCCCAAATACTCATTAGTTTGATTTATATTCTAATCTTGTTGAAGGTATGTGTCAATAAAAAAACAATAAAAGCAATTTTTGATATTTTTAAGAAGTTATCATTCAATACTTGCTTTATTACCGGATTTCGTTATAATATTAAAAGTATTATTACAGTAGAGGGGTATATTATGAAAAGGCTTGAAATTAATAGAATTTATAATTCGCCGGATACTTTTGCAAATAGAGAAATTTCTGTCTGCGGTTGGGTGAAAACAATAAGGGACTCAAAAGAAATCGGTTTCATGGAGATAAATGACGGCAGTAATTTTAAGGGAATACAAATTGTATTTGAAAACAGTAAAATTGAAAATTTCAGGGAAATCGCAAAACTTAATGTTGGTGCGGCTGTTTGTGTTAGCGGGATTTTGATTTTGACTCCGCAAGCAGGTCAGCCATTTGAAATAAGTGCGGCTAAAATAGAAATTGAAGGCGCTTCTGCCCCGGAATATCCGTTGCAGAAAAAACGCCACACGCTTGAATATCTGCGTACAATCAGTCATTTGAGGCCAAGAACAAACACATATAATGCAGTGTTTAAAGTTCGATCATTTGCTGCCTATGCGATACACAGCTTTTTTATGGAAAACGGTTTCGTTTATGTTCATACCCCTCTTATTTCCGCCAGTGATTGCGAAGGCGCAGGCGAGATGTTTAGAGTTACAACAATTGACGCTGAAAATCCACCCAAGAATGATATGGGGTTAGTTGATTATTCTGAAGATTTCTTCGGCAAACCTTCATATTTGACTGTTTCGGGACAGCTTCAAGCAGAAGCCATGGCAATGGCTTTCGGAAAAGTGTATACATTCGGGCCGACCTTTAGAGCTGAGAAATCTTACACACAGCGGCATGCTGCTGAATTTTGGATGATCGAGCCGGAAATGGCATTTGCTGATTTATCGGATGATATGGAACTTGCCGAATCGATGATAAAATATGTTTTGAAATATGTGCTTGAAAAATGTCCCGATGAATTGGAATTTCTCAGTAAATATTACGATAAAGAACTGATTGACCGTCTTAAATCAGTAGCGAACTCAGAGTTTGCTCATGTTACTTACACAGAAGCAGTAAAAATGCTCGAAGAGTTTAATGATCAATTTGAGTATAAAGTATTTTGGGGATGTGATCTTCAAACAGAACATGAACGATGCCTGACAGAAAAAATTTTTAAACGCCCTGTTTTTGTTTCTGATTATCCTAAAGAAATAAAAGCGTTTTATATGAGAATGAATGATGACGGTAAAACAGTGGCTGCCGTAGATTTGCTGGTTATGGGTATTGGCGAAATAATAGGAGGCAGTCAAAGAGAAGAACGCTTGGATATGCTAACGAATAGAATTGAAGAATTAGGGCTAAAGCCTGAAGATTATTGGTGGTATCTTGAACTTCGCAAGTACGGCGGTACAAAGCATTGCGGTTTTGGGCTGGGCTTTGAAAGACTGATTATGTATATCACAGGTATTTCAAATATCAGGGATGTACTGCCATTCCCCAGAACGACCGGTTCAGCCGAATTTTAAATATTATTGTGTTAAACCGCCTCAAATAATTAAAATGAGGCGGTTGTTTTTGTCACAAATGCAAGAATTATAAATAGTTCTTGCAAATAATACAGCAATAATATAAAATAATGGTAAATATTATTATATTTTGGAGGATTACAACGTATGCGGTTTCAAGAATTGCCTCAGTTTGAACTTAATGACCTTTTAGTGAAAATGAAGGCTGAATATGAGGCAATAAAATCAATAGGATTAAAACTTGATATGTCGAGAGGTAAACCTGGCTGTGACCAATTGGATATTTCGATGGATATTCTCGATGAAATAAATTCGAAAAGCGATATTAAGTCATCTGATGGCACAGATTGCCGAAATTATGGTGTTCTTGACGGTATTCCTGAGATCAAAACAATTTATGCGGAACTTCTTGATGTGAAACCTGAGAACCTGATTATTTTCGGTAATTCAAGTCTTAATATAATGTTTGATTATATTTCACAATGCATGACACACGGCGCAGGCTCTACACCATGGATGCTTCAAGGGAAAATTAAGTTTGCTTGCCCTGTTCCGGGTTATGACAGACATTTTACAATATTGGAATATTTCGGTATAGAAATGATAAATATCCCTATGTTGGCCGAAGGACCTGATATGGATATTTTAGAACAAGTGATAAAAGACAGTTCGGTCAAGGGTATGTTTTGCGTGCCGAAATATTCTAATCCGGAGGGAAAAACTTTTTCGGACGAAGTCGTTCGAAGGATAGCGGCTTTGAAACCTGCTGCAAGTGATTTTAGAATCATTTGGGATAATGCTTACAGTGAGCATGATCTTTATGATGAAAGCGATATGCTTTTAAATATATTAAATGAATGCGTTAAAAAAGGCAGCGAGGATATGGTTATAGAAGTTGCTTCAACTTCAAAAATCAGTTTCCCGGGGTCAGGCGTATCTGTTCTTGCCGCATCAGATAACAATATTTCCGCAATTAAAAAGCGCCTGTTCGTACAAACTATAGGATATGATAAAATCAATCAGCTTCGTCATGCGCGGTATTTTAAAAACGCGGCGGGAATAAAAGCACAAATGAAACGCCATGCTTTAATATTAGAGCCAAAGTTCAAATCGGTTCTTGATTCCTTTGAAAAAGAACTTGGAGGCAAGGGAATAGCAGAATGGAACAATCCGAGAGGCGGATACTTTATTAGTCTTGATGTTTTAAGCGGATGTGCCAAACGTACTGTTGAGCTGTGCAAGCAGGCAGGTGTGGTACTGACACCTGCAGGCGCTACATTTCCGTATGGAAATGATCCGTATGATTCGAATATAAGAATTGCTCCGACTTTACCGCCGGTAGAAGAACTTGAGGTTGCTGTAAATTTGCTTTGCCTTTCTGTTAAGATTGCAGCTGCCGAAAAATTATTGACAAATATGAATTAATAATTTGTTATAAAATCGGTGCATATGATTATTTTGTTATATGCACCGATTAATATATTTAAAAAAATACTTGATTTTATATCAATCGTAGTATATAATTCATAAGGTCGCAACAGCGGGGTGTGGCGAAGTTTGGTATCGCGCTTGGTTCGGGACCAAGAGGCCTCGAGTTCAAATCTCGACACTCCGACCA
>CAYOAW010000125.1:0-4800 GCA_964402095.1 uncultured Eubacteriales bacterium | reverse complement strand
TTCCTTTTCCATTATTTCGGGTTTACCCCAACTATTGACAAAGAGCCTTTATTTTTATCAAAAAAATAAAAGAAGAAGAGTTGTTGCAAGCGACAAAACGAAAAAAGATATCGCTATATACTTTGTTGCTTTAACTAGTTTTTGCTCAATTGTACGACCTTTGTTTTTGCCAAAGAATGTTTCCGCTCCGCCTGCAATTGCACCGGAAAGGCCGGCAGTTTTACTTTCTTGCAGGAGAACTACAATAACAATAAGTATTGATAATATTATCAGCAGAATACCAAGGGTGATTTCCATAGGTGTCATGAAACAAACCTCCACGTTTAAATTACTGATGTAGTCTAGCATAAATATATTGAAAATGCAAGCATAATTTTTAAATTAATATATTATTATATAATAGACACCTTTTTCATTTAATCATCATCTTTTTTCATTTCAAGTTGTTCGCCGATGTCATCTGAACTTAGCAAAGATCCTGCAGCAGGCAGATTTTTTGTTTTATAACGATGCGGTTTTGCAAATTCACCCGGTACATATTCTTTGACATTTACGATCCGCTGGCCCTTCTTTAAAGTCATAAGCGATACTCCTGCAGAATCTTTTGTTGTTTTGGGTGAAATAGCTCCTGAATTAAAAAGCAAGTATCTGCCTGAAGAAGATTTTACAACAAGTTCGCAATCAATATCAATATGGAAAATCGCAGCTAAAGGTGATTTATCCGAATATGCTTTAATCAATTTCTTTCGATTTGTTTTTGTTTTGTAAGCTTCCATTTCAACCTTTGTTATTTTACCGTTTTCAAAAACAAAAATCATATAACCGGAGTATTCCAGGGTTACTGCCATATATATAGCAGATTCGCCCGATTCCATCCCGAGTTTTGACGGAACATAATCACCTAAAACGCTAGTCTTGGTATCATCAAAGTCAAAGGCTTTTGCTTTATAAACCTGGCACTTGTTTGTAAAAAACAACAGATCAGCATTATTTGTGGATTCCATAGATATTAACATGCTATCGCCATCTTTTAGCTTATGATCACCGCTCATCCGTAAAGATAAGGGAGTTATCTTTTTAAAATAACCTTCTCGTGTGAAAAAGAGATTTACCGGATAATCCGGTACCTCATCTATAATATCATCCTGAATAGTGTCAGCAGCATATATGATTTCAGTTTTTCTTTCTTCTCCGTATTTCTTAATAACATCATTTAATTCATCTATTATTATATTCTTAACACGTGTTTTGCTGGCAAGGATATCATCCATATCGGTAATTTCTTTTTTTAGCCGTTCAACATCCTGAACACGTTTTAAAATAAACTCCCGGTTAAGGTGGCGCAGTTTTATTTCCGCAACAAATTCAGCTTGTATTTCATCAATTAAAAATCCAATCATAAGGTTTGAAACAACTTCTGATTCCTCTGCTGTGTTTCTAATTATCTTTATTGCTTTATCAATATCCAATAATATTTTTTCTAAACCGCGTAACAGATGAAGTCTTTCTTTTGCTTTGTTTAGGTTAAAAAATACCCTTCTTCTCACACAATCTGTCCGGAATGCAATCCATTCAAGTAAAAGATCAGAAACGCCAAGAACCATCGGTGATCCTGAAATAAGAACATTGAAATTACATGAAAAGGTATCTTCGAGAGGTGTAGATTTAAACAGACGCTGCATCAGTTTATCGGCGTCGGCGCCTCTTTTCAAGTCAATTGTGATCTTTAATCCGCTTTTATCTGTTTCATCGCGGATATCGCTGATATCCCTTATATTTCCGGTTTTTATTTTTTCAATTATCTTCTCAATAATTGCTTCAGTTGTCGTTGTCGGGGGAATTTCAGTTATATCAATACAATTGTTGACCTTATCAAAGGAATATTTTGAGCGAAGTCTAATTCCGCCTCTTCCTGTTTTATATATCTCTTCAATTGCTTGTCTTTCATATAATAAAGCTGCTCCGCCAAAAAAATCCGGTGCTTTCAATGTGTCAGCAACATTATGTGAATTATCCTTAATCAGTGCGATAGTAGTTTCGCATACTTCTTTAAGATTAAATGATGGAATCGAACTTGCCATTCCAACTGCTATACCCGTATTCGCATTCACAAGAATTGACGGGAATGTAACCGGCAACAGAACCGGTTCTTTCATAGTATTATCATAGTTATCAATGAAATCAACAGTATCTTTATCAATGTCACCAAAAAGTTCTGCACAAATCGGAGCAAGTTTTGCTTCTGTGTATCTTGCGGCTGCCCAAAGCATATCTCTCGAATATGCCTTGCCAAAATTCCCTTTTGAGTCAACATATGGATGAATTAATGCCTCATAACCTTTTGAAAGCCTTACCATTGTTTCATAAATTGCAGCATCACCATGAGGGTTAAGCTGCATTGTACGCCCAACAATATTTGCTGATTTTGATCGTGCCCCTGTTAATAGTCCCATTTTATACATTGTAAACAATATTTTTCTATGCGAAGGTTTAAATCCGTCAATTTCCGGAATAGCTCTGGACATTATTATACTCATAGCATACGGCATAAAATTAGTTTCAAGCGTATCGGTTATAAGTTGATTTACAACAGTACCCGCTCCAATAATATGTGCATTTATGTTTATTTGATCACTCTGATCATTATTATTTTTTTTACTCTTTTTGCCTGCCATATCGTTCTCCTAAAAAAGTAATAATCGTGCTGTAACATATTATTTTATGATACATCCGCAATATCAATATAAAGGTAACCGTTATTTGCAATATGCTCTTTACGACCCGCGAGATTTTCGCCCAAAAGCAGATCAAACTTATCCGATGTGGCTGCTGCTATATCGGGCTCGATTTTTATTAACCGCCTTGTTGCAGGGTTCATTGTGGTCAGTGACAGCATTTCAGCTTCATTTTCGCCTAAGCCTTTTGAACGTTGTATGGTATATTTTGCATTGCCTATGCTCTCGAGAGCTTTCATCTTTTCATCTTCGGTATAGGCAAACCAGGTTTCTCCTTTTGAATTAATTTCGTATAAAGGCGATTCGGCAATAAATACTTTCCCATCCTCAATCAGCGTTGGCATTAAACGATAAATCATAGTTAAAACAAGCGCACGAATATGGAAGCCATCAACATCTGCATCCGTGCAAATTATTACTTTGCTCCAGCGCAGTGAGTCAATATTAAAGGAAGATAACTCTTTATTCGCTTTTGAGTTCACTTCAACGCCGCAGCCTAAAACTTTTATTAAATCAGTTATTATTGAATTCTTAAAAATTTTATCGTAATCAGATTGCAAACAGTTCAATATTTTGCCTCTTAAGGGAATTACTGCCTGAAACTCGGAGTTCCTCCCCTGCTTACATGCTCCTAAAGCTGAGTCCCCCTCAACAATAAAAAGCTCTCTTACGTTAACATCCCTGCTCCTGCAATCAACAAATTTCTGGACTCTGTTTGATAAATCATTTGAACTTTGAAGTGTTTTCTTTAAGTTTAATCTTGTGCTTTCAGCTTTTATACGACTGCGCATATTAATTAGTATCTGGTCACAAATCTTATCGGCATCTGTTCTGTTTTCAATAAAATATACTTCTAATTGATGACGTAAAAACTCAGTTAAAGCCTCTTGAATAAATTTGTTGGTAATTGATTTCTTCGTTTGGTTCTCATAAGATGTTTGTGTTGAAAAAGATGAAATAACTAAGATAAGACAGTCTTCAATATCCTGAAAACTTATTTTTGTATCACTTTTTAAATATTTGCCAGACTGTTTTAAATAAGAATCGATCTGTGATACCAATGCGCTTCTTGTTGCCTTTTCAGGCGCGCCGCCATATTCAAGCCAGCTTGAATTATGATAATATTCCTTAAGCTGAATTTTATTTGAAAATGCTATGGCAACATTTATTTTTAATTTATAATCTTTTTGGTCCTGCCGGTCACGCCCGACCCTTTCGGCTTGCCAAACCTGTGTTCCTGTTAAAGATTCAGTCCCGGCTATTTCATTGATATAATCAGCTATTCCATTTTCATACAAATATTCATAAGTATCAAAGCCTGACTTATTTTGAAATTTTAATATAAATTTAATACCTGCATTAACAACAGCTTGCCTTTTTAACGTATCCTGATAATACTCAAGAGGAACATTAATGTCTGTAAACACTTTAATGTCAGGTCGCCATTTTATGCGGGTGCCCGTATCCTTTTTAAGATAAGTTTCTTTTATCATTTGCCCTACCGGATTGCCGTGTTTAAAGTTCAATTTATAGAGAAATCCGCTGCTATGAATTTCCGCTTCCATATATTCCGATGAATACTGTGTAGCACATAAACCCAATCCATTTAAGCCGAGAGAATATTCATAACTTCCGCCATCGTTTGTATCATATTTCCCGCCGGCATATAGTTCACAAAATACAAGTTCCCAATTATATTTTTTTTCTCTTTCATTATAATCTACCGGTATTCCTCTGCCAAAGTCCTGAATTTCAATGGAATTGTCGAGATAGTGAGTAAGTATTATTTTATCGCCGTAACCCTCTCTTGCTTCATCAATTGAGTTTGATATAATTTCAAATATCGAGTGCTGGCATCCATCCAAACCATCAGAACCGAAAATAACCGCCGGGCGCTTGCGCACTCTGTCAGCACCTTTTAACTGCGTAATGCTTTCGTTTCCATAAGCGGTCTTATTTGCCATTTTAGCCGATCCTCCACATATTACTTCATAACATTTAATCCATAATACACCATATATTGATTTAATGTCAAGGATCATAAGCAAATTTGGTGTTTTGCTTT
>CAYOAW010000124.1:0-4903 GCA_964402095.1 uncultured Eubacteriales bacterium | reverse complement strand
AGTTTTTTGCTTCTGCTGGGATGGCGGAGCTTGCGCAGCGCTTTTGCTTCGATTTGACGGATGCGTTCCCTGGTTACATTAAACTCCTTGCCGACTTCTTCAAGGGTATGCGATTGGCCGTCGGCAAGGCCGAAACGAAGGGCAAGAACTTTTTCTTCCCTTGAGGTTAACGTTTTCAAAACATCGCTGATCTGTTCCTTCAGCAGAAGCATTGAGGCGGCATCCGCGGGAGCCGGCGCGTCATCATCGGGAATAAAGTCGCCGAGATGGCTGTCCTCTTCCTCGCCAATCGGCGTTTCCAGCGAAACAGGTTCCTGCGCGACACGCAGGATTTCGCGCACCTTGTCGACTGTCATATCAAGCTCGGCTGCGATTTCCTCGGCAGTCGGATCTCTTCCGTTTTTATGTAAAAGCTGGCTGTTTGTCTTTTTCACCTTGTTGATGGTTTCAACCATATGCACGGGAATGCGGATGGTTCTTGCCTGATCGGCAATAGCTCTGGTAATAGCCTGCCTGATCCACCAGGTAGCATATGTTGAAAATTTAAACCCTTTTGTATAGTCAAACTTGTCAACCGCTTTGATCAAGCCGAGATTGCCTTCCTGAATCAAATCAAGGAACTGCATTCCCCTGCCGACATAACGCTTGGCAATGCTGACAACCAAACGAAGGTTTGCCTCGGCAAGACGCTGTTTTGCGGGGAGATCATCCTCGGTGATAAGCTGGGCAAGCGCTATTTCCTCCTCGGCTGTTAAAAGCGGCACATTGCCGATTTCTTTCAGATAGACTTTAACGGGGTCATCCATTGCCGCGTTCTTTTCAAGCCCGAGCAGTTCCGCAGTTTTCGGGGCATCCAAATCAAAGGTCAGGCTGTCGAGCGACGCGTCCCCGAAATCATCAATAATCTCTATGCTCTGGCTTTCAATGATGTCATAGAGCTTATCAAGTTCCTCGATGTCATAATCCATTTCCAAAATAACCGCATCAATTTCCTGCGTGGAAAGTTTCCCCGTGGCCCTGCCTTTTTCCAGAAGTATTTTTACTGCCGACTTTTTTTCCATACCGTCCATGGTCAATCTCCTTTATTTAATATCTTTTAACAGCGCCGGATTCTGCGCAAACTATGATTTGTGTTTTTTAATTTCCTCAAGCATCTTAAGAAAATCCTCATCGCTGAGCTCCGCCGGGTTGACAGCGGCCGGCTTGTTTCGTTCTTCGCTGAGTACTTTTATGCAGTCATCGCATTCCTCAATCGTATTCGTTATATTGGCAGCCGACACATAAAGCTTTGTGATCCTGTCCATCTCCTCCGCGGAAAAATCCGGAACGAGAAGAGTCAGTTCTATGCCCTTGCCGTCAGCCAGCCTTTGATACAGCAGTGTAAAAACTCTTTTGTTGAACTCCGTCATAAAATCATCCGGCGTTACTTTTGCGCTGAGTTTTTTATAAAAATCAGGATTGTTCAGGAGTGTGGTTATCAGCGTTTCCTCCGCCTTCGCGGCCCTGATATTCTTCTGGCGTTCGGGATTCACCTTGTCCCCGAAGCCGGCAATGTTATGCTGAATATCTTTGAACACTTCCTTTTCCCGGTTCTTATCCCTTTTCTTTTTAAGCTCCTTCACCTGGAGCAAAATCGCGTTTTTATCCACCTTTAGTTCTTCCGAAAGCATTGACGCATAAATATCCGTTTCAATCGGGCTGTAAAGCCCGGCCAGAACCGTCACAGCCGCTTTGAGAAAATTAAGTTTTCCGTCCGGCGTTGCCGTATCGTATTTTTCCCGCTCACGCAGAAGTTTGTACTCGGTGTCATTGGACGCCCCGTCCAACAGGTTTTGGAAATACGCCGTACCGTGGTTTTTAATGATTTCGTCCGGATCCTTGCCGCCCGTAAGACGCAGCACGCGCATTTTCACACCGGTTGGATTCAATATATACATCGCTTTTTTCGTTGCTTCCTGCCCGGCCCCATCCGCGTCATAAGCCAAAATAACTTCCGAGGCATAGCGGGTTATCAGCTGCGCCTGTTCTTTGGTAAAAGCCGTGCCGAGGCAGGCAACCGCGTTTGTAAAGCCTGCCTGATGCAACGCGACAACATCCATATACCCCTCGGCTAAAATCAATTTGCCGTTGTTGCCGTTTTTCGCAAAATTCAAAGCAAAAACGCCCTGGCTTTTTTTATAGACAAGCGTGTCCGAGGTGTTGATATATTTCGGTTTGGAATCATCCAGCACCCTGCCCCCGAAAGCAATAACATTGCCGCGCAGGTCGATAATCGGGAACATGATTCTGTTCTTAAAATTATCATAAAAATTGTTCGAGTCGTTTTTTGTGCTTTTTCTGACAAGATTCGCATCCAGCAGCAGAGCCGGGCTGAAGCCCTTGGCACGCATATGATTCAGCAGGCCGTCCCAAAGATTAGGTGCGAATCCGATGCCGAACCGGGTTATCATAGCATGCGACATGCCTCTTTTCAGCAGGTAATCCAAAGCCGTTTTTCCCTGGGGGCTCATAAGCGTGTCATGGAAAAATTTCGCCGCCTCGCGGTTTGCGGCAAGCATCTCCGCGCGGCGTTTGGAAACCGTATCGTCAAAACCGTCCTCCGGCATCTGCATACCGGCTTTTTGAGCAAGGCTTTTAACCGCTTCGACAAAATCAAGGTTTTCGATACGGCGGATAAAGGTGACAATTTCGCCCCCCGCTCCGCAGCCGAAACAATAGAAAGACTGGCTGTCCGGGTAGACGGTAAAAGAAGGTGTTTTTTCGCCATGGAACGGGCACAGGCCGGTCAGCAGGCGGCCGCGGCGGCGCAGGTTGACATAAGGCGATATAACCGTTTCGATATCAACTCTTTCATGAAGCTCCCGCAGAAATTCATCGCTGATTGCCAAACAAGCACCCCCTTTTCAAAAAATCCGGCCACAGATGCCGGCATCAAATCATGAACGGTGTTTTTCGTCTTCATCGGTCCATGATTTCGGCACAAACAATCCCATAAAAATTTTAACGGCAAACCGGTCGGTCATCCCCGCAATGTAATCGCAGGCGGCACGCTCCACACCCTCTGCGGCGGCAATAGACGCATAATCCGGCGGCAGTTCATCCGGGTGCCTGACAAAATGGCTGTAAAGCCATTTCACAAGTTCCATCGCCTTCGGTTCTTCGTTTTTGCAGTCTTTATTTTTATAAACATTTTCAAACATAAATCCGTGAAGCTCTTCGAACGCATCCCTTGTGTCTTCGCCAAGGCAAATATCATCCCTGCTGTTTTGAATGGCGGAAACAACAAGCGTGTTGATCCTTTGGGCTTTATTCCACCCCAAAGCAGCGCGAATATGCGCCGGAATATCCTCCTCGCATAAAACATCGGCGCTTATTGCGTCGTCGATATCGTGATTGATGTAGGCAATCCGGTCCGAAAGCCTGACAATTTTGCCCTCAACTGTAGCCGGCTGCACACCGCAGGTATGGCATACAATGCCGTCCCTGACCTCATAGGTAAGATTCAGGCCTTTGCCGTCTTTCTCCAAAAAATCGACTACCCGTAAGCTTTGCTCGTAATGCTTAAAGCCGCCCAGGCTTTCCAGACAGACTTCATTCAGCGCTTTTTCGCCTGCATGGCCGAAAGGCGTGTGCCCCAAATCATGGCCGAGCGCGATAGCCTCCGTTAAATCCTCGTTGAGCCTCAGTGCCTTCGCGATGGTCCTGGCAATCTGTGAAACTTCAAGGGTATGGGTAAGGCGGGTGCGGTAATGGTCGCCTTCGGGGGACAGGAACACCTGAGTCTTATGCTTTAAACGCCTGAACGAGTTGCAATGGATAATCCTGTCGCGGTCGCGCTGGTAAACCGTTCTGACAGGGCATTCTTCCTGCGGAAGCAGCCTGCCCCGGCTTTCCTGCGAAAACGCCGCGCGCGGCGACAATATCAGCCGCTCAAGTTCCCAAGTTTGTTGCCTTATGGTTTTTTCCAACGGCCGCGCCTCCTTATATAAGTCTTCATAGGTAATATACGAATTAACAGCCCGAAATCCTTTGTTTTGATAAAATATTTTTATTTGCCCGGCACTTTCACAAAAATCTCGCCTTTTTTTTCGCTTTTAAAGCGTCCAAGGCTCGCATCGGCAAGCTTTGCTTCAAACATTTCAAGCACATTCAGCGGAATATCCGCGATGACGTCAACATCATCGGCAAAGGCAGTATCCTGAATGACTCCGCCGATTTCCGGTATCATGGAGGAAAGCTTGCCGTAAAAATTATAGTCGCAGCTGATTTTCAATACCGCGCACAAGGACATCGTAATGATTCCGCCGGCATCGACAGCGGCTTTCGCCGCATGTGAATAGGCGCGCACAAGCCCGCCGGCGCCAAGCAGCACCCCGCCGAAATAACGGGTGACCACAACCGCGCAGTCGGTCAAATTCTCTTTGAGCAGCACATCAAGGGCCGGAACCCCTGCCGTTCCCTGCGGTTCGCCGTCATCGGAATACCGCCTTGTCTGCCCGTCCCGGAGCACATACGCATATACATTATGGGCAGCATCCCAATGTTTTGCTTTTATTCCCGCAATAAACTCAAGCGCCTGCTCCTGTGCCGCCACAGGTTTTATGTGCCCGATAAAACGGGATCTTTTGACGATGAATTCCGCCTGCGCCTCACAGGCGGATGTTTTGTATTCCATACGGTTCACTCCTGACAAGCTGTCTCCGAGCCACCCAATACCTATCCTCTGCAGAAAAAATCAGACGGTGCAAAGCACCGTCCGTTTTTCTATTCCGTATCGCTTGACTGAATATTGTAGCGCTTTTTGAAGCGGTCTACTCTGCCGCCGGTATCAACAAGCTTTTGCTTGCCGGTAAAGAACGGATGGCACTTGGAACAAATGTCAACACGCATATTCTGCTTTGTG
>CAYOAW010000123.1:0-4926 GCA_964402095.1 uncultured Eubacteriales bacterium | reverse complement strand
TGCTACAGGGTCTACTTTTATCAATGCCCTATGGAAAGAAAAAATAACTATAAAAGTCACCATCAAGTTTGACTCCAACGGCGGCAGCGCGGTTGCAGACCTGACAGGCGCACCTAACGATTATCTTCTTCCTCCTGCAGCTCCGACAAAAGCAGGCTACACTTTCATTGGTTGGAATTTAGTGAATCCCGACAATGTAAATCCTCTTACAACAGCGGCAACAAATGCCACAACCAATGTTTCCCCGGTTATAGCTTACGGTCTTCCGGCCAGATTCCCGAATGTTGACAAAAGCACTACTTACTGGTATAAAGCAGTATGGCAAATGGTTGACCCGACAATCGCCACAGTAAAGGTTGCCGGTTCCACAGAGCCTGTTGAAGCATGGGCTACCTTCATTGCCGATGAGTTCCAGACCTTCGTTGACAGCAAAGAAGTTCAAGACCTTATCGCTGACGCGAAAACAGCAGTAGCAAACGGCGGAACAGACGGTATTGCCTCCGCAGTTGACAGCTGGGTTAAAGATGTTGCAGATCAGCTTGATATTCCGATCACAGATGTTAAGAGCTGGCTTGCAGATTCCGAAATCTTCAATGCATTTGCTGATATGTACATTACTGATCAAGAAACAACAGTTGCTCCGACAGAAGTAACCGATACTGAGCCTGTTACAGAAGCAACAACACAGGGCACAATTCCTCAGACAGGTTCCGCAACAGCCGGCATTGCAATCTTTGCGACACTTTCACTTGCTGCAGCAGCTGCATTTGTTTGCACGAAGAAAAGATAATTAGCGTTTAATATTAAAGGGCACACCTGAAGAAGGTGTGCCCTTTTTCTATAAACCTGCGGCGTTGGTTCACAATATTTGATATATAGGTTTATTATGCAGGATCATCAAGTTGGTTTTAAAAGGATTGATATAAGCTTTTTATAAGAACAAAAAAAGAGGCGGATGATGATCCGCCCCAGTTTTATGCTAAAAGCTATATATCGGCAATGTTAAACCGGTATTCCTTAATGATATTTTCAATAACCACGGTTGCGTATGTATAAATATTTGCACCCAGTGTACAATAATCCTCAGCACTGTCCTTGCCGCAGAGCATAGCGAATGTTTCGCCTATCCCAACCGCTGTATCCTTTTCGCCATGGAGTGAAAGGTAATAAAAAGTAAAAGCAGCGCCATCGGAAATTTTTTCATAAAAGTCAGGGTAGGCGACCATAAGTTTGTCATAAAGTGCGTTAACGGCACAGGAGGACAGCAGCTGTGTACCGAGCATTTTGTGCAATGTGGTCTGTGCCAAAAAAACAAGCAGTACCCTGATTTGGAAAATGTCGCTGCCAGAAATATCGGCGCCGGCAAGGAATTGCGAAAAATCAACACCGGAACTGATTGTCGGCTCCAGAACGGCAAGCCGGTCACCTAATGCTTTTGCTTTCGAAATACTTCCGTTCCTTCTGAGTTTATCCAATTGCGAGGAAAGTTCGATAAGTTCGCCGGTATCTGTCTGATTGTTTGCTGTACTGAAAATTTTCACGTCGCTGTCATCCTGCGATGCCATTGAATCACCTCTGAAAAATGAAACCGGAAGGCATTTGCCGACCGGCTTTTCATTTATATATTTTCCGCCGCTGCTTTTAATTGCTGCCTGCGTTGGCGTGCTTTATAGTTTAAAAGCGAAGTCATCTGTTCATCCGGGGTCAAGACGTCACCCAATGTTAGCTTGCCTTTGCTGTACATGCCATGGAAATCACTGCCGCCGGTCATCAGCAGGTTATTCTTGACGGCGATTGCCTGCAAAACGCTTGTTTGCTCCTTGCTGCATTGGGGATGCCAAACTTCAACACCGTCAAGGCCGAGCGGTATCAATTCTTCAAGCAGTTCCATACTGTCAAAAAGGCAGGGATGAGCCAATACGGCTATTCCGCCGGCATCATGGATTGCCGCGAGAATTTCAACCGGGTCCGGAAATTTTGCGTTGACGATAATATTTGTGTCGCTCTCTTCCGAGAAAAGTTCATCATAGAGGTTGCCGAATATTTGGTCCGTAATACCGCACTCCATCAGTGCATGCATAATATGCTGTTTGTAGATATTTGTCGAGCCGGAGGCGCACTTAACAATAAGCTCCGGCGTTGCCGGATATCTCTGCGCAACCTTAATCGCCATATACTGGCTGGCCCTCTTCCGGGCTGTTAAGTTCCTGCGGCAAAGCCCTTCAAGACGGTCCGGGCTGTCGCTTAAATAGCACAGAATGTGAACTTTTTTTCCGCGTTTTGTGTCGGTTGATGAAAACTCTACCGCGGGGATTACAGTGACACCATGTCTCTCACCGATTAAACGGCCTCTGACCGTTCCCGCAAGGCAGTCATGGTCGGTTATTGCAATATTATTAACCCCTTGCTTTTTAGCGAGTATAATCAGGTCGTCAATGCCCATAGAACCGTCGGAAAGCCTTGTGTGGCAATGTAAATCTCCAGCCAAAATTAAATCCTCCTAAATGCGTAAAAAAAAGCGCACTATCCTCAATATAAATATATTATACCATCATTTGTCAATATCCGCAACATTTATTTTGTCGTAAAAATAAGGCTGTACAAAAAGAAAACGTTTTGTGTTATACTATAATCTATCTCATCAAGATCAACAAAAGGGTGTGTATTTTTTGAAAAGCAAAGTGCTGGTTGGGTTAAGCGGCGGGGTGGACAGTTGTGCCGCTGCTTTGATTCTGCAGGAACAGGGCTTTGAGGTTATCGGCGCGCATCTTGTTTTAACACCACCCGAAGGGGAAAATACCGGTGCCCGCGATGCAGCGCGCGTGGCAGAAGCCCTCGGGATTGAACTGAGAGTCATTGATTTGCGCGATATTTTCGAAAATACGGTAATACATTATTTTACCGAAGAATATTTAAACGGTTACACACCGAATCCATGCATAATATGCAACCGTGAGATTAAATTCGGCGCGCTTTTAGATATTGCGAAACACAGCGGTATTGACTATATCGCGACCGGGCATTACGCCGGGATTGAGAAAAATGAAAACAGATGGCTGCTGAAAAAATCTGCCGGGGAAAAAGATCAAAGCTATTTTCTTTATATGCTTTCGCAGGATCAGCTCTCACACGCGCTGTTCCCTTTGAACGGTATGGATAAGGGTAGTGTGAGGGAACTTGCGTTAAGACATAAGATGCCTGTTGCCTGCAAACCGGACAGCCAGGAGATTTGTTTTATCCCCGGCGACGATTATGCCGGTTTTATACGAAGAAAATGTCAGAACCTTCCGCCGGCTGGCGATTTTGTCGATGCAAGCGGCAAAGTGCTGGGCAGGCACGCCGGTATTATCAATTATACAATCGGGCAGCGCAAGGGGCTTGGCGCTTTTGGCGCACCGGTGTATGTAACCAATATCAATCCTGACAACAATTCCGTTACGCTTGGAGTGGAAGGGGCACAATATTCCCCGACACTGACAGCGGAAAAAATGAATTGGATAGCCGTTGAATCAATTAATAAAGAAATAAGGGCTTCCGTTAAAATAAGGTTCAGGGCAAAACCGGCTCCCGCTGCTGTAATCCCTGACAAAGACAAAGTACGCATAGTGTTTGATGAGCCGCAGCGTGCTGTAACTCCCGGCCAGTCAGCCGTACTTTATGACGGCGACATTGTGCTTGGCGGCGGGAGAATAATGCGCCAAGCAGGTCAAAACCATTGACAAACATTAAAAATAATCTATAATGGTATTAAGCTGTAAACACCGTTCGTTTCTTCCGGATGATTCTGTTGAACAGGTAAAATAATATCCGGAACATTGCGGTGAATTATAAAACTATTTTGGAGGGAAAAAATAATGAAAACTTGTTCAAAAAAAGTTCTCAGCGCTTTATTGGCATTGATGATGGCGGTAACTGTCTTGCCGGCAGGTTTTGTTACGGCTTCGGCAAAGACAAATGTCGTTAAAAACGGAGCTGCCGCAGCGCCGGAAGCGGCAATCACTTTAACCAATTCAGCTGTCACCAATATCACCGATACCGGTGCCACAATCGGAGCAGAACTTTCATCCAAACAATATGTTTCCACCTGCGGCTTTTATATCGGATTAACCAGCGGCGGAACAACAAAACAAATAACCGAAACGGTTGATGGGAATATGAGCAAGTTCTGGTATAACCTTGCTGATGACTGGCAGCTGCTGACCCCCGGCACCACATACTATTATAAGTTATATGTAATTATCGCTGGCACGGAATATCAAAGCCCGGTTGCTTCCTTTAAAACAACCGGTACTGCCCCGGCCACTGTGATTACCGTTGCAGCCGCAACAAACATCACAGATAACGATGCCAAAATCGGAGCCTCGCTTTCACCTGTATGTTATGTTACTACCTGCGGTTTTTATATCGGAACAAGCGGCACTTCATTAACTAAAGTATTTACTGAAAATATGTACAATAACCTTTCTAATTATTATTACAATATCGCAAGCAAATGGAAAGCGTTAAGCCCCGGCACCACTTATTACTATAAAATGTTCGCGACTGTCGGCGGCACGGAGTATCAAAGCGCGGTTGCTTCTTTTAAAACCACCGGCACTGCGATTACGGTAACCGCCGCAACTTCCGGTATTAAAGATACCGATGCCAAAATTACCGGCACACTTTCCGATTATTTCCATGTTATTGAGTGCGGCTTTTATATAGGCCTGGAATCGGATGCACTGAATACCCGGATAAAAGAAGATGTTGGCGGCAACATGAAGACTTTCTATTTCAATCTCGCTTCTGACTGGAAAACATTGACTCCGGGTACGCCTTACTATTACAGAATGTTTGTAACAATTGGCGAAACGGAATATCTGAGCGACATTATTTCCTTTAAAACGACAGGCCAGAATCCCGTAACCAGTATTACATACGCGGCAT
>CAYOAW010000122.1:0-5080 GCA_964402095.1 uncultured Eubacteriales bacterium | reverse complement strand
TGTTGTCATTCGGCATTCGAATGTCCTCCTTTTGGTATTTTTGTGCAGTTGACGGGCCGCATCTTATTATACCAAAAGGAGTTTTCTGTTATACTCACCGCTAAAGCTCTTTTGAACCACCGGCATAGCCGGTGGATTTCTTTAACATAAAAAAGCCCTGGAAGTGTTAAAAAACACTTTCAAGGCTTTTTTGGTCCGAGTGGCGAGACTTGAACTCACGGCCTCTTGACCCCCAGTCAAGCGCGCTACCAACTGCGCCACACCCGGATAACGGTGAAAATAATACCATAGATTAAAATAATTTGCAAGTGTCTTTACATGATTTCTATAAAATATTTAAATCATGATATATTTGCGTAAAATGGAGAAAAAGTGAGTATATCAAAGCAAAACGAAGTATATTCAATACCAACTATGATTTTACATGGATTTATACCTGCTTTATATAAAAATATATTGACAATCGGAAGAAATCAAACTATATTAATATAACATGGCTGTAATATTGCTGATCCGTTAATGATTTCGAGAGGGGTTGCATAGTTGGAAGAAAATATCATTATCGACTTAAAAAACATTTCCGTTAAATTTGGCGATGAGCAAGTTTTAACGAATATGAATTTATATATCCGTGACAAGGAATTTATTACGCTTCTTGGCCCTTCCGGTTGCGGCAAAACAACCACATTGCGAGTTATAGCAGGCTTTTTGGAGCCGGATAGCGGCGAAGTGGTTTTTGAAAATAAGAATATGAACGGAGTCCCTCCCCATAAGAGGCATGTTAATACCATTTTTCAGCGCTATGCTCTGTTTCCGCATTTGAATGTTTATGAAAACGTGGCTTTTGGGCTGCGTGTGAAAAAAATGCCTGAAAAACAGATTAAAGCAAAAGTTGATGAAATGCTTGCGCTTGTTAATCTGAAGGGGTTTAAAAAGCGAAATGTGAACTCGCTTTCCGGTGGGCAACAGCAAAGAGTGGCGATTGCGCGCGCTCTTGCCAATGAGCCCCGCGTTTTGCTTTTGGATGAGCCTCTTGGCGCGCTGGACCTTAAACTGAGAAAAGACATGCAGGTTGAATTAAAGAGTATTCAGCAACGTTTGGGAATTACCTTTATTTATGTGACGCATGACCAGGAGGAAGCTCTTTCCATGTCAGACACTATTGTTGTAATGGACAATGGTGTGATTCAGCAGATCGGAACACCGCAAGATATTTATAATGAACCAAAAAATGCTTTTGTGGCTGACTTTATTGGTGAGAGCAATATTTTGGATGGCATAATGCGTAAAGATTTATATGTGGAGTTTTCAGGTCATCGTTTCAAATGTATGGATTCAGGTTTTGAAAAAGATGAGCTTGTAGATGTCGTTGTAAGACCTGAGGATGTGGATATAGTACCTCAGGAAAAAGGGATGTTAAAAGGGAAGGTAACCTCTGTCACATTTAAAGGTGTCCATTATGAAATAATCGTTGATCTCGGCGGATTTAAATGGATGATACAGTCAACTGATTATCAGGAAGTTGGCTCGGAAATTGGTATGTTAATTTTACCTGATGCCATTCAAATTATGAAAAAGTCGATTTACTCCGGCAGATTCGGAGACTATAGTTCTTTCAGCGAAGAATTCGACGAGCTTTCCGATACGAATGAGGAGGGCGAGCAATGAAAAAGAAGCTTTCCGTTGGTAATAAGATGGTGGCATCACCTTATCTCCTGTGGTCAGTTTTGTTCATTATCGCTCCGATGTTTTTTGTCATCTATTATTCATTTACATCGAGCACAGGTGCCTTCACAACTGATAATATAATGGAACTTGGTAAATATACCGATACTTTTTTACGCTCTATCTGGTTCGGTATTCTTGCTACGGTAATCTGTCTTGTTTTGGCATATCCGCTTGCATATATCATCACGCAAACTTCCGCAAATTCACAGCGGACTATGGTGGCGCTTGTTATGCTGCCAATGTGGATGAATTTTTTGATTAGAACATATTCGTGGATGGCAATTTTACAGGATACCGGTATTATTAATTCCTTTTTAAAAATGATAGGTATCGGAAAGATACATATGATTAACACACCGGGTGCGGTAATCCTCGGCATGGTCTATAACTTTTTGCCTTTTATGATTCTGCCGCTTTATTCGGTGATGTCAAAACTTGATAAAAGTGTTATTGAAGCTGCGCAGGATTTGGGCGGCAACCGGTTAACCGTTATGCGAAAGGTTATTGTACCGTTAAGTATGCCCGGTATTGCTTCCGGGCTGACAATGGTATTTGTTCCTTCGGTAAGTACATTTTATATTTCTCAAAAGCTGGGCGGCGGCTCATTTGATCTAATCGGTGATGTTATAGAAAGGCAGTTTCAACAGTCTTACAATTATAATTTAGGTGCGTCAATTTCACTGGTATTGATGATTCTTATTTTACTTTGCATGGCATTTTTAAATAAGTTTACAAGCAGTGAGGAGGGCATGGTAATATGAAAATACCCTCAAAAATTTATACTTTCCTTATTTTGCTGTTCCTTTACGCGCCGATTATTGTTATGGTAATTTTTTCTTTTAACAGCTCAAACAGTACAGGCTTGTTTGCCGGTTTTTCTTTCAAATGGTATTCTGTGCTTATCGGCGAAAAAAACATTATGCAAGCGCTTTACAATACGCTTGTCCTTGCAGTATCGTCCGCGCTTATTTCAACTGTCATCGGTACTGCGGCAGCGGTTGGCATTGACAAATGGAAGAAAAATTTGCTTCGTTCAAGTGTTATGGGCGTTACAAATATACCGATGATGAATCCTGAAATAGTTACCGGTGTTTCGATGATGCTCCTGTTTGTATTTATGGGAAGGCTAATCGGTAAACAGGAAATTCTGGGTTTCGAAACAATCCTTATTGCTCATGTTACTTTTAATTTACCTTATGTAATTCTCTCTGTGCTTCCGAAACTAAGGCAAACCGATTCATTCCTTGCCGAAGCTGCCCAGGATTTAGGCTGTACGCCGATTATGGCTTTTTTTAAGGCTGTTTTACCGTCAATCACTTCCGGTATTGTAACCGGTATGATAATGGCCTTTACACTTTCATTGGATGACTTTATTATCAGCTATTTTACCACCGGGCCGGGATTTCAAACGCTGCCTATTGCAATTTTCTCCATGACAAAAAAGCGCGTTAAACCGGATATGTACGCCCTTTCCACTTTGATTTTTATAAGTATACTTGTGCTCCTCATTCTTACAAATGTTGCCCAGGTGAGAGGGGAAACCAAAAAAAATAAAACCGCAAAAGGAGATGCTTAATTTGAAAAGAATATCAGCTTGTTTGATTGTTGTGTGTTTAATTTTTACATATGCAATTTCGTCATCTGCAAAAACAGATTTAACAGCCCTTAAAGGAACGACGCTTTATGTATATAATTGGGGCGAATATATTTCCGACGGATCTGACGGGTCATTGGATGTAAACAAGGAATTTACTGCTCGCTATGGTATTAAGGTCGTCTATGATACTTTTGAAAACAATGAGGTTATGTACTCGAAGATTAAGGGCGGAGGAGTCAATTATGATGTCCTTTTTCCTTCGGATTATATGGTTGGGCGCATGATTTCAGAAAATATGCTGCAAAAACTGGATTTTTCAAATATCCCGAATTATAAATATACCGATACAAAATATAAGGGATTATCTTATGACCCGAAAAACGAATATTCAGTGCCGTACAGCGTTGGTATGGTTGGTCTTATATACAACACGAAAATGGTCACAAAAGCTCCGACAAGTTGGACGGCTCTTTGGGATAAGCAATACAGTAAAGAAATATTGATGATTAACAATCCGCGTGATGCTTTTGCTATTGCGCACAGTATTCTTGGCATTGACTACAACACCACCAAAGAAGCTGATTGGAGAGCCGGAGCAGAAAAATTGAAAGAGCAAAAAGCTGTTGTTCAGGCATATGTGAATGATGAGGTATTTAACAAAATGGAATCAGGCGAAGCAGCGCTTGCGCCTTATTATGCAGGTGATTTTTTAACAATGCAGGCAAATAATCCTGATTTGGCTTTTATTTATCCCAGTGAAGGAGTGAATTCATTCGTTGATACCATGTGCATCCCTAAGAATGCAATGAACAAATCAGCTGCTGAGCTCTATATAAATTTTATGCTTGAACCTGATATTGCGTTGGCAAACGCTGAGTATATCTGTTATGCAAGCCCGAATACAGCAGTTGTAAACAACAAAGATTATTCATTAGCGGGCAATAAATATCTCTATCCCGATGCAGCATCTATGCCAAAAACTGAAATATTTATAAATCTTCCGCAATCGACACTTAATCTGATGAGCAGCCTTTGGGATGATGTGAAAACATACAATGGGAATGTATCATCTGAGGAGGATTCCGGGAATTCTAATCTCAGCGGTAATTCAAAAATCATTATTGCCCTTAGCACTGTTTTGGGCTTAACGGTAATTTATATCATTTACCGCACGATACAAAAGAAGAGGCGTGAAAATGCGTAATTGTTAAATGCCGGAATAAATCGCTCGGATAAATAAAACCGGTATTGTAAAATAATTTTGTCAAAGCACTTGACACCTATTTTGTCCTTTGTTATAATAATTTTCGTTGCCGCGCGAGAGTGGCGGAATCGGCAGACGCGCACGTTTGAGGGGCGTGTGGTAATCCCGTACGGGTTCAAGTCCCGTCTCTCGCACCAACTTGGCGGGTTCCCCCCCTCGGGAGCCCGCCACACAACTAAATGCGGGTATGGCGGAATTGGCAGACGCGTTAGATTCAGGTTCTAATGGTCGCAAGGCTGTGCAGGTTCAAGTCCTGTTACCCGCACCAATTCTGACACCGTAGAATGATATGAAGTATCTTTCTGCGGTGTCATTATTTTCAGCCGCTAACAATCTTTTTATTGTAACAACTGATTTGCCTATGTTACAATAATTCAAAGAAATCTTGGAGGATATAATGGAAGCTTTATCTTTAACCGGCAAACTGATTATTAATAATGAAACAGGAAATCTTGCTGACAATATCATCAATAATTGGCTCATCGGATTGC
>CAYOAW010000121.1:0-5193 GCA_964402095.1 uncultured Eubacteriales bacterium | reverse complement strand
ATCCGGAAGACCTCCGCGGCTTTGTATTCGGTGTCTGCCGCAAGCTGTTGGTCAAGCATGACGATAACGGCTTCCAAATCCGCTTTTACCTGGGAAACATGGCACCGCATGGAATCCAGCTTTTTCTGCTCATAGTCGGAAATGTCAACAATTGTATTCGGTTTGTCGGTGTAGTAAAAGCCGAGCGTGTCAACCATCCAAATGTCTTTCCGGAGCTCGTTGTCAATATATTCCGGATAAAAAGGAAACGAAGCATCCATTACGGCATTTTTAACCGCATTAGCCACTTTTATGTGGTCCTCATGGCACTCGTTTTCCAAATTCGGGTCCGCGGTGAACACGGCGTCCGGCTTAATCTGCCGTATAACCGGCACGATGGCTTTGGATATTTCACGGACGCTTGCTTCGGTCCTGTCACCGAAACCCAAAAAACCGGCGCTTTTCATACCGAGGCATTTTTGCGCGGCAAGCGCTTCTTTCTGCCGTACGGTCAAACCTTCGCCTTTGTAAGTCAGGTCGAGAAAACGGTCATCAAGAACGGTGAGTTCATACACTTCAACCCCTTGGTCAATCAGCATAGCGATGGTGCCGCCCGCCGCAATCTGGTTGTCATCCGGATGGGGCTGTATAAAAAGCGCCCGTTTGATATTTTTGATTTTTGGGGGCTCGCAGAGCTTTTCAACAGCCGGCGAAACAGCACGAAAAAGCTTTCGTTCCAATGTCAGGCGATGAGATGCCTTTTTTTTGTTCATAAATTTGCGTAATCCCTTCCTTTGTTTTGCTGAACAATTGGTTAGCAATGGGTTAGCGATAGGTTAGCAGTCGTTTAACAACTGTTCAACTACTGCTCAGCAAACGCTCAGCTATTGCTCAGCTTTATTACTCTCAACCGGGCGCTTCATTGTCAGTGCAATTCTCTGGCGCGGAATGTCGACGGAAACAACCCATACGGTGACAACTTCGCCGACTTTCAGCACATCCAAAGGATGCTTGATAAATTTATCTGTTATTTGCGAAATATGCACAAGGCCATCCTGATGCACGCCGATATCGATGAACGCGCCGAAATCAATTACATTTCTGACTGTGCCTTTCAGTTCCATGCCGGGGATGAGATCCTTTATATCCATAACATCGGTGCGGAGCATCGGCGGCGGCAGCTCATCGCGCGGGTCGCGCCCGGGGCGCAAGAGCTCCTTAACAATATCCTGCAAAGTCGGTACCCCGACGCCGGTTTCCTTTGCGGCAGTTTCTTCACCCATATCGGCGATACGGGCGGGCAATTCCGCCAAGCTGCCGGTTGTGGCGTCTTTCAGGCTGTAACCGCAAAGCTCAAGCAGCTTTTTTGCGGCGGGATAGCTTTCCGGGTGGACACCGGTGTTATCCAATATATTCTTGCTTTCGCGGATACGCATAAATCCGGCGCATTGCTCAAATGCTTTTCCCCCAAGTTTCGGGACTTTTTTTAATTGGGTACGGGCTGTAAAAGCACCGTTTTCTTCCCTGTAACCGACAATGCTTTTCGCGACCGCGGCATTAATGCCTGCAACCCTGGAAAGCAGGGAAGGGGAGGCGGTGTTCAAATCCACGCCGACGCTGTTAACGCAGAATTCCACCACGCCGTCCAGAGCGCTGCCGAGTTTTTTTTTTGGCATATCGTGCTGATACTGCCCGACACCGATAGCTTTCGGATCGATTTTCACAAGCTCCGCAAGCGGGTCCTGCAGCCGCCTGGCTATCGAAACTGCGCTGCGCAGGGAGACATCAAACTGAGGGAATTCCTCCGCGGCAAGCTTTGAAGCGGAATAAACGGAAGCTCCGGCTTCGCTTACAACCATATAAGATACTTTGCCGGTTATCTCTTTAATGATTTCAGCGGTAAAAATTTCGGTTTCCTTTGAGGCGGTGCCGTTGCCGATGGCAATAACGGTTATTTTATATTTTTGAATCAGCTTTTTAACAGTTTCTTTTGCTTGCTCTCTTTGGGCATCGGAATGGGTGATATAAAGTACGCCCGTGTCAAGCACCATACCGGTTGCGTCGACAACAGCCGTTTTGCATCCCGTGCGGTAGCCGGGGTCAAGCCCCAGAGCAATATGCCCCTTGACGGGCGGCTGCAGAAGCAATTCACGAAGATTTGCGGAAAAAACTTTGATAGCCGCCGCTGCGGCTTTCTCTGTAAGCATACTTCTGATTTCCCGTTCAATTGACGGAAAGATAAGCCTGTCATAAGCATCTTTACCTGCTTCGCGAACGGTTTCGGTGCAGGGCGAGCCTGCCGGGGAAATTACGGCGGTATTGATTATATCCGTGGCTTTTACCGTGTCCACGCTGATACCGGCTTTCAGGAATTCTTCCCGCTCGCCTCTGTCAATTGCGAGTATCCGGTGCCCGGCAATCCGGTTTACCGGTTCGGAAAAGTTATAATACATCGAATAAACGCTTTCGGCCTTTTCATCGGCCGCTTTTGATGCGAGGATACCCGCAGTGATAAAAAGATGCCGCAGCTTGCGTCTTATATTGGCATCGTCCGATATATTCTCGGCAATAATATCCATCGCGCCCTGCAGCGCAGCTTCCGCGTCAGCAACGCCTTTCTCTTCATCAATATAACCGGCAGCCATTTCAAGCGGGGAAGGGCTGTTCGGACTCTGCGCATATATCGCGTCCGCAAGCGGCTCCAGCCCTTTTTCGCGGGCGATGGAGGCTTTTGTGCGCCGCTTTGGTTTGTACGGTCGGTAAATATCCTCAATTTCCGCAAGTGTCTCCGCTTTCGTGAGTGCGGCGGAAATTTCTTCCGTCATTTTTTCCTGCGCTTCAATGGACGAGTATACTTCTTCCCTGCGTTTGTCCAAATTGCGAAGATATTCAAGCCGTTCCGAAAGTTCTCGCAGCACTTGGTCGTCCAGTGTGCCGTGTGCCTCCTTGCGGTACCGCGCTATAAAAGGGATTGTATTTCCCTCATCAATCAATTTAACGGTATTTTCTACCTGCCAGGTTTGAAGGTGAAATTGGTTGGTTAATGCCTGAACAATATTCATGTGACAACTCCCGATAATAAATTAGGGCTTTGCAGCTTAACAGCTTAACTTAAGCTGCCTGATATCCCTGCCGCAAAATTGCAGGGAGATATAATTTCCGATTATTCTTGAAACTATGCGCTGGGAATATTTTTGTTCGAGTTCATCCGGTGTCAGGTTCGTATTGATAATAACAGGCAACCCGCGCGAAATCCGCGTATTGATGATGTTGTAAATAGCCGAGACGGTGAATGAGGTTGAAAATTCAGTGCCTAAATCATCAAGAATAAGCAGGTCGCATTCCAGAAGTGCCTGTTCGGTATTGCCCGTCTCGTCATTGCTGCGGCCGAAGCGTTCGCGCTCTAATTTATTCAGCAGATTTTGGGCGGAACCGTAAACCACGCCGTATCCCTGATTAACAACAATCCCCGCGATTGCCAGCGAAAGATGGGTTTTCCCCAATCCGGTTTTACCGTGCATAAAAAGGCTCGGTGAAGACAAACCGAAATCTTCGGCATAATCTTTGCAGAAGACAAAAATTTCTTTCATCTTATTATAGGGCGAAATTCCTGTTTCCGGCTCAATCCCTTTTGGGTAAAAATTTAAATCGAAGCTTTCAAAGGTGGATTCTTCCAAAGGAGAAAGCTCGCTTAACTCGGCGAACGCCAGCGAACGCAAAAGAGATGTGCGGCAATCACAGGATCTTCCGTTCACAAAACCGCTGTCCTTGCATTTGCCGCATACAAACTGCAGTTCAAGGTAATCTTTGGATAAACCTGCCTGTGTGAGAAGCTTTATTCTTTTATCCTGCGCGGCAAGGTTTTGCTCCGCGAGCTTTTCAATATAGCTTTGAGCGTCACCGCCCATGCCGATAGCTTTTACGGCGGCAAGGCCCGTGGCAGACATTTCTCTTTCTATCTCAAGCAGCTCGGGGAGTTTTCTGACAGCTTCATCGTGGCGCTTTTTCTGTTCTTGCTGTGCCCTGTCTCTGCGTCGCTCCAGTTCGGCATTTGCGCGCTCATAGGTTCTTTGGCTGAAACTCATTATTTTTTCCTCTTTTCATACACGATAGGGTTATGAAGTGAGTTGTGCTTAAAATCTTCCAAACCGTAGGACGCGTTGCTGTCGTCTCCGTTTTGCTTTTTTACTTTTTGCGACGACCTTGCCTGGCTTGCTTTTTCAACGTCTTCGGGTGTTTTTATTCCTTCTTTGTGCCAGGTTTTTAAGACCTTGTCAATATATGGGAGGCTGAGCCTTTGACAATGGTTTGCCATCTGCTCATATGCAAGGTAAATCATTTCGGCGTCAAAACCCAGCTCGTTGCCCCAGCTTTTTACATAGGCAAGCTGTGTCCCTGTCGGGCGGGTGTTGCTGATGCCTGCGGCGGCAGCGAACTGTTTCCAAAGGGTATTGCTTGTTCTGAGATTGGTAATTTGTTCGTCTGCCTTTTCAATGGTGTCAATCTCTTTTTCACCCCAGTCCCTACCGATGCTCGCTATATAGGAATAGGAGATTTTATTGATTGAAACAACATATTCGAGGATCATCAGGATAACTTCAACCGGCAGGCCATATTGGTCGTGCATCATAAGCAACGCGCACTGGCCTTCGTAGCCGATTGTGCGCCCTAATCTCACCTGTGCTTCATTAAAGAGAAAGGTTATTTCCGGCGATTCGCAGGCGCGGGCGGCAATTTGCTCATAGTTTGGCTTGGCTACCGGCAAAGGGGAAAGTGATTTTTTTACAGGGCACTCACCGGAAACTTCGGCAAAGTTATGGTCTTCTTTATAGGCCGCAGCTGCTTTTTCAAAGCCTGCGGCTTCCTGCTGTACCGGGCTGCCGGGTGCGCCGCTGCATATAAGGATCCCGTTTTCCACCCAGTAATGCAGTGCGTCTACTGTGTCGGCGCGCTGCTGCCCGATTGCGGCAGACAGATCGTCAACGCTTATTTCTTCAGAAGAATGGCGAAGCAGCCAGAGCAGAGCTTTCAGCTGGGTGACTCCGGCCATTCTTATATGCTTATCCACAATCTGTGAGGGGACAGGGAATGCCGCGCCCCAAGCGGAAGGATTTACCTGGTAACTCATTCTTGCACTTCCTAACTGAAAATACCGATACGACTATTATACACACGCAAGATAAAAAATGGAATATAATATTCCGAAATTTTGAG
>CAYOAW010000120.1:0-5220 GCA_964402095.1 uncultured Eubacteriales bacterium | reverse complement strand
TTGGCGGGGTATGCCGAAGCCGCGGGCGGATATGAGCTGGCTTTTGTTGAGACGGCAAACGGTTTCGGAACCGGAACAACGGTAAAAGTCAAACAAGGCGATATTACGGTTGAAAAATATACGGTTATTATCTTTGGCGATGTCAACGGCGACGGCAACATTACAAGTATAGATGCAGGGATATTGGTTAATGTTGAAAACTATGCCGTAGCTTGGTACCCTATGACAGACGCTGCGCTGATAAAAGCCGGTAATATTAACGGCGACGGCAATGTCAACGGGATTGACGCCGGAATTGTAATTGATGTTGAAAATTATAACAGAAACATTAATCAGACAACCGGATTAGCATAGTTGACTGAATAGGACAGTCAAATGGTGAACCGCCGATAACGGAAATTTGCAATACCGGTTCTGTTTGCAAACGAAACACTCGTTATAGGCAGTACAAATGTGAAAATCATTTCTGAGGGGGTTGTTTTGCAACAGCCTCCTTTTTATGGCATAGATTGCATACCTGATAAAATGACTTTTTACCGTAAATGTAAAGAAATTGTTAATGTTGCAGCTTTTTCTTGATTTTCTGTTCAACGAGCGTATAATCGTTAACGTTGATAAATATTAACGGCGTTATTTATTATTGGCTTTGTAAAGGAGGGCGCTGATGAACAACAGCAAAGTAAGTCAGATCTATACTACGGTTCATAAGATAAAACAGATTAATCTGAAAAGCGCGCTGGACCTTATGCCACAGTCGGAAATGATTGTGATGAGTGCAATTTCAAAACTTCTCAAGGCGGAACCGCAAAAGCTTGTATATGTTTCTGATGTCGCGCAGCTGCTTGAAATATCCGCACCTGCGGTTTCGAGGACACTGAATCATCTTGAGGAAAAACTGTATATCGAACGGCTGACAGACCAGGATGACAGAAGAAATGTCTGTATAACCATTACCGACACCGGCAGGGCTGCGATTGAAAGCGATATGAAAAAAGTTATGCAATTTGTCGAAAAAGCCCTTTCACATCTTGAAGACAACGAAATAACGCAATTCGCGGAGCTTTTTAATAAGGTGTATGAAGCGATGAAATCGGAAATCGGCAAGATCGAAAAAGAAAAAGGAGAATAATCGTTTATGCTTAAAATTCTCGGCAACATGAAAAGATACTGGAAAGCGGTGATTTTGATTACCGTTCTCCTTCTGATGCAGGCGTTTTGCGACCTGTCTCTGCCGAACTATACAAAGGATTTGATAGATGTCGGTATCCAAAACAGCGGTATTGAATATTCAACGCCCAAGCAAATCAGTGCCCAAGGCTACAACACAGTTGCTCTGTTTATGACAGATGACGAGTTGAAAATTTGGAAAGAGTCCTTTACGCCGAAGAGTGACAATGTTTATTATTTAAAAGACGCATCGGCTGATAATATGGCCGCGAAAGATATTGTGTTTACAAATCCGATAGCAATTGCTTATATGGCCACACAATATAATTTTTCGAAAACCGATATGTCGAAATTTACGGGATCCGGCATGGATTTGTCAAAATTCGATCTGTCATCTTTAACACCGTCCGCAGTTGAGCAAATGAGGCCCTTCCTTTTATCTATCCGCACAAAAATAGATGAGAAAATCGCGACAATAGGGGACACGATGATTCACTCTTCCGCAATAGCGTTTACAAAAGCGGAATATCAGAAGACCGGTGTTGATATTAACTCTATACAAAAGGATTATCTGTGGCGAACAGGCGCAAAAATGCTTGCGATGGCTCTTCTGCTGGCAGGTTCAGCCGTTTCGGTTGGATTTTTAGCTTCCCGTGTCGGTGCGGGAATCGGCCGTGATCTGCGTGAAAAAGTGTTCAGCAAAGTTGTTGGATTCTCAAACAGCGAAATTGACAAATTCTCAACCGCATCGCTTATAACGCGTACGACAAATGATATTCAGCAAATTCAAATGGTTTCGACTATGGCTCTCAGGATGGTATTCTATTCGCCGATTCTTGCGGCGGGCGGTATCATTATGGTGTTGCGCACAGGGGCCGGCATGAGCTGGATTATCGCTGCCGCGGTTGCGGCCTTGATGTGTGTTGTCGCTGTTCTCATGATTGTTGCCATGCCTAAATTTAAGCTGATGCAGGTGCTGGTTGACAAGGTTAACCTTGTGTCGCGTGAGATCCTTTCAGGGTTAACGGTTATCCGTGCGTTCGGCAGGGAAGAAGAGGAAGAAAAGCGATTTGATGAGGCCAATAAATCCCTTACAAAAACCATGCTTTTTACCAGCAGGGTTATGACTTTTATGATGCCGATTATGATGCTTATTATGTATGGAATAACAGCGGTTATTGTATGGGTTGCGGCGCACAGAATCGATGCGGGAACCATTGAAGTGGGCACAATGACAGCTTTTATCACTTATACGATGATGATAGTGATTTCATTTTTGATGATTGTTATGATTTCAATCATGCTGCCCCGCGCCGCTGTAGCGGCAACCCGCATAGATGAGGTTGTTAAAACAGAACCGACGATTATAGACCCGGCCGAAAGCGCAAAGATTGACAACTGCAAAGGCATCGTAACTTTCAGCCACGTCGGCTTTAAGTATCCGGGGGCAGAGGATTATACGCTGAATGACATAAATTTCACAGCGGAACCGGGCAAAACAACGGCCGTGATCGGCAGTACCGGCTGCGGAAAGTCCACTTTAATTCACTTGATCCCGCGGTTTTACGATGTTACAGAAGGTTCGGTAACGTTGGACGGAGTTGACATCAGAAAAATCAGCCAGCATGACCTTCGTGATAAAATAGGATTTGTTCCGCAGAAAGGTGTTTTATTCTCCGGTACGGTTGCATCGAATATTCGCTTCGGAGCGCCGGGCGCCACTGAAGATGAAATTACAAAAGCAGCTGACATTGCCCAGGCAACAGAATTCATTGAGGAAAAGCCGGAAAAATATGACAGCACGGTTTCGCAAGGCGGCGACAATGTCTCCGGAGGGCAGAAACAACGCCTTTCCATAGCCCGCGCCATTGCGAAGAATCCGAGAATATATATTTTTGATGACAGTTTCTCCGCCCTTGATTATAAAACGGATATCGCTCTTCGCAGGGCACTGAGCGAAAAAGTGAAAGACAGTACAGTGATTATTGTTGCACAGCGAATCAGCACCGTGCTTCATGCGGACCGCATCATTGTCCTTGAAGACGGGAGTATTGCGGGGCAGGGCACGCATACGGAATTAATGGAAAAATGTGAAGTTTACAGGCAGATAGCCATATCACAGCTCTCCGAAAAAGAACTGAAAGATAATGCCGGCGGAAAGGATGCGATTTAATGGCAGAGAATAATACAAATTTTAATAATAAACCTCCCATGCGAATGAGGGGCCCGATGGGCGGGCCCGGCCGGGGCATAGCGCCCGGAGAGAAACCGAAGGATCTCAAAGGCACCGTAAAAAAAATTGTCAATTATATGGGGCAATATAAAATCGGCGTGCTTGTTGTGCTGATTTTTGCGGTTTGCAGCACAGTTTTCAGTATTGTCGGGCCTAAGATTCTCGGCAGGGCAACAACAAAAATGTTTGAAGGGCTTATGTCAAAAATCAGCGGTACCGGCGGCATTGATTTTAAGGCAATCGGAAAGATTCTTTTATTTGTTATGGCCCTCTATGCGGTCAGCGCGCTTTTCAGTTTTGTACAAGGTTATATCATGACAGGTATCACACAGAAAATCACATACCGTATGCGCCGTGAAATTTCGGAAAAAATCAACAGAATGCCGATGAAGTTTTTTGAGCAGAAAACACACGGAGAGGTACTGTCGCATATCACAAATGATGTTGACACACTCGGCATGGGGTTCAACCAAAGCGTATCGCAGTTTATAACCTCAGTGGCAACGATTATCGGCGTGTTTGTTATGATGCTTTCAATCAGCCCGCTGATGACTCTCATTACGCTGATTATTTTGCCGCTCAGTATCGGGCTTATTATGGCAGTTGTTAAAAAATCGCAAAAGCATTTTAAAGTTCAGCAGGAGTATCTGGGCCACATAAACGGCCAGGTTGAAGAAGTTTACGGCGGACAAATCGTCGTTAAAGCATTCAATAAGGAAGCGGATGTGCTTGGCACATTCCATGAGACAAACAATGTATTATATAAGTCGGCGTGGAAATCCCAATTCCTGTCCGGTATGATGATGCCGATTATGATGTTTGTCGGCAATCTCGGTTACGTGGGTGTTACGATTTCCGGCGCGTTTCTGGCAATAAAAGGCACAATCACCATCGGCGATATACAGGCGTTTATTCAGTATGTCAGAAACTTTACCCAGCCGATTCAACAAGTCGCGCAGATTATGAATATGCTCCAGTCTACAGCGGCAGCGGCGGAAAGAGTCTTTGCGTTTCTTGAGGAAAAGGAAGAAGATCAGACCGCTGAAAATCCGGTCAAGCTTGAAAAAATCGAGGGAAATATCGAATTTAGGGATGTCAGGTTCGGATACAATGAGGACCAGATTATCATCAAGGATTTCAGCACAGCTGTAAAACAAGGCCAAAAGATAGCGATTGTCGGCCCGACAGGCGCGGGAAAAACCACAATAGTTAAACTGCTGATGAGATATTATGATGTTAACAGCGGAGAAATTTTATTGGACGGGCATAATATCAATAATTTCAACCGCGGTGATTTGCGCAGCGCATTTGGCATGGTGCTGCAGGATACCTGGCTCTTTAAAGGCACCGTAATGGAAAATATCCGGTACGGGCGGCTCGAGGCAACCGACGAAGAGGTGATAGAAGCCGCAAAAGCCGCACATGCGCATCATTTTATTCAGTCGCTGCCGGACGGGTATAATATGGTCCTCAATGAGGAGGCAAACAATGTTTCGCAAGGACAAAAACAGCTGCTTACTATAGCAAGAGCCATTCTTGCCAACAAACCGGTTCTCATACTTGATGAGGCGACATCTTCTGTTGACACCAGAACAGAAATTCGCATTCAAAAAGCGATGGATGCCCTTATGGAAGGCAGAACAAGCTTTATTATTGCGCACAGGCTTTCAACCATTAAAAATGCGGATATTATTCTTGTTATGCGGGACGGGGATATTGTTGAGCATGGGAATCATGACGAATTGATTGCAGAAAATGGATTTTACGCAGAACTGTACAACTCCCAATTTGAACAAACAGCATGATCGGTTAAGCCCTTG
>CAYOAW010000119.1:0-5243 GCA_964402095.1 uncultured Eubacteriales bacterium | reverse complement strand
AAAACAGGCGTTGAAAGCGTAGCAATCGTCGGGTACACCAACGCGGGCAAGTCCACCCTGATGAATGCGCTGACACAGGCGGGCGTTTTGGTTGAGGATAAACTTTTTGCGACACTGGACCCGACCTCCCGCGCGCTCACACTGCCGGACGGCCGCAATGTTATGCTCATTGACACCGTCGGACTCATACGCCGCCTGCCCCACAATCTTGTTGAGGCATTCAAATCCACGCTTGAAGAAGCAGCTTCCGCGTCTGTTATTCTGAATGTCTGCGACGCTTCCAGCGAGGAGTGCGCCGAGCATTTGAAAGTGACAAACGATCTCCTGGATGATCTTGAATGCGGAAATACGCCGGTTATAACAGTGATGAACAAATGCGACCTCGCTCCCGGGATTTTAGATTTGCCCGTTATCGGCAAAGCGGTTATGATTTCCGCCCTGAAAGGGCAGGGGCTTGAAAAACTTCTGGCGGAAATTGCAAAGGCGCTTCCGCCAACCCGAAGGCAGGCTGAATTTCTTTTCCCCTACTCCGCGGGAGCCGATGCGGCCGAACTGAGGCGCGAAGGCGTTGTCCTTGAAGAAGAGTTCCGCGAAGACGGGCTTTATATGAAAGCTATCGCCGGGGTAAGGCTGCTCGAAAAGTTCAATGAATATATTAAGGAATAAATAGTATATGGTTTTCTCGAATCTGCTTTTTTTATATGTTTTTTTACCGCTTAATCTTTTATGTTACAGCCTGGCAAAAGATATACGCACAAAAAATGTCATTCTATTGATTTTTTCTCTGGTGTTTTATGCGTGGGGCGAGCCTAAGTTTGTGCTGCTGCTGGTCGGAATGACGCTGGTCGACTGGCTGTTTTCACTGGGTATCGAGCATTCCCGCGGCACCGGCAGAGCAAAGTTGTGGCTTGTTTTGGCGTGTGTCTTCAGTTTAGGCCTGCTTGGCATATTTAAATACGGAAGTTTTACGCTTGCAAATATACAGGCTGTTACCGGATATCCTGCCGTGGTGCCCAGCATTGCGCTGCCGATTGGCATTTCGTTTTATACATTCCAAATTCTGTCATATGTCATCGATGTTTACCGCGGCGAGATTCCCGCACAGCATAACTTTTGGCTGTTGCTTATGTATAAAAGCCTGTTCCATGTTTGTATCGCCGGTCCGATTGTGCGTTATAAAGACATTTCAAATGAGCTGCTGGTGCGGCAGTCAACCCCCGCTGAGTTCAGCGCAGGCATCATGCGGTTTGCTGCCGGGCTCGGCAAAAAAGCTCTCCTGGCAAATACCTGCGCGTCCCTGACAAATTCTATCCTGCTGCCGGACTCGGTTGCCTCCAATGCCGGCATGCTGGCCGCCAACATCAAAACATTATCGGGAAAACCGTCCATGCTTCTATGGCTCGGTGTTCTTTTGTTTATGCTGCAGATTTATCTGGACTTTTCCGCCTATTCGGATATGGCGATCGGCATGGGCCTGATGATTGGTTTTCATTATAAAGAAAACTTCAACTATCCGTATACGGCGTCATCGGTATCACAGTTCTGGCGGCAATGGCATATTTCGCTGAGCAGTTTTTTCAGAGATTATGTTTATTTCCCCTTGGGCGGGAGCCGCAAAGGCCTTGCACGCACTATTTTCAACCTGTTTGTTGTATGGATGCTGACCGGGCTTTGGCACGGCGCAAGCTGGAACTTTGTCCTGTGGGGGCTGTATTTCTTTGTGTTTATTTCGCTTGAAAAAATCGCTCTCGGCAAAATTCTCGACAGAATCCCCGGCTTTTTAAGCCATGTATATTTGCTTGCGGTTGTATTCTTCGGTTGGATTCTGTTCCGCTTCCGCCGCATATCCCTGGTATGGGTTGTACTGAAGGGTTTATTCTGTGCGAACGGCAATCCGTTTTACAGCTTTGAGGCTAAAACGATGTGGCTCAATAATTGCTTTTTCGTCATTGCGGCTGTTATTGCGGTAACACCGGCAATTAAAAAGCTCGGCAGCAAACTTAAAAACAAAGCAGGCAGCAATCCCGCATACACAAACGCCATCGCCATTGCTCAGGTATCGGCCGTTGTTATTATTATCTTGCTTTCAACCTTGGCATTGGTCGGCAACACATACAATCCGTTTCTATATTTTCAGTTTTAAGGCAGGAGCTCCGGTTTATGAATTCAATCAGAATAAAATTTGATGAAAAAAAGGAACGCAGAACTGCGTCGCTTGAAGAATTGCTGATTCCGTCATTTTTTGCGGTTTTGGCTTTAGGGTTTATTCTCGCCTTTATTCTTCCGCTGCGGCCGTCCGTTTCGCAAAGCGAAAAGCGGAAGCTTACCGCTTTTCCGCAGTTCAGTATGCAGTCGCTGTTCAGCGGCAGTTATTTTGAAGGGATTGACTTGTGGTTTTCGGACACTTTTCCGCTGCGTGAGCAAATGGTGTCGGCAAACTCAGACCTGAAAAAGCTGTACGGAATCAATACCGTGCAGATCAGCGGCGATGTGGAGAAGGGGGACGATATTCCGGACGCTCCGACCAGGCCCCCGGCTCCCGTTATAACGACTGCCCCCCCGGCCGAAACCACCGTTGAGCAAACCACCGAAAAACCGGCCGAACCGATAAAAACACAGGAACTGAATTCGGTTTTGCTTGCCGGAGACCAGGCATATGAATATTATACCTTTGTAAGAAAAACAGCGGACCGTTATGCGGCGGAAATAAGCAAAGCGGCAGCAAAGCTGAAGGGAATTTCCACGGTGTATGACATGATTGTGCCGACCGGGATAGGAATTATAATACCTGACAGCCTGCGCAACAGCATCAACAGTTCCGACCAAAACAAAGCGATAAAATATATGTACGGTTCCATGAGCGAAACCGTTAAAACCGTAAGTATTTATGACACCCTGATGGCACACAAAGCCGAATATATTTATTTCCGGACTGACCACCACTGGACCGCTCTCGGTGCTTATTACGGCTATGAACAGTTGGCAAAGGCGAAAGGATTCCGTGCAATTCCTCTTTCAAAATATCAGAAAGTCAGTTTTAAAGGGTTCCTCGGTTCATTTTATTCCGAAACAGACAAAAATCCGGCGCTTACTAAACATCCCGACACGGTAGATGCTTACAAACCTTTTAACGACACCCTGATGAAATACACAGACAGCAAAGGAAAAGTCATTCCCTGGAGTGTTATCACCGATGTAAGCGATTGGTCTGCCGGCACCAAATACAACGCCTTTATCGGCGGAGACAATTCATATACCGTTATCAGCAATCAAGAAACGGCCGGCAACGCTTCCTGCATCGTTGTTAAAGAGTCCTTTGGCAATGCTTTAATTCCGTTCCTTGTCGCCCATTATAAAACGATCCATGTCATTGATTACCGTTATTGGGACGGCGATCTTGCAGCATTCGCGAAAGCCAAAAAGGCAAAAGATGTATTTTTTATCAACAATATATCCGCCACACGAAACGAGTCGCTCGTTTCAAGAATGGAAGACTTGACAGATTAACGCCTTGACGTTAAATTTACAGGCTCAAACGAGAAAATTCGTTTGAGCCTGTTGCTGCGCTGTATCGTTTTATTTATTGGCGTTTGTGTAAACTACACCGTCTTTCAGCGTTTTTCCTCTCGCTTCAAACATTTCGCTTACGGTTACAAGTTTGAACCCTCTTTTGACAAGTTCCGGAATAACTTTTTCGCACACATCCGCGGAAAAAGTGTAGATATCGTGCATAATGACAATATCTCCGTCCTCCGCGCTGTTCAGAATAGAGTTGACCACCTTTTGCAGGTCTTTGTTTCTTTGCGTTTTGCTGCGGGGTTTTCCGTCAATATCTTTATAGGCCCAGTCCTTCGTGTCGACATTCCAGTTGATAAGGGGCATATGCACATTTTTAATCACTTTCGCATTCACGTATCCGTAAGGTATACGGAAAAGTTTTGGGCTTTCCCCTGTAATTCTTTTGATCATACGGTTTGGCTGGTCGATTTGGTACCGCAAATCTTTGGCGCTGAGCCTTGTCGTGAATTTTTTATGGCTGTAAGAATGATTGCCGATCTCACAGCCCATTCTGTACGCTCTTAATATTGCATTGTTTGAGGCTTTTCCGTCAATCATCAGCCCCAGCGTGAAGAATGTGGCTCTTCCGCCGGCTTTTCCCAACGCATCAAGGATTCTGTTTGTCACCGACGGGCGCGGGCCGTCGTCAAAGGTTAACGCCAATAGCTTGTCACCGGGCTGTACCGGCTGAAGCACTTCCAGTCCGGTCATTTTTACCTTTAAAACTCTGTACAGTTCTGCCACCGGTACCGGAATACTGATGCATCCGAATTTTTCGGGAAGAATCCGCTGCCTGTCAAAATAAAAAAATGCATATCCTTTTACAACGGCAAAGCTTGAAAAATTTTCGGCCTTTGCCGCGGTGTTTTTTAAAAACACCGCATCTTTCGTGTGCGCGCGGTAGGTCTTGTCGTTTTTGCAGCAGGCAATGATATTTTTTGAAATCAAGCTGAGATAATTCCCGGTAAAAACATCCCCCGGGCCGAGCATTTTGCCTGTTATTTGATCGAAGAAACATGTCTTTATTTTTCTGCTGTGGATATTTCCGCCGGGGATATCAACCGTCACATCAAATACAAGGCTTAAATAGCTGTAAGTGCCGCTTTTTGAACCCGCGGCACCTTTTGCCGGCGCGGGTTTATCCGTCTCGATATAGGCTTTGTAATCAACAGCCATCACCGCTTTGCCCGCTGCGGAACCGGCTTTATAACCGCCGGCTTGTTTCGTAAAATCGGCCGCGAATCTTTCGGCTGCGGCTTTTATCTGTTTATCAATAATGGCATTTCCCGTCACGGGATACTGTATTCCGAAGGCATAGTTTTTCTGGTAATCGGTGATTGACTGAGCTGTTCCGATTTCCGGTTCCTGCTTTTTATGCTGAAATACCGGTTGTTTGGCAGTGGTTGAAACCGTTGTTTGCACAGCTGCGCCCGAAGAGCCCGGCACAGCCGATACCGTGGAAACGGCCGAGACAGCCGATGTTGCCGACGCGTTTCCCGCGGCTATATTTTCATGATGCTTTGCGACCGCGTAACCGGCAAGTATTGCCGGCAGCAGCAAAAAGCAAACCATTTTTATTGATTTTGAGCGCATGTTCACATCCCCAAAAACATCTTGATAATATTTTATACCATGAGAGAAAATTATACAATATCCGGGTTTATTTTTCCTGTTATATTTTATTC
>CAYOAW010000118.1:0-5268 GCA_964402095.1 uncultured Eubacteriales bacterium | reverse complement strand
ATGTGGCGGGATTTGGGCATTACACTTGCCATGTCGCCAAGTTATTCGGCTGATGATAAAGCAGAAGTTCTCAAGCTGCTCGACCGTTCCGCGGAGCTGGATATCAAAGTTATCATGCGTGACTACCGCACCCATTGGCGTAATCTTACAAAACTCGGCGAGGACGGATACCGGGAGCTGTTCCGGCAGGTGCTGGATGACTATGGCTCACACCCGGCGGTATACGGCTTCTTTGCCGGTGACGAGCCGGACGCGGCGGCAGCTGCAGATGCCTTTACCGCGCTGAGGGTTCAGGATGAAATGGCGCCGCATCTGGTTGCTTATCTTAATTTACTGCCTTGGTTTGCCTGGATGGCTCCGCGTATCGGTTCAAGCAACCTCTCGGACTATCTTGACCGTGTTGTTGACGAAGGCCATGCAAAACTTCTATCGTATGACTGCTACGCGCAGATGCAGGATGAGTTTGACGGGTTGGATGTTTATTTTGAGAACCTAAAAGAATACTACCTCGCTTCAAAACGCCATAATGTGCCGTTTTTCAACATTTGCCTGTCCTGCGGGCATTACCGGTACCGCTGCCCTTCAAAGAACGACCTTCAATGGCAGCTCGGGACTTCCGTTGCCCACGGCGCGGCCGGTGTTTCGTGGTATGTTATTCAGCTGACCGGTATTCAGGATAATTACCGCAATGCCCCTATAAATCAGCTTGGCGAGCGCACGCAGGCGTTTGCCGATATGTCTGAGGTCCATCGTGTGTTCAATAACTATTGCGGCGAAATTATAACCCGGCTTAAAATTGATACCTGTTACCATGTAGGCAAAGCTTATGGCGGTATGCCGCTGTTTGAACCTTTCGGCAATGTGCTTGAAGTTGAATCGAATGATGATGTGCCTTTGATTTTTTCCAGATTTTATGACGGGGAAGGTAAAACTTATTATGTTGTCTGCTGCAACTCACCGGAGGAGACGACTTATGTCAGCATAACCCTTAAAACCGGTTTCAATCTGATGCGCTGCGATTACGGCAATACATTCAGAAATATAGGCACCCATACCGATCCGATCGGGATTAAAGATGTTCAGATGGGTCAAACTGCGGGAATATGGCTTTCTCCCGGGCAGATAGCTCTTTTAAAAGAGGATTAATTTAAAGCAAATAAAAACGGGGTGCCTGCTGTATTGCCGGGCGCCTCATTTTTATTTGAATAATGTATAAATTGTTGCAGGGATATTATTGTAAATGTTGTGATATATTGACATTATTGCAAAAAAGTGTATAAAATAAAATTGAGGGAAGGAAGTATAAAATCCTCGGTTTTAGGAGATGACAGGGATGAAGGACAGAAAAATATACTGGTTCCCGAAAACAATGCTTGGCAAATGGGCAGTTATTCTCTGCTTGGGATTTTTCAGTTTGTTTGCGCTTAAGGGTGTACCTGCTCCTATACCGTCACAGCTCATTTTTACTGTCGGCATCGCGGGATTTGCTGCTGAAATAGTCGCGTTTGTTAAAAAGGACAGGGCAATTATCGGTGTGTTTCCTTTTTTGCTTGGCTTGTTTATTATTGCTTTTATTATTGCTGAAATCGCTTATCCGCACTAAAGCAAAAGACTCAATGAAGGAGGGGGAACCGTGAATGAAAAAATATATAAAAGATGTCCTCTTGGGCTTAATCGCGTTCATTTCCTGGGGAATTGCATTTTTTGGATTAAATCTGGTATTTGACAAATATTTTCCGAAGGATCCCGAAATTACGGAAACAAGTTTAACGGATCTTTTTTCTGACCGCAGTTTGATGCTGAATATTCTGCTGGTGCTTTTTGGGTCTGCGCTGTTGACGTTCATTTTTGCCTGGTTCGCAAAGCCGGCCAGTATGCGGGATTCTTTAACGAAAAGTATGATTTGGTCGGGGATATTTGTTGTATGGTATGTGCTTATCGGTTTGATGAACAATACTGCCGGTGAGATATTCATTTCTTATTGGTTTTACGCGGTGCTTATTTTCTATTTTGCCGGTCCCTTGATTTTTGCCGCGGTTAAAAAATTGCCGAAGAAGGATGCCGGGTAGATAAGGCAAACATACAAAAAACCGCGCCACGGGCCTGTGACGCGGTTTTTTTGATTATAGCTTTATTCGACATCTATCATTACAGAAGTGTCTTTTTTCTCTTTTTTGGGAACCGTCACGGTCAGTTCTCCGTTATCAAGTTTTGCCTTAATTCCTTCGGAACTGGCGTCCGGAAGGATAATACTGCGTTGCATGGAGCAGTAACGCCGCTCCCTGTGTACATAACCTTTCTTTTCGTCCTCAATCTTTTCGTCTCTCGTTACAGAGATGAGCAATCTTCCGTCATCAAGGGAAATATTAATTTCTTCTTTCTTAACACCCGGAAGTTCTGCTTCAATGGTATAGCTCTTTTCTTCTTCTTTTACATCCAGCTTGAAAGTGTCAGTCATAAGGTTTCTTCTGCCGGGCCAGCTGTCCGTAAAAAAGTCATCAAGCATGTTGTAAAAATCTTCAAATCCAGTGGTCGTCAATTCGTTCTTCCTTCTGTTGAAGGGAACCATTCCTGCCATGAATAACAACTCCTTTACATTATAATAAATTTGGTTTATTGGATTAGCACTCTAGGCCCTTGAGTGCCAATCTCAATTATGTTATAGCGCAAATTTTTCTGAATGTCAACGGGTTATCTGTTGTTTTACAAAATGTTAAAAAATATTACAAAAACAGTTAAAAATAATCCGGCATTCGTTTTCATTATTTGCTTGCACATTTTTTTGATTAATATATAATTGAATAATAAAAAAGTTCGGAGGTTTGGGATGAAAAAAATATATATCGTGTATCCAAAAAGCATCGGAACGATTGCTCCCGAGATTTATGGCCATTTTACGGAACAGCTCGGCGGGGTTTTTTATGACGGACTATGGGTCGGAAACAATTCCGAAGTTGAGAATATCAACGGCTTCAGGAAGTTTGTTATCGATAAATTGAAGGCAATTAACGTTCCGGTAATCCGCTGGCCCGGCGGATGCTTTGCGGAAACTTATGATTGGCGCGACGGAATCGGCAAAGAACGCCCGGTCAGAAGAAACTGGTGGACGCCAAACGACGGCAGGTATGAAAACAATGCTGTCGGTACGCATGAATTTATGGATTTTTGTGAAGCTGTAGGCGCAAAGGCATATTTCGCTGCCAATCTGACTTCCTCAACGCCGCTGCATATTTGCCATTGGATGGATTACTGCCTTTCAAATGAAAATACAACCTCGATGGCAGCGGAAAGGAAAATAAACGGCAGCGCTGATCCTTTTAATATACCATACTGGGGTGTCGGCAATGAAAACTGGGGCGGAGGAGGCAATATGAGCCCTGCCCATTACGGGAATGAATACCGCAGATACGCAACGCTGATGGAAAACACAGACAACACTGCGGCTTTGATTGCCTGCGGACCAAACGGCTCCGATTATAAATGGTCGGAGGAATTTTGCAGAACCATCGTAAATTCTGGCGTAAAAATCAATGGTCTTGCGATGCACTATTACTGCGGCAGTGCCGGCGATGCCTTGAATTTCAATAAAGACGAGTGGTACCGCATGCTTTCTCAAGCCAATAAAATGGAAGAAATACTGCTCCGTCACTGGCATATTTTGCAGGGCTTCGGCATGGATAACCGGGTAAAACTGGCAATTGATGAGTGGGGGTGCTGGCACCCGGAAGGTTCCGGCCCAAGCAAAGGATATAATCTGTTTGAACAGCAAAGTACCGTCCGTGATGCTGTCGTAACGGCGCTGACATTGAATATCTTCAACAATAACTGTGAAAAAATTATGATGGCTAATGTGGCGCAGCTTGTTAACAATCTCCACTGCCTTTTCTTTGCAAGCGGCGGCGATTCGATTGTAACACCGACTTACCATGTTTTTGATATGTTTAAGGATCATCAGGGCGGTTCCGCAATTCAAACAGCGGTTACCGGTAATGATGAGTTCAACTGCAGTGTTTCTGTTTCGGCTTCCCGCAAAAATGGATACACAACGGTTACTTTAGCAAATCTTTCCGCAGAAACGGACATGGAAATCTCATTGGAATCAGTCGGTGTTAATCTTCAAAACACAGCGGATATGACCGTACTGTATAATGAAGATATGCACGCACACAACACCTTTGAGCATCCCGATACGGTGAAACCGTTTACCTGTGCAGCAGATATCTCAAAGCCTTTTATTATTCCGAAAACAGCTGTTGTCAGCCTGAAATGCAAGGAATGCTGAATATACTGCCGGTTTAATCCAAAAAAATATATCCCGTTTTAACTCGATTTTCAACAGCTTGTAAAAATATTATTCATACAAAAATAAATTAGTGTGTGCGAAAAATTGTTGTGAAATTTAAACTTGTGTGATAAAATATTTTTCATACACAGTGTACAAAATTTGTGTAAGGAAAGTTGGAGAGTTTTTGATTAAAACAGATATTGCAAAAAATACAATAATAAAGTCAGACGGCATTGCAAAAACAGCAGATTTTGTTGCTGCGGGGCTCACAACTTACGATGTAGCAGCCCTTTGTAAAGATGGGTATATCGAGCGTGTCCATCATGGCTATTACCGGCTCCCCGGAAGTAACGATTTAACAGAAGAAAAAATACTCTCTTCACTTTTGCCCGAAGGGATTGTTTGTGTGGAATCTGCTCTGTTCCATTATGGATACAGCGATTTTGCGCCACGCCTTTGGACAGTTGCGGTTCCTCGTACAATTTCAAGGGCAAAGCTTTGTATAGATGCTGTTCCGCTAAAGGCTTACTATGTTCAAAAAGATTTCTATACACTCGGGAAGACTACGGATGATTTTGGCGGCATAACCCTTAGTGTGTATGACCGTGAACGTACTGTTTGTGATTGTTTTAAATACCGTACAAAGTTGGATAATGAACTTTTTAATAAAGCAATCAACGCTTATATTGCCGATGACAAAAAAAACCTCAGCAACCTTTCAAATTATGCTAAAAAGATGCGTCTTTATAAAAAGGTCATGGATCTGATGGAGGTAATGCTGAATGCCTGATATAGCGGCATCTGTGCTTATGCGATTGAAAAACAAAGCACTGACAAGTGGCAGGAGCTATCAGCTTTGCTTGCAGCTGTTCTGTCAAGAGGAATTTTTGCGCCGTGTGGAAGCATCAAAATACGCTGAAAATCTCATTCTGAAGGGCGGATTGTTCATTTATTCCCTGACTGACTTTGACAGCCGGGTAACC
>CAYOAW010000117.1:0-5617 GCA_964402095.1 uncultured Eubacteriales bacterium | reverse complement strand
ATATGGTGGGTATAGTTCAGCGGCTAGAGCGCCAGGTTGTGGTCCTGGATGTCGTGGGTTCGAATCCCACTATCCACCCCATTTTGACTAAAGTACGCAAGGCGCAAGCTTTGCGTATTTTAAATAGAAAATCTTGAATATCTTGGGGTGTAGCCAAGCGGTAAGGCAACGGACTTTGACTCCGTCATTCGTTGGTTCAAATCCACCCACCCCAGCCATGAAAAAAGCACTTCTTTGGAAGTGCTTTTTTCAATGATGTTTGCCCTAACAGGCAAATGATGTATGCTGCGCATATGATGCCGCTTCGCTGATGATGCGCGCTGCGGCGCATAAGAGGGCAAACATCGCATCATTAATTGCTTGCGATTAACATCATTCCGATGAAATCGGAACATCATGTGCGCAGCACACTTCATTAAGAGTCAGAAATCAGAATATTTGTTCGTCCTTGCAAGCGCCATAGATGTGTGCTATATTTTATTTATTAGGTTGACTCGTTATTCGTATGGGGTGAGGCAATGACACTATTCGGAATTTTGAAAAAAACAGTGCCTGCTTTCGCTGCGGCGGTAAGCTTTTTTGTCTCGGTTTTCACCTTTGGATTAACTGACGGAAATGCAATTCGAATAAATGACAACAAAACATATCTGCAATTTGACGGCTGGGGGACAAGCGGCGCATGGTGGCCGCAGTATGTGGGCAATACGGCAATTGACAGTCAAGTGGCAAAACTTCTTTTTAATGATGAAGAGGGTCTCGGGCTTGACATTTACCGTTACAATATCGGCGGCGGCGAAAAAGAAAACCCAAACAGCCGGATTTGGGGCGACTGGACAAAAACCGAAAGCTTTTATGTATACAACAAACAAACCGGACAATATGAACTTGATTTCAGCAAAGATGCAAATGCAAGAAAAATGATGGATTTAGCGGTAAAAAACGGCGCGTCGAGCATCATACTCTTCTGCAACAGCCCTCATTTTTCAATGACTGCCAGCGGGCAGGCATCAGGAGGATTAACCGCCGACAGTTCCAACCTGCCAAAAGAGAATTATCAGCTGTTTGTCGATTATGTTCTTGCGGTGGCTGACCACTTTGTCAGCCTCGGCTATCCGGTGACCTATATTTCGCCGATTAACGAGCCGCAATGGGGATGGGGCGGTGACTGGGTCGGGCAGGAAGGCTGTCATTATACGGCTGATGAAGCTGTGGAACTTCTCGAACTTTTTGCTGTCAATATGGAAGAAAGACATACTGCTTATAAACTAAGCGGGCCGGAAAGCGGATGCATGTCTGCTGATTGGCTTGAATATCAAAACAAGTTTTTCAAAAGCAAGATATTGTCCGAATTTTGCGAAACGTACAGCGGGCATTCCTATTGGATGGATAATAAATATTCTGAAAAATGGATTGCGGGCAAACGTTTCTCTGCTTGTTTCCCGGATAAAAAGTTTTACATGAGCGAATGGTGTGAACTGCCATGCTCTCTTGATTCGAATTCGGTCGAAAGCGCCTTGTATATGGCAAATGTCATTCAGCAGGATTTAACACTGCTCAATGCAGCTTCATGGCAATCATGGACAGCGGTCGGTTTGGCGGATGAAAACAGCGGGGAAATTAAAAGCGACACCTTGCTTCGGGTTGATCCGCAGTATTCGGAGATTCATTATAACAAGCGCTATTTTGCTTACCGTCAATTTACAGGCAACATATGCAAAGGCGCTTATCGGGTAAAGGTCATTGCCGGCAACAATCTCAGCGGTATTGATGCCGTTGCGTTTAAAAGCGAGGGGAAGCTGACCCTTGTTATGATCAACAACACCGAAAAGCAAACCGAAATACACTTGAAAAACACTTGTAAAGAGATGGAAATTTATACAACCGATGCCGATAAGAATTACGAAAAAGTCTTTTGCGGCAGCTTTGCGTCAACAATTGCGCTTTCGGCCAAAAGCATCACAACGGTGGTATTGTTTTAGTTTAATCAGCTGATGAATACGCCGGGCCGTGAGAAACAGCGGCGGACATATGACGAACATTCGAATGTGTCATAATTTCAGTTGACAAATACGCGTTTTTCTTCTATGATTTATATTGGTTATTATTTTAATATTATATTATAGTGGAAATATTTCCTTGCACAGCGGAAAAACAGCTGGGCGATGCTCAAAAATTCATGAATGAAAAATAAAAACCGGAGGGATAAATATGAAATCAAATACTGTAATAAAGAAAGCGCTTCATTTCTTTTTAGCAGCTGTTTTAGCTGCAAGTGTCTTGTCATTGCCACTGTCCGCAAACGCGGCATCAGTTTCGCTGTCAGTCAGCAGCAAAACCGCTGATTCCGGTGATGATGTTGTTATTTCCATTAATATTTCGGGGAACTCGGGACTTGCTGCGGCAACATTTTTGTTAAAATATGACCATACAAAATTGGCTTACAAAAGCAATTCGCCGGGTTCGGCTGCAGCGGGCGGAATGTCATCCGTAAATCCTGAATTTAATACTGAGGGTGATTTCACAACCATCAATGATTCATTCATATCTCTCAGCGAAATATCGGCTGAGGGTTCTATGCTTAATGTCACCTTTACAGTTAAATCCGGTTGGTCCGGTACAACACCGCTGACATTGACAACCACCACTTTTGCCGGCGGCGATTACAAAGAAATCGCAAAAACCATTTCAAACGGAAGTGTGAAAGTTTCCGGTTCTTCAACGGCAACTACTACAGAGCCTGCAGCAACGACAAAACCTGCAACAACAAATCCTGTCACGACAACAAAGCCTGCATCAACGACAAGCCCTGTCACGACAACAAAGCCTGCATTAACGACAAGCCTTGCCACGACAACAAAGCCTGTGTCAACAACCTACATGGTAACAACAAAACCGGCAACGGTGACGACGAAGCCTGTGACCGTTATAAATGCAACTGAAGCTTTGTCAACAACAAGCCCGTCAGCCGCCGCAACAACAAAAGCCGTTTCGGCGACTACTGCGGTGCCTGTTACCGAGAAAATCAAGGTCCGGCAGGATGATGTTTCAAAGGCTGCGGAAAATGCCGGAATAACAAAGTGGAGCGGTGATGTTTCCGATCTTACCCCGAGCCAGAAGGCGGATGTTAAAACAAATCTTGAAGAAAACGGTAAAGAAGTTGAGGTTAAGGACGACGGATTTTATTATGTGGAAACCGTGGCGACCTCTGCTGCTGTTTCGGAATCCGGAGTGAATACAACACAAGCAGGCACTTCAGCGGAAAATGACGGTAAATCTGCTTCCCCGAAAACAATCGGTTTTATTGTTATCATTGCTGCCGTTGTTGCTGTTCTTGCCGCGGCTGCGGTCATACTGTTAAAAAGGAAGAAATAATCAGGCTCCTGCCGCAATATATCAGGTTGAGTGCCATTAAAAAATTCGGAGGGTTTTATGAAATACAAATCAATCGTAAAAAAAGCGCTTTTACCGGTTTTGGCTTTTATCTTAGCCGCAGGGTTTGTGTGTCTGCCAATGGCTGTGAATGCCGCGGATGCCGTTAAATTAAATGTCAGCAGTGCGTCCGGTGCAGCAGGGGATACAGTTGATGTTACATTGAACATAACAAAGAATTCCGGACTCGCCGCAGCGGAATTTCTGCTGAAATATGATAATACCAAATTGACATATAAAAGCAATACACTTGGTTCGGCAGCATCAGGCGGGATGTCTTCGGTCAATCCGGAATACAAAACAGAGGGAAATATTTCAACGATAAACTTTTCATTTATTCATGCCGAAGGTTTAACTGCCGGAGGGGCAATGCTTAATGTAAAGTTTGAAATTAACCCCGGCTGGGAAGGCTCATCGGCGGTGGAATTAACTGTCGGTGATTTTGCCAATGTAAATTATGCAACCATTGCATCCGTTATTACCAACGGTACAGTTAAAGCCGTTCCCGCAGTTACTTCGGCCGCCGGTGAAAATATTTCGACAGTACCGTCATCCGTAAATGACTCTCATACGGCCGCCGGCACAACTGTCAGCCAAAGCACATCCGCCGAAACCGCAGCTGTTACCCAAACAAGAGCATCTGCTGCCGATACAGTCACCACAACAGCCGGGAACACATTGAGCGGCAGTAATTCGTCCGGTAAAATGATTTCGGCTGCGGTGATTGCCGCTCTTGTTATTATTGCTCTTTTTGTTGTGATTTACGTTTTTAAAAAGAAAAAGTAAAATAGACGCCTTCAATGCAGCGGTTGCATATGACGCCAACATATTTATAGCTGAAAATTGTCTCCGGAAGCGAAAAGCCGTTCGGAGGCAATTTTTGTACCCTTTGTGCCCGGTTGGCTCATAACTTATGTAAAGGTTGTCTTTCGCTTAAAATGAATTATTGTATTGAAGTTTTACCGTTCAGGTGTTAAACTGTTATAAAATTAAATTGGAGGATTACTATGATATCACAACTGGAAAAACCGGCGGCAGGCGAGCCTGTCGCAACGCTTGACACGACAATGGGCAAGATAAAAATTCGGCTGTTTCCTGCTGCTGCGCCGAAAGCGGTTGAAAATTTTATCGGCCACGCAAAAAGCGGCTATTATGACGGGTTGATATTTCATCGCGTTATAAAGGATTTTATGATTCAGGGCGGCGATCCTACCGGAACGGGCTGCGGCGGTAAAAGTATATGGGGAACAGCTTTCGAGGATGAGTTTGATATCGATCTGCATAACCTCAGGGGCGCTCTTTCAATGGCCAATTCAGGTAGGAACACAAACGGCAGCCAATTCTTTATTGTCCAGGCAAATTCTGTCAGCGATGATATTCTGCTTCAAATGGAGCAGCTTGAGGACAAAGGATTTCCTGCCGAAACGCGCGAGAATTATAAAAAAGCCGGCGGTACTCCTTGGCTTGATTTTAAACACACAGTCTTCGGCCAGGTTTATGAGGGGATGGAAGTTGTCGATTTAATTGCCGATGTTAATGTGGACGCAAGAGATAAACCTGCGCAGGATGTTAAAATTATAAGCGTATTGATCGAAAATATCTGAAAGCTTGCCGCATGCTTAACCGGAACAGATTGAAACTATAGACAAACAGAAATATTTGTTTTATAATTTTTCTGCCGAAATGTATGGCAATCGATAATATTTAGGGGGAAGAATATTGAAAAAATTGCTTGGCGCTTTTGTTGCTTTGGTTTTGGTGGCAGCCCTTGCTTGTACCTATGTGTTTGTCATCAAGGATCCGGAAAAGAAAATTGTCGGGAAATGGGCAAACTCAACGGGAAACATTGTGTTTGAATTTACCGAAGATGGAAAGGTAAATTTGCCGATTGACTTTTTTAATCTCGGTTTCGAGGCTGATATCAACGGCACTTATAAAATTGATAAAAAGGCCGATACGATTACTTTTTACTTTACTTTCATTATGATTGATTACAGCAGAACCTGTGATTTTAAATTTAAGGGTAACAACTTAACACTGACCGATCAAAAAACGCAGAAGGCCATGACCTTGATCAGGCAAGATAGCAGTGTGACAGTGTCATAAACGGTTACTGAATAATTTTGATTATTTCAAAGGGGCTGACGCACAATGAAAAAAGTGAGACAGCCCCAAATTAATTACCAAT
>CAYOAW010000116.1:0-5735 GCA_964402095.1 uncultured Eubacteriales bacterium | reverse complement strand
TTATTGCGAAACATTAAACAAGGAATAAAAATATCCTTTCCTGCTCATCAGTTCCTCAAAATTTCCGGTTTCCGCAACAGTGCCGTTGTTCATGGCAATAATGCTGTCGAATTTTCTCATAATACTTTCCTCAAGTTTATGTGTAACAATAATTTTTGTCAGCCCTTTCAAATCAAGAATAGAACTTGTTACGGCATAAGCTGTGGCATTGTCAAGCGAAGCGGTGGCTTCATCCATCAGCAAAACAGGTGTCCCCCGGATCAGGCACCTCGCGATGGATACTCTTTGTTTCTCGCCGCCGGATAAATTCCGGCCTCCTTCGCCGCACTCGTAGCCGTCGCCTTTTTCTTTGACAAGGTCTGTTAAACCCGCCAGTTCAACAGCGCTGTCATATTTATCATCGGCAAAATCTTTAAACATAGTGATATTGTTTTTCAGGCTGCTGTCGAAAAGAAAAACATTCTGCTGAACTACGGATACGATATCATAAAGGCTTTCAAGCGCCGTTTCCTTCAGTTCGCTGCCGTCAAACAAAACTTTCCCCTCATAATCACGGAAATGCCCGAGCAGCATGCCCAGCAGCGTGGATTTTCCGCTGCCGCTCCCGCCGACTATCGCATAACTTTTATTCTTGATAAAATCAACGGAAACATTTTTCAGCACATCCTTATTTTCCTCGTATGCAAAGGTGACGCCCCGCAGAGAAATCGCTTTTTCAAGGCTCTTTGTTTTCAGCAGTTTAGCACCGTTCTCATCTTTTTTTTCAACAGCATCCGCAAGTTTGTAAATCAGCGCAACCGCGGCTTTTCTGTTGACATAAAGCGGAACCAGTTTTGTCAGCGGACCAAGCACGTAATTTTGGAGCTGGTAAAACGCCAGAACGGAACCGATTGTCATTTGATCTTTGAACACCAAATATGTGCCAATGCAGATCAGTACAATGGTCACAAACATTTGAGAGGCCGTGCTGATGATGCCAACCTTGTCATGCGTTTCCCGGCGGTTTCTCTTAACCTCTTCAAGCTCGGAATTGTTGTCGTTGAAAAGATTCATCACTTCCTTTTCCGCCTGGAAGCTTTTAATCACAATAAAGCCGTTTAACAGGTCCTTCATCTGATCGACAAATCCTTCGTTTTTGGAGGATGTCCGTTTTTCCATAACAGTCATCTTCCTGCCATAGATTAAGGAAACAACGGTCGGGATAACGGTTGCCGCCATCACACAGGCCATCAGCTTTGCGTTGATATACGCCATAGCGATAATCCCGCCAACAAGCAGCGAAGACTGGTAAAAGAACTGGACATTTGCCGCAAGATAGTTGGATTCAATCTGCCCGAGGTCGTTTGAAAATGCCGAGATAAACTTTGCCGACGATGTCTTTGCGAATTCGCCGATAGACTTGTCAAGTATCTTTTCAAAAATAAATTTTTTAAACTGTGAAAGCCCGTGCTTCAGGTACCTGTTGCGGTAGGTCTTTTGAACAATACTGAAACCGAGTGCCACACAAGCCGCAGCCAGCGAAATTGCCACAGCCTTCAGCAAAAGGGAATAATCCTTTTGCTGCATCGCGTCGGTGATATACTTCATAATAAAGGCAATGCCGATGTTGCATAAAGAATCAGCGAAAACAGTCGCTACCGTAACCGCGAAGTTCTTTTTGTTGTTTTTCATCAGCTGGTCTTTGCATTCATCCCGAAATGTTTTGACTGTTTTCATTGCTTTACCCCGCATTATTTTCACAGTGTTTGTGATATATTATATGTGTGTTTTATTTGAACCGGTCGGTGTTTCTGTGTTTACAGGAGTATTGTAGTAAAAACCGGTTTATGCCGCCTTGATTTTTTTGTTCAGAAACCGGGATTTCTTGATTTTTTTGTCCGATTGTTATACTATCAGTCAGGGAGGTGGTCCATTGTCCGAACTTGACAGGGAAGATCTGCGGATTTTCGAAAATTTAATCGAAGACGAAGCCGCGTTATGCGGCGAAACCCATGTCCATAATTATGTTGAACTGCTTTTTTTACAGGCAGGCGAATGCGAACTTTATATTGAGGAAAAAATATACAAACTGCATAAAAACTATATGATCATCATCCCAAACGGTTTAAAACACAAGATTCATCCCGGCTTGTTAAAATGTAAAATTCTTGCCATTGCTATCCCCCTGAATTATATGAATTTGCCCCTTGCGGCCGATTTTAACAATATTCTGTATAAAAGAGCTGTTAAACTCGATATTTACGAAGTGAAATTCGTCCGAACCATGTTTGAAAAAATAAAAAGCGAGCAGGAACTCAATGACCGGTATTCCTCCGAAATCATCAAAAATCTGCTCCTTGATTTTTTTGTTTACTTCCTTCGCGCGTTAAAAAAAGATTCGGCGTTTGAAAAAGAAATATCGCTTGTCGATGAAATTACGGTGTACCTGCTTGAACATTACGGCGAAGATTTGAACCAGAAATCAGTTGCGCAGATGTTTTATGTCAGCCGTTCTTATTTATCCAAAATATTCAAGGCCAAAACAGGGCGCGGATTTAACGAATACCTGAACAAAATAAGAATCGAGCAGGCTAAAGCCTGCCTGAAAACAACCGCTTTGCCGGTTACCGAAATAGCGTTTAACTGCGGTTTCAATGACAGCAACTATTTTTCAAAAATATTCAAGAAAACGGAAGGTGTTTCCCCGTTGAATTACCGCAACGGTTAATATGGCATAAAAAATCCGCTCATACAGAGCGGATTTTTTACAGCGGGCTTCTGCCGTTGCTCAGATATACATGATTTCAATACTGCCGAGCTTTACATTGCCCGCAAGGGTAAGCAGCGGCGCGTTTTCCGTTGGTTTTTCCCGACGGTTATTTTCTTTCACCTCGCCGAGCGAGGCGCTTATTTTGTTGATTATATTCCAGCCCCTCGGGATATAAAGTTTAATGGAGGCTAAATTGCAGTCGAGAAAAACTTCCGCTCCGCCCGGGCTGAGCTGCACCTGGTCAAAATACAGTTCCAGTTCTCCGAGGGATGCGGCAAACTGGCCGCTTTGCAAACAATCGGCATGCAGATACTTGCTGGATGAACCGAGAGACACTTTGGCGTGCGGATTATTGTCGTCGAGATTCTCGCCGGTATGGCTGCAGCTGTCCGCCGACCAATGCGGATAGACAAATCTTTTGTGCCTTTTCCTGAAAATCAGGCTGAAACCGATGCTGATCATAACCGCGGATGCCAAAAGAAGCCAAGGGGAGATTATTTTCAGTTTCAGCGGTTCGTCATAGATCATATACAGGAAGGCGAACGGCACAAATACGCCGAAAAATTCCAGCTGAACCAAACTGCTGATGATAACCGCCGCAAGGAAAATTGTCGCGAGAATACTCATAATCCCCACGGAAGCGAAAGATACTGTCTGGCTGGCAATGATAAACACCGCCGACAATAAAAAGAATAATCCCCAAAAAATGTTTTTACTTTTCATAATAACCGTTCCTTTCATTGATACGCTGCCGCAGCAGCTGATAATAATTCCGCGACACATAAACATGTTTATGGCTGCCGGTAAAATTGACGAGGCTTGAAGCGGTCAGGTTCCGTGTAATGGAATACACCTGCGTAATATTGACAATTGTTGATTTTGCCGCCCGCATAAACTGACGGGGAAGAATTTCCTCAAGCTCATACAACCGGTATTTAATGAGATAGGCGTCGTTCGCGGTATGGGCGAAAACACGGTCGTCCTCCGTTTCAAAAAACAGAACATCGTCCAGCGGAAAATAAAATTCCTGATTCTGCTTAAAGAAGGTGATTTTTGCCCCTGAAGCTGATTGTTCCAGCGCAAATTTTTGTATGGTCTGAACGGTTTCATTCACCCTGCAGCAGCGAATAATCACCTCATCCTCGGTCAGCCCGTCGACCATCTCAATGAGAACCTTCACCGGATCACCTCCTTTGAAACCATTATAACATCTTGAAAATATTTTAAAAGGGTAAAAAGCCAACAGGTAGGTTTATAACGGCAACAGGTAAAAAAAGACGGGCAAGATGCGTTTTTTACGGCATTAAACAAACCTTGCCGGATGATATTGCCACTTGGGCAAGCTTGTGCTAACATATATGAGTTTAGCGCATCCGCCGGCGGGTATACGCCGGCAGGGGAGCAAATATGAATATCGGGAGAATTATTATGGAACAGACTGCCGGACTCCGAAATTGGCAGCGGGTGCTTATCGTTATCATGGGCGGTTTTATTTTAGGCGGAATGTGGCGGATAAGGGGCGACGCCGGGTTCGGGTCCTTTTGGGGGATGCTCTGCGTTTCCCTGGCCTATTGCCTTTTCCTCGTTTCGGTGCTCGGGGAACGCAAAAAAATGAATTATATCCTGCTGCCCCTGCTCGTCGTTTCCATGCCGGTAACAGTCAACGGCTGGGGCACATTGAATTTACAGCCTGCGGGAATTCTCAACGGCGCTCTTGACGGTGCCACGGACAATATCTTCTGCAGCCCTGTTTCGGGCGTATTCATCATGCTTTGTCTGGGCTTCTGCTGGCTTCCGTTTTTCGCTTTTCTGATGGGCAGATATTTCAGCGCGAGGCAATACCGCCTGCGTGACTTTTTGCTGGTAACCGGTATCTATTTTACCGTCAAATATCTTTTTATGGCAACGCTTGCGCACCCTGTGTTGCAGGCAGCCTGCGGGGATGCCAACCGTCTCTTTATAAAAGGGCTTGCGGAGAACGGCATTGCGGGCAACCCGTGGGCGGTGTATTTGCAGCACTTTAACGATGCCGGCTGGGCTAAGCTTATCGTCGGCGGGCGCAATTATTTTACAACCGTCAATATCCTTTCAAGTGTCGCCGGTACTTTAACCGTAATGGGTACGGTCCTGTTTATATTTAAAGATAAAATAACTGCGAAGCTGATGTTTCTGATCTGTTCCTCCCTTGCTGTGTCGATCCTCGCGGCCGATATCTTCAACATTCTCGGCAGCGGCGGGTACCACCTGAACACTTACAGTCCTCCCCAATGGCTCATGAATAACGCCTGGGGATATTGGGAATATTTCACCGGATTCTTCGCGGGGCTTTTGATTACCGCCATCCTTGCCGTACAGGATAAAAAGAGCGCGGGCAAAAACGCGGATACCGGCGAAAAACTGCCCCGCCTTGAAAGCAGCAAATGGGGCCTTTTCCTTTACAGCCTGGTCGTTCTGTGCGCCGGTGCCCTTTCCTCGGGTGCTGTCAGAGCTGTCCAGAGCCGTTTGGCCGAACATGGCATCTTCAGCGAAGAAGGCATCTCCGGCGCAATTGTTATCCCCGTGCTGGCGGTCCCCGCCGTATTGATTTTTTCTGTCATTCTTTACCGCAATATCATCAAAAAAAACTTAGGGCAGCCTTTTAACGCGCCCCTGAAAATTTTCGCGCTGGCGGCAACCCCGGTCATCTTTTCGATATTTGTTTTTACCGATCTTTGTATCGGTTATACCTGCTGGGATGAGCCCTCGCGGTTCGGGATAAACTTCCTTGTATGGCTTTCGCTCGCTGTGGCGGTTACCGGTTACGCAGTGCTGAGAAAAACACTGAAAGGAAGCGTTTCTGCGGGAGGAAACAAGTAAATACTTGTCAATTTTTCTGTTTTTTGATATAATAATTACACAGACAATCAACAAATTTCCTTGCCGGGATGCACAAGACAGATTTTATTGCTGATTTCAGAGACTCGCCATTCACGCCCCGAAAAGGTCC
>CAYOAW010000115.1:0-5792 GCA_964402095.1 uncultured Eubacteriales bacterium | reverse complement strand
CTGATCTTCGGGCTTTCCTTCGGCAGCTCTTGTTTTTAAATCATCATCGCTGGCCCCGCCCGGAACTCCGGCTTCGGCAAGGGCCGCTTTTTCAAGCCCTTTTTCAAGTTCGCTTGAAGATTCTTCCTCTTCTGCGGTTTTTCCCGCAAGCGATTCCGGTTCAACACCTGCTTCTTCCAAAGCTTTTTCTACTGCGACAGCGGCTTCTTCCTCGGACACATGAGTCTGAAGAGACAGGACATCAATGCCTGCGGCCTTGGCTGCAAAATATTCCTCCGAAGGTATCCCGCCGATATAAGTTTGTTTATATTTTACTTTTATGCCGACTTTTGCGATAACGGCGTTGATTATGATCACGCCGGCAAAACCTGCCATTAAAACGAAAACACCGAATTTTAAACTGCCGCTATAAGCCCCGGGGAAAATATCCGCCATAGAACTGCTGAAATTTGTAAACAGGTATGTTGCCGCGGCTGTTAAAACAAGGCCAAGTGAACTTAATGTAAAGTTGCGTTTTAAACCTTTTGGAGAACATGAAAGGAAGAGCATAATTAAACCCAAAAGAGCAGCGGCGGCTGCAATCAATATACATACCAGCGATGCGAAAAACATTGTGAAAGCATGCCCGACAATATCGGACTTCATCAAGGTTAACAATGCGCCAAAATCAAGTTCCGAAACTTTGGTGCCTATTTTAAGGATGCTGATATTAGTTGAATTATCAATATAAGGCGCTTTTACAACCATATTTGCCAATGGCAAAAATAAAAACCCGATCGGTAAAACCGTGAAAACAATTCTTGCTATTGCAAGCTTTGAACCTGCAAAAGATGCCTTTACTCTATCCAGTTTCTTCTGAAAATGCGCATGTTCGGATTCAGCCTTATCAGCGTCCGCAAGCAAGCGTTCTTCCATCCCGTAATAAACAAGGTTAACCCCGCAGGACGGGCAGTTGGGTCTCCAATCGGTAAGCTTTAAATGATATCCGCACTTGGGACAATTTGCCATGTCGCTTCCTCCAATGTCAGTAATTAGGCACCGAAAAACCTTGGTGATTAAAACAAAGATATGTTCCGGTTCATAAATATACTTAGTATGCTCTAAGATACTTTATCATAACAAGAGTTCAAATGCAACAACAGATTATGTAAAAAGACAACAAAATTTATAATGCCTTTTTCTATTTTGAAACCTCTATTGTAAGCAATTCTCTTCTTTTTGCCAGGTCGTCAAACATCCGTTTCTGCTTATCTCCGACCAAATCATATTTAAACATCGGTATATATGCGAGCGAACCGAGTAAAGCGGGGATAACGGTATACATTGCCCAGATTCTGAGCTTCGTTTTATCCGATTGCGGAACGATTGCATTTTTGCTTGACGTTACATAGCCTATCATTGAAATCATAAACGCGCCCAAAGAACGTGCTATGGCATTGTTGAACTTACCTATAAAGGTCAGTATTGAGAAATTCATCCCTTCGGTTCGTTGTCCTGTGGTCCATTCCATGTAATCAACCGATTCACCGATCATTTCGGTGGGAACGACGCTGTTAATGCCGCTTAAAAAAGCCGAAAGAGTATTTTTAGCCATCATTAAAGGAATCATAAAGCGAATATTGCTGTACCTTCGAAGCCCTAAAACAAAAATCAGAACACTCAGTGTGTCGCCGACAATTTTTGAACCGATGATAATCTGTTTGTTGTTAAGTTTTTCTTTTATCATCGGAACGAGAAGAAAACTGATGCCGGAAATAACTGCGCCGGGAATTCCGACGATGATCGAAGCCGAAGCAGAACCCAAGACGTCAATAAAGTAATAATTGGAGAATATCCCGCCGATTCCGCCCAGTGAGCCCAGCATATTCCAAAAAATAATCAGTCTGAGCGGAGGGTTTTTTATGACACAGTCAATACAGTCTTTAAAACTCGGTTCTTCTATAGACTGCACGACTCTTTCCTTGATAAAAATCCCGGAAAGCAAAAAGAGCCCCATACCGAAAATTCCGAAAACAAGGCTGGACCCGAAGAAAATATCTTTCAAGCTTGTATCGATAACCCGGTTGTTGGAAAGGTCAATCAATATTGGCGTAAGAATTCCCGGAATGCCGCCAATGATCCCCGAGATAAAGCGCGCGGATGTGATTGCGCGGGTTCTGTCGGCCGGATTTGGCGAAATCGAAGCGGACATGCCCCAAAACGGAACATCGCAGATTGTATACAAAAACTCCCAGAGAAAGTATGTAACAACCATGTATATTATTTTGGATGGCGCCGCTGTGCCGGGAGCGGTGATGATAACCGGACCTGCAAAAAGCATAACGGTTGCAGCTGCCAGAGGCAGGGGAACGCCCATCAGAAAAGGACGAAGCTTCCCAAAACGGGTGCGTGTCTTATCAACGACTGTCCCCATTAAAGGATCGTTAACCGCATCCCAGATACCTTCCAGGAAGAGCATTGTCGCAACAATTCTCGAGTCTATATTAAATACGTTAACAAAAAAATAGGTTATATATGCCGTCAGAAAAGAATAACTCAGGCATTGCCCACCGTTGGCAATGCCGTATATCACATTTTCTTTTGTACCCACATAGCGCCGGTTTGAATCAAGTGAGCTCTGACCCATTTTTTCCCCCTTTGCCTGTGATAAATATCAGTTGAAACCTCCGTCAACGCCGATAACCTGACCGGTTATGAAATCAGCCTTTTCACTTGCCAAAAAGAAGATTAACTCTGCCACATCCCCGGGCTGGCCAAGCCTGCCAAGAGGGGTTTGCGCTTTCAGATCATTCAAAGTTTCGATGTCAAAACCGTCATTCATCGCCGTGTCAATAACACCGGGCGTTATACAGTTGACTTGTATGTTTGACAAGCCGACCTCTTTTGCCAATGCTTTTGTCAAGCCGATAACAGCCGCTTTTGAGGCTGAATAATGTACTTCGCAGGATGCTCCCGCAACACCCCAAACCGAAGAAATGTTGACGATTTTACCTTTTTTTATCCTGATCATATAAGGAAGGGCGCTTTGGCAGCAAAAGAAACACCCCTTCACATTATTATCAAACATTTCCTCATAATCAGCCTGTGTGATATCCGTAAACAGTTTTTGCTGGGCGATACCGGCGTTATTCACCAAAATATCAATGCCGCCGAATCTTTCCGAACATAATTCAAACATATGGGTAACTTGATTTTTATCGGAAATATCCGCCTGTACAGCCATCACATCACAGCCGGCATTGCCGAGTTCCTTTTCAAGCTCCAGTGCTCTGGCTTTTGAGTGGCAGTAATTCAGTACAACGTTATAACCGTTTTTTGCAAAAAGGCGGGAGGCTGCGCTGCCGATACCGCCCGAAGCGCCGGTAATAAGAACAGTTTTATTCATATAAACCTCATTATCAGCCAAGCAGGCTTGAAAGACTTCCCAAATCGTCTTCCGAAATCTCTTTATAGCCGGAAGGTATTTTAAAGACAGAATCATCAACTTGCGGGGAAATTTCAATATTTTCCATTATTGTTGTGGTGCCATCCGCTTCGATACTTTCAATCCGCTTCAGCTGGCTGTCCTTAAAATAATACTTTGTCGTAACTCCGTCACTCTCATATGTCTCGCAAAGGTATTCTGTGCCTTTATAATTGACTTTTGTCGTTTCAATATATTTCATATTATCGGTATCGATAAAGCTCGAATCCCCGAAACTGAACATATCATCATAACCGCCGGCCTGGTCGGCGGACATTTTGATATAACCTTTCATTAAAGGTATTATCATATAGGTTTCCGATCCGTCATACAGCAGACTGAGTTTCATAAGATTATACATTGTTGCTTCTACAAGCTTTTTCTTCCCGGACACATAAATGGCCACGGGCATGGTTTGCTTTTCACCTTCCGCTTCGGCCTGCACCGTGAATTTCATGGAATATTTATCGCCTTTTAATATGTTGCCTACAGCGTCTTTGAGATGTGAGTCAACAGGTGTGCCGCTGTTATTGGTGGTAACCACTTCCGGGGTGCCGGAAGGAAGTGTCTCGTTTGATATTAAGGTAGGGCTTGCGGCTGTGTTTGTGGTAACCTGTGTGTTTTCAACCGTTGTGCCGGTTGAGGTGTTTCCTGCCTGTGAAGCGGAGGTATTATCCGGCGCAGTTGAAGAAGCTTGCGTAGGGTCGAAAGTAATTTCATCCAATTCAAGGCCGATGCCCGAGGACTTTCCGCATGCGCACAGTGTGACTAACAGGGTTAAAACAAGAACAATACCAATAAACTTTTTCATCAAAGCAATTCCTTTCTTGACGCTTTATAGAGTCGAACCGAAAGGCTGCCGGTGCGCAGCCAACTGCCGGTATTTATTAAAACGTTTCAATAAAATATAGTGCGGTTAATATAAATATATATCCCTGTAAAATAGGATAGCTTATTTTGGCGATAAAATCAAGTTTAATCGGTTAATGCCTGCGGGATATTAACCGGCACTTTGTTATTAATCCGGCCGGTTGAATTATAACGGAGATTTTTCGGTGCTGTTGTGTTGCCAGCAAAAACTGCGAAGAATAATTTATAAAGGAGGCGCCCTTTAAAAGTTTGTAAAAACTCTTGCAAAAATCAAAAGACTTATTTATAATATTGTCTATCGCACAAATCATATCAATATGCTACTGTGGCTCAATGGCAGAGCAGCTCATTCGTAATGAGCAGGTTGTCAGTTCGATTCTGACCAGTAGCTCCAAACAAAACCCTTGAAGCATAAGGCTTTGAGGGATTTTTATTTTTTGCAGATCTTTCCGGATTTATAGTTTTGGTGTTTATTTGGTGTTTATTGCTTCAAAATTCCTGTTTTTTGGTGTTTACAGGTAACAAAATAACCCGCTCTCGAAAAAACTTCCGGTATAGCTTGGCATCTTAAAATTTAATTCTTCACAGCAATCTATGACAATCTGACATTCAGGAGTGATGCCAATGAAAAGAACACTATAAAAATTAACGGGGTAGCGATTAAGTTCGTTACCCCGTTTTTTTGTTTATCCGGTTCTATTGGTTCTACCTTCAGCTTTAACATACGGAACAAATGTTGTCACCGGTTGACGAATTAATATTATTGAACATGCTGCCGCAGAATTGACAAAGCCTCTCGGATTAATTCCCGGATGGCTTTTTGTTTATCAGGCGCTAATTAATTCAATGTGTTTTTCAGACATTCTTTCACTCCAAGGAATAACGCCTACGTTATAATTTTCAAAACCCTCTTCGATTCCTCTAGAAATACCATTGATATCATTTAAAAAAACTATAAGTTTGCTGTCATCTCTTCTCGAAGGCTTTGTATCATTCCAAGCAAAAAGAACATTCCCCATACTTGTCTTACTTGGATTGTTGACAGCTCTGCATAGTCTTTCAGGCTTTGTATGGCTTCGCTGTAAAAGAAAATCGTAATTGTGTGAGAACCCAGATACGCCGGTAAATTGTACATTCTCTGAGCAGAATATATCTCTTTCCAAGAAAAACTCTTGAATATCCTCAAGAAAATATGACGATACCCTAGCTTTGGTAATAGAAAACATATCATCTATCTTAAGCATCGCTTGAAGAAACATGTGCTTTTTTTGCGCAAAGCTGTTCATTTGAGCTTTACATGTTAACTCGTCACCGTTCAAGACTACACCATACTGAAATAATATTCTTTTTAGATGATCTTTGCGATTAGGTGTTAATTGTAACCCACACATTTTAAGCCCTTGAATGGTCGAAGCATCATCTGTGAAAAATACTTCGTTTCCATCTTGCTTAACGTAAA
>CAYOAW010000114.1:1167-5818 GCA_964402095.1 uncultured Eubacteriales bacterium | reverse complement strand
ACAATACAGGCCTTTGTGCCTCTCGACGAACTCGAGAATTACAAGGCCTGTATGGAATCTGTATTCGGATTTAATTCATGCCATGTACTTTCAATACGTCCTGTAGGCGGAATGAAAATTTGCGGATAACAGCCTAATTTAATTCTACTAAAGGTTCTTTTGGCTCAATTCCCGGATAGAGTTGTTCATGAATATCCGATTTAACAACATCCCAATCGAATATGAGCACCTCATATCCGTTTACGGTAACCAGATGAGTGCCTTTGTGGGGGATGATGGATTGATTAACCGGCCAACGTGCGTATTTCAGCCCGCCTGCCGCATTTGACAGCAATTCATATTTTGAAAAATTTGTTGACACTAAGGGTAAAAACTCGTTTAAAAGCTTTGTCGCTTGGGAAACAGAACTTGATTTCGCTTTGTTGATAATTTGTTTAATGATATTTCTCTGCCGCTGTGTACGCATTTTATCGCTGTCAATTTTCCTGATCCTCGCATAGGCAAGCGCCGTTTGACCATCCAGATTGTAATTACCGGCACCTGACGATAAATCGATACCTTTTTCAGGCAGCAAAGATTTTAGATAGGTTACTTCATCCGCTGTTAAATAAATGTTTATTCCGCCGAGTGCGTCGACTGCTTTTGAAAATCCTTCAAAATTGATGCTTACATATTTATCTATTCTGACTTTATAATTTTGTTCTATGGTTTTAACAAGCAAATCCGGCCCGCCGTAAGCATATGCGGCGTTAAGCCTTGCATGGCCGTAACCGGGGATAGCGACATATGTAGCCCTTGACAGGGAAACAATGTTAATGACTTGCTGAATTTTATTGATTGAAGCAATTATAACAGCGTCTGAGCGGGGATAATATTGTTTGGAACTTCCATAATCACAGCCGATGAGCAGAATATTTAAAATATCATCATCGTACCAAAGCCTGTTGTCGTTAATGTTTTTATCAACTTCGGTATCGGCATTTGTATAAGTTTCGGGTAAAGGGGCATCGGTAACAATCTCCGGGTCAACTTTAAGCGTTTCATCAGCATATGTTATTTTATTCAGGTAATGGTTTGCGTACCATGTGCCTCCGGCAAAAAGGACAGCGAAAAATGCTAAAACGGATATAATAACAAGAAGAGCTTTGCTTTTTTTCTTTTTATGTGTATTGTCTTTCATGCTTTTTCTCCAACCTATATTTTTTATTATTATATTCCTATAAATGCTAAAAATCAACGATAATAATGCTTTTAAAAAGGAGTTAAGTCGATGTCGGAATATTATAACCTTGAAAAAATGATTATTGATTTTGCGAATGAATCCGGCCCGGCAGGCGGGGAGTTCTTTGCTGCAAAGTATGCTTTAAAAGAACTTGAAAAATATATGCCTGCATCTGTTGATGCACTCGGCAATGTTATTGGGGAAAAAAGCGGAGAGGGGCCGCATATTCTTTTAGATGCTCATATCGATCAGGTCGGAATGATAGTAACATCGATTGATGACGGCGGATTTATAAAGTTTGACAAATGCGGCGGTATGGATATAAGAGTTTTAGCGGCGCATGAGGTCATTGTTTGGGGCAAGCAGCCCGTTTTCGGCGTAATCGTATCGACGCCTCCTCATCTTGCTAAAAAAGACGATGAAAAGAAGGCAAAGGATTTTGATGAGCTGGCTGTTGATATCGGTATGTCAAAAGAAAAGGCATCCGAAATTTTAAGTGCCGGCGATAGAATTACACTGAAAAGTTCTCATAAAAAGTTGCTGGGGAATCAAATTTGCGGGCCTGCATTTGACGACAGGGCAGGAGCCGCTGCTATCCTGAGATGCCTTGAAATATTAGAAAGCCACTCATATAATTGCCGGCTTTCCGTTATGTTTTCCGTTCAGGAAGAGACGGGCGGAAGCGGAGCGAAGACCGGAGGCTATTCTGCTAACGCGGAAGAATCAATTGTTGTTGATGTCAGCTTTGCAATGGCTCCGGATATGCCGAAAGAAAAATGCGGCGAAATTGGCAAAGGACCGATGATTGGCATATCTCCGACACTTGACTCCGGAATGTTCAGCAAACTGAAAAAAATTGCAAAGGCAAATAATATTCCCTGTCAATGCGAGGTTATGGGTGGCAGAACAGGTACCAATGCCGATGAAATTCAAACCTCCGGGAACGGTACAAAAACAGCTTTGCTTTCTATACCGCTCAAGAATATGCACTCAGGGGTTGAGATAATCGATCTTCAGGATGTTGAAAATTTAGCTGAGCTTCTGGCCGCATATATCATGAAAGGTGATGCTTAATGATTAATCAATTAAAATCTCTTTGTGCTCTTTCGGGCGTATCTGGGAGAGAAGAAAATGTAAGAAATTATATTATTTCACAAATAAGCGGTTTTGCGGAATATAACGTTGACGCATTGGGCAATTTAATCGTATTTAAAAAAGGTGCCGATATTCCAAAAAACAAAATTATGATAGCTTCGCATATGGATGAAGTCGGGCTGATAGTCACATATATAACAGATGACGGATATCTAAAATTCGATACGATTGGCGGCATCGACACTCGTGTGATTTTAGGAAGGAAAGTATATATCGGCGAAGACGGAATCCCGGGGGTAATCGGGATCAAACCTGTTCATGTGCTTAAAGATGAGGAAAAAGCAATTATACCGGATTTGGATAACCTTTTTATTGATATAGGGGCTTTAAATAAAGAAGATGCGGAAAATTATATCAATCCGGGTGACTTTGCGATATTTGACTCTGATTTTACCGAATTTGGAGATGGCTTTATAAAAGCACGCGCACTGGACGATAGAGCAGGATGCGCGGTACTCATTGAAATGATAAAGAGTGAATTGCATTATGATTCATATTTTGTTTTTACTGTTCAGGAGGAAGTAGGATTAAGGGGCGCAAAAACAGCTGCTTTTTCGGTTGCTCCGGACTATGCTATAGTGGTGGAAACTACCACAGCTGCTGATATTTCAGGCGTTTCAAAAGAAAAACAGGTTTGCAGGCTTGGTGACGGAGCAGTAATTTCATTTATGGATAGAAGTACGGTATATAACCGCAGTCTTTATGACAGAGCGTTTGATTTGGCTGAAAAATATAAAATAAAAGCTCAGGTGAAAACTTACATTGCAGGCGGCAATGATGCGGGAGCGATTCACTCGTCGGGGGCAGGTGTCCGTACACTTACAGTATCATTGCCTTGCCGGTATCTTCATTCGCCGTCATGCGTAATATGCAAATCGGATATTGATGAGGTTTTTAAAATGGTGAAAATATTGGCAGAGGAATTTGCAAATGCTTAGATTGCTGCAAAAACAGGAAAGTGTTTTAAGTGAATTTTGCGAGCGCGATGTGTTTGGGACTCGAATATCAGCCTATTATAAAACTTACGGTACCGCTTTCCCTTTTGCGTTATTTTATTTGCAGGAAACGGATGGGCAAATTACTGCTGCTTTATGCAGAATTGACGGAGATATGACACTTTGCTGCAATGATAATTCTGATTTTGAAGAAATCAATGAATTTATAAGCGCAATCGGATATTCAAGCCTGTTATGTGATACCGGTGTGTGTGCAAAATTAAAAAAAATGCCGATTCGTTCGGGGTTAATTGTTGAATTTAATGACGATAGAAAAATATATAATGAAAATTACACCGATTGCATTGCAAACTCATTTGATTTATCAGATATTTATGATATACTGAATTGTTCCGGATTTGAGGGCTTGGCTGATAAATCAAGTTGGCTTTCGGATGTTTATATTCGCCTGAATCATGGTACCGCGTACATAGCGCATACAATAGAAAACGGTAAAACCGTTGCTTGTGCAATGGTATTGTTTGAAACAGAAAAGGCTGCTTTAATCGGAGCGGTTGCAACACTTCCGGAATACCGGGGGAAAGGTTATGCGAGCACACTGGTTGATTCACTTGCCAAGGGAATGAACAAAAAAGGTAAAAGAGTCGAACTGTTATGCGTAAACAACAGTATAATTAATTTCTACAATAAACTGTCCTTTTATAAAACAGGTGAATGGGCGATAGTTTAATAATGAAAGGTTTAATATGCGGCAGAAATTCTTTAAATTAGACGATAAAATAATTAATACCGGTAAAAGTGCTATGCTGAAAATCGAGGGGATTTTCAAAAATATTGACGAGATAACTGAGTATAATCAGCTGAAAGTACTTTCAGCATTTATTAATAACGGCGTCAGTGAGAGCCATTTTGTTGAAAGCACAGGCTATGGATACGGCGATAGGGGGCGTGAAACGCTCGATAAAGTATTTGCGGATTCTTTTGGTGCTGAAGATTCAATTGTACGTCATAGTTTTGCCAGCGGCACACATACTATTTCGGTTGCTCTTTTTGGTCTGCTGCGCCCGGGTGACACAATGCTTTGCGTTACCGGAACACCCTATGACACGCTTCAGCCTGTAATTGGTTTAAAAGGCGAAAAGCAGGGTTCGTTGAAAGATTTTGGTATTTGCTATAAACAAGTTGAATTGAATGAAAACGGCAAACCGGATTTGGATGCGATTTCCGATGCTCTTAAAAATGATGTTCGGTTGGTTTATATTCAGCGCTCAAGAGGCTACAGCTTTCGTTCAAGCTTATCTGTTCAGGAAATTGCCGA
>CAYOAW010000114.1:0-1067 GCA_964402095.1 uncultured Eubacteriales bacterium | reverse complement strand
ATTGTCCAGTCGATTATGCTTGGGAAACCGGAATCACTTATTGCTTTTTGCCAGGGAATGCAGAAAGGGGCTCCTGTTGATTCTTTTGTCCTTCCGGAACCTTGGGATATGCCCGGTTATGAAAATAAAGTAATTATGGCAGCTGGCTCATTTACTATGGGCGCATCTATTGAACTTTCTGCCGATGCCCCATTGCGTGAGCCGTATACAGCTTGGATGCAGGGCGGCTTGAATTTTCACAGCGCAAAAATGGGTGTGCTTCTTGCCGCGCAGGCTATGTCTGAAAAGGGCTTGATATAATGTATAATTACAGTGGAATTAATAGTGATGCATTCTGGCTTTTAGGGCAAAATAAATTTAATAATTCAAAAGAATTTTACGACGCGAACAAGGCTGAAATAAAACGTCTCGCATTGCTTCCAATGCAGCAGATAGCTGAAATTATCTCAAATGATATGATGAATATAGATAACATGATGAATCTTATTCCATCAAAAATGGTTTCAAGGATTAGGCGTGATACACGTTTTTCGAAAGATAAGAGTCTTTACCGGGAAAATATTTGGATTATGTTTATGCGCCCAAAAGCTGACTGGCCGTCATACCCTTGCATGTGGTTTGAAGTAACTCCGCACAGTTATACTTACGGCGTCAGCGTTTTTGAGGCAACACCGCGTTATATGGAGCTTTACCGGCAAACATTGCTTGAAAGAACAGACGAATTTTTAACCGCTGTCAAGGATGCAGAGAAAACAGGGGCAAAACTATATGCTGATTATTATAAAAAAGAGAAGAATTCTTGTTTGCCGGACAGTTTAAAAATGTATTATAATGTTAAAAGCATTTACTTTATGGTGTATTCGGATGATTTAAAACCTCTTGAAAATGAGAAAATTATTACTGAACTTAAAACCGGTTATGCTGGGTTTACTTCAATGTATAATTTTTTTAAATCTATATCTGACGAATATATATCGTTGGGATAAAAGGAGTGGCCGGCTATGCCCGATAAAAGGTGGAGTATCTTTAAAAGCGGCAGTGATATCCGGGGTTACGGTATTGCTTGC
>CAYOAW010000113.1:0-5959 GCA_964402095.1 uncultured Eubacteriales bacterium | reverse complement strand
GTTGTTCTTTTCTTTTCGGGTCAAATAACAGGCGCCGCTTCATTTTTTGACGCATTAAGCACTTCGCTGACCGGCGCGCCGTTTTTCTCCCGGGGCAGCTTTGACAGCTTTTCCGGCAACATCGATGACAACAGCATTGTAAAGGTCTCTTCCAATGCAGGATATGTTGATGACATTTTGCTTGTATTTTTAGATAAAGTGTCATTCTTTGACAGAAAGAGAATATTTGACAGCGCTGGCGGGCGCTGCGTCGGATTCCTTGAGCCTGCAAATCTTTTTGTTTTGCAAGTATCTTTTAACGGTCTTGATGAAGCCGGGGCACTTTGTGAGAACCTGATGAAAGAATCCGGCGTTCTTTATGCATGCGGAAGTTATGCTTTTCGGTATAATGATGATTACACCCCAAATGACCCGTTCGACGGAATCGACACAGGGTATGACCGTTGGGATGAAAACAATCCCGGCGGAAGCACATGGTGGCTTGAGGCGATTGAAGCCAGAAACGCCTGGGGTTACAGTTCCTATTTCAACCATATCAATATCGGAATCGTTGATTCGGGCTTTGACACCACCAACCCTGATTTAAACGGAAAAATCATATTCCCTACAGGCGCGTTGGCCAGACAGAATATCCCAAGCGCACATGGTACACATGTTTCCGGAATAATTGCCGCCAGAGGCAACAACGGCAAGGGCATTGCCGGAATTTGTCAAAATTCCGCGCTGACCTGTGTCGATTGGGAACCGGAAGAAGGCCAAAACTGGATACCGGATTTAAGAATCATTTTTGGTGTGGGATATGCGATTAAAGCAGGCGCAAAGGTGGTAAACCTTTCGGTCGGTTCCTCCGGCAGCATCCCGGACGGGAAACCGGCTTATCCTGCGCTTTGGATGAATGCGGAAGCGGCGCTTGTTTCGGTTTATACCGCCCTTTTATATAAAGAAGGATATGATTTTGTTATTGTACAGTCAGCCGGAAACGGCGACAGTAACGGCAATGCCGTTAACGCATTCAATAACGGCTCCTTCTGCTGTATTACAGAAGACAACTCTTTGTCCGAAATTGTCGGTGTGCCGGCCAAAGATATTCTTGACAGAATTATCATCGTCGGCTGCGCGAGGAATCTCGGTTCAGGCCAATTTGCGCAGACAAGCTATTCCAATGTAGGCAGCAGAGTTGATATTTGCGCGCCGGGTTCCGGAATATACAGCTGCAGCACTGCAGAAAACGATTATTATCAGTATATGTCCGGCACTTCCATGGCGGCCCCGGCCGTCACCGCAGTCGCTTCGCTTGTATGGTCAGTCAATCCCGCTCTCACAGGCGCTCAGGTAAAATCAATTGTCTGTGACCCCTCAAATACGAGGTATGATGTACCTCCGGCCGGCAATCCTTTCTGGAGCACCCCGGATTATCAAAGCTACCGTTTGGTCAATGCGAAGCTTGCTGTTGAGGCTGCCATAAAAACCATAGCCGCAACAGGCATCGTAAAAGGCAGGACAGTTGACAGCTTCGGCCAGGGAAAATCATGCGAAATAACCGCTGACAAAGGCAATAAAGAATTCAGCTTCTGTTCCGGTTCAGACGGATATTTTGAATTTATTCTTCCGGCAGGCGACGCGGAAATACAGCTGATAAATTCAGACGCAACTTATACCGCCATACATGCTGCGGTTTCCGCCGGCGGAACCGCAGATTTAGGTGATATTATCACCGTTTAACGAAACACCCCTGCAAAACAAAATCGCGGAGCTGCCCGTAAAAGACAGCCCCGCGACAAATATAAACAGATTATTTTTGTGTCCGCTTCTTCTCTTCCCACTCCCGCTTTAATATACCGTAGCACCTCATATCAGCGTAACTGCCGTCGATTCTTATCATAGACTCACGGTCAACCCCCTCAAAAATCATTCCCGCTTTTTCCATAACCTTGCCGGACCCGATATTCTCAACATCGTGATACGCTGCCAGCCGGTGCATATTAACTTCTTCAAACATATATTTCAAAACCGCTGAAAGGGCTTCGGTCATAATGCCGTTCCCCCAATAATCATAACCGATACAATAGCCGATGCAGCCGTTGCTGTTCCTGTCCGACACCTCCATGACGCCGATACTGCCGATCAGCTTGCTATTGAATTCAATGCCCCAGTGATAATAATTCTCGTTTTGATAGCTGCTGACCCATTCGCTCAGCTTTTCGGCGGTAAATTCAACGGACGCGTGAGGCTCCCAAGTCATATATTTGGTAACCCGTTTGTCTTTAGCCCAATTATCATACATCATTTGAGCATCGTCAATTGCAAATCTCCGCAATATCAGCCTCTCGGTTTTTATTGTTTGCGTCCCTTTATGTGTAAGCATGGCAAGCCCTCCTTGCTTTAAACTGTGCTTTGTTTTGATATTTAATATATCACGGTTTCCCGATTTTCTCAACCCGGAATTTATTAAATAAAACTTATTTGAGGTGTATTATGAAAAAAGCAAATATTATTAAACACGGCATCATTTACCGCAATGCCTGCAGTCCCTTCGGATACTGCGGCTGGCCGAGTGTCTGCAAGCTGGACAACGGCGATTTAGCGGCAGTCTGGTCAGGGTTCCGGCTGGCCCATGTTTGCCCTTTCGGGAAAACAGCGATGAGTATCAGCCGCGATGAAGGCGAAACCTGGTGCAGCCCGATGGTTGTAAACGACACCCCTCTTGATGACAGAGATGCCGGAATTTTGAACACCGGAAACGGGAAATTACTGCTCACATGGTTCTGCCACCCTAAAGAATGGATGATGAACACCGCTCTGCCGAAAATATCCGACAATCAGCCCGGACCGATAGCCAGCCTTTGCAATGCATATATCGACACCTATAACATTCTCACAGAGGAGCAGGGAAAAGGCGGTTCTTATGTGCGAACAAGCAACAACAACGGTATTACCTGGGGCAAAACGGTTCGCATCCCCGTTTCATCGCCGCACGGTCCCAATATTCTGGCTGACGGCAGCTTGATTTATTTGGGCAAAGAGCTGTTTGAGGAAACCGAAAACATTGCCGCTTACAAAAGCACGGATGCCGGGTTGACCTGGGAATTGCTTTCCGTACTGCAAATGCCCGAAGGGATGCCCCTTAATCTTTTCCACGAACCGCATATGACAGAACTTCCGGACGGGACTCTGCTCGGCGCAATCCGTGTGCACGGCGAAGATTATTTTTCTGTTTATCTGACCAGGTCCGATGACAAGGGCATAACATGGACAATTCCTGAACCGCTTATCCCTAAAGGATCTGCCGACAGAGTCTGCGGTTCTCCGCCGCATCTGCTTTTACATTCTTCCGGCGCTGTCATCTGCAGCATCGGCCGGCGAAAAGAACCGCGGGGCGAACATGTTTTAGTCAGCTTAGACAACGGGAAAACTTGGGAAGAATCAGTTCTTACGGATGAAGCGCCGAACTGGGATCTCGGATATCCCGCATCTGTTGAACTTAGCGACGGCAGTATCCTGACGGTTTATTATCAGCGATACAAAGAGGACAAATCGACTTCAATTCAATACACAAAGTGGTCTTTATAACTTATCATAAAGTTTCAGAACAGCCGTTGCGTCTTTTCGGACGTCCACGGCTGTTTTTATCATATGGCCTTGCAATTCAATTCATTTCCAAAATTTATCAAATATTTATTCACAATAGATTGACACAAATCTATATTGTGATACAATATGTTGTATATCAGAAGAATTTAGGGGGAGAAATTATGAAGATTTCGCCAAACGCGATTACTGTGCTGGAAAGAAGATATTTGGTCAAAGATGAAAGCGGAAACCCGATAGAAACAGCCGAGGATTTATTCAGGCGGGTTGCCGACACAATTGCTGAGCCGGATAAAAATTACGATAAAAATGCCGATCTGAAAAAGACCGCAAATATTTTTTATGAAATGATGACAAACCTTGAATTTTTGCCGAACTCTCCCACTTTAATGAATGCCGGCAGGCCTTTAGGGCAGCTTTCGGCATGTTTTGTCCTGCCGGTGGAAGATACGATGGAAAATATTTTTGAGGCTATCAAGCAAGCCGCGCTTATACACAAATCGGGCGGCGGCACAGGTTTTTCTTTTTCACGCATACGCCAGCAAGGCAGCTCAGTCAATTCCACCGGAGGTGTTGCCTCCGGCCCTATCAGTTTCATGAAAGTATTCAATATGGCTACAGAAGCTGTGAAGCAAGGCGGCACCAGGCGCGGCGCAAATATGGGAATCCTGCGCATTGACCATCCCGATATTTTAAATTTTATCGACTGCAAAGCAAACAATAAAGAAATAACAAACTTTAATATATCCGTCGGCCTGACAGAAGAATTCATGAGAGCTGTCGAAAATGACACCGAGTATAATTTGGTTAATCCGCATACAAAAGAACCCATTTCACAACTGCGTGCCCGCACGGTTTTTGACAAAATCGTAGACGCCGCATGGCACAACGGCGAACCCGGCATCATATTCCTGGACAGACTGAACCGTGACAATATCGTGCCGTCCCAAGGCGAAATCGAGTCGACTAACCCGTGCGGAGAACAGCCTTTGCTGCCTTATGAATCCTGCAATTTAGGATCCATCAACTTGGTAAGAATGCTTAAAGAAACCGATGGAAAGTTTGAATTTGACTGGGACAAATTCAGCGAAACAGTGAACAACGCCGTCCATTTCCTTGACAATGTCATTGATGCCAATAAATATCCGCTCGAAAAAATTGATTTTGTGACAAAACAAACCCGTAAAATCGGGCTTGGGGTTATGGGTTGGTCTGACGCTTTGCTTCTGCTCGGCATTCCCTATAATTCCGAAGAAGCGATTGACCTCGCCGAAAAAATCATGGAATTCATCACCATAACCGGGCGCTTGCAAAGCTCCGAACTCGCTAAAGTCCGCGGTTCATTCCCGCTGTTCGGTGAAAGCACACTGCCGCAGGATATTCCGCAGCGCAACGCTACCATAACAACCATCGCCCCTACCGGCACGCTTTCAATTATTGCGGACTGCTCCAGCGGAGTTGAGCCCGTGTTTGGCTATGTTTACATTCGCAACATCATGGACGGCACAGAAATGGTTGAAGTAAATCCGATACTAAAAGCAGAGCTTGAAAAAAGGAATTTATATTCCGAAGAATTAATGAAACGAATCGCAAAGGAAGGCACCATTGCGCACATTGAGGAATTGCCGGAGGATCTGCGGCGTGTTTTCGTTTCCGCGCATGATATTAAACCAGAGGATCATATTCGTATGCAGGCGGCATTCCAGAAATATACGGATAACGCTGTTTCAAAAACAGTCAACTTTTCCAACAATGCCACGCGTGAAGAGGTCGCGGAGGTTTATATGCTCGCATTCAGACTTGACTGCAAAGGTGTAACCATTTACCGTGACGGAAGCAGGAATGAGCAAGTGCTCAATATCGGTAAAGTCAACAAAAAAGGTACGCAAGCGGAAGATGAAACAGAACCTGAACTGCATATTATGCCCAGGCCTCGCCCCGATACCGTTATGGGTATAACGGAAAGAGTAAAAATCGGCTGCGGCAACTTATATATAACGGTTAATTATGATGACAAGGGTATTTGCGAACTGTTTACAAATACAGGCAAAGCCGGCGGATGCCCGTCACAGTCAGAGGCAACCGCAAGGCTCGCATCCATCGCTTTACGCAGCGGTATTGATGTGAAGAGTATTGTTGACCAGCTGAAAGGTATCCGCTGCCCTTCAACCATCCGCCAGCAAGGGATGAAATGCACCTCCTGCCCCGACGCTATCGCAAAAACTATCGAGCGTGTTTACAAGCAACAGGTTGACTTGGGTATTTGGCCGGTTGTTTCCGACAGCTATTCGAAATCCATAACAAGCAGCGCCGCAGCGGCAAAAGAACCGGACGATATATCCGTGAATATGAAATTCTGCCCCGAATGCGG
>CAYOAW010000112.1:0-6086 GCA_964402095.1 uncultured Eubacteriales bacterium | reverse complement strand
TGCGCTCCTGAAGCCCCATATCCCGCTCTCCCGTGTTAGACCCAAAAAAGCTTTCCTAAAAAAAGCAGACAAAATGACTCGTGGTCGGCATATGACCGGAAGTTTGTTGGATTTGTAAAACAATTACTTACCTGTGTCAAGAGAAATAGAATTTATAAAACTTAATGCAAATTTTAAAAAGCTTATATTTGCTTTCCCAATATCCTTTACAACGGTCGGTATTATCTGAAAAAGCAAGTCAGGATGAAAAGATTATTATCCAATTCCTGACAAGCAAATCAGAAAAACTTGCCTCCACACGGATGGCGTATAAAATACGCACAAAACATGCCGCCTTTATTTAATATCCGATCATCGTCAAATATTCTTCCGGATTTATCGATTACCGGCTATTTTTCATCATATTTAAGGCTACAGACACATTCTTTTGAAATTCAAGGCTTTCAGGTTTCAAATGCAAAGACCGCTGAAAATGTTCAAGACCCTCTTTAATCTTTCCCATCTTTATTAAAGCGATGCCCAAATTATTATGAACATCGGCATCGCCCGGATTTATTTTTAAGGATTCATTGAAATGATTAATTGCCTCCGGAAACCTGTTCTTTAAAATTAGAGCGATTCCAAGGTTATATTGTGCTTCAGCCGACTTACTATTAATCTGTATAGCCTTTATGTAGCAATTTATCGCATCGTCCAGTTTACCCATATTTTGCAAAGCATTGCCGGCATTGGTATATGCCGGCTCATATTTAGGATTAATTTTCAATGCCATTGAGTAATAATACAAGGATTTTTGATATTCACCAGACTTGAACATTGCATAAGCTGCCATATTGTATGCACGGTAGTTTTTCCAATTAAATGCCAGTGCGTGCTCAAATAAAGATAGGGTGTTTTTCCAAACTCCGACTTGATTGTACGTCGAATACATAATAATCGGAATATAAAAAATTATTGCCAATATAGAAACCGTTTTTCCATACTTAATATTTTGCAAACTTTCTGTCACCAACCATAAAGTACATATAAAAATTCCTACCAATGGTATATATGTGTATCTATCCGCCATCGATTGAGAACCAACCTGTATAATTCCGATAACGGGAATAAGCGTTCCTATGAACCAAAACCAGCCAACCGCTAAATAAGGCTGCTTTTTAATTCTGATTATCACTAATGTCGTTATTGATAAAAGCAACAAAACAGAACCGATGACTTCCAGCCATTCAAAATTCGCCGGATAAGGATAAAAGATACCTAATTCTTGAAAATAAAAAATTTTTTCTAAATATCCGGTATAGGAATTAAAAGCGTTTAAAATTCGAGAAGTAAATGAAATATTTTCAAAGGAAACCACAGCATTATATTTATTTTGAGCAATGTAAGTTATAATACAAGAAAAAAATGTAAGAACAAATAAAGGCAACTTTTCCAAAATCAGAAAAGAGAATGATTTTTTTTTAGTTTTAGAATTTTTATCAGGTATTATTTGCCCTAATTCTATTCGTCCTAAAGGCCAGTAATCCATTAACAACAATACGAAAGGCAAAGTAACCAGCATTGGTTTAGCCATTAACCCCAGGGCAAATAAAGAAATTACAGTCAGGTATTGTTTCCGGCCCGGATTTCCGCTGTATTTAACATATGCCCACATAGTCAGCAGCCAGAAAAAAGCACTCAAGACATCTTTGCGCTCGGACACCCAGGCCACTGATTCCACATGTAAAGGGTGCAAAGCAAACAACGCCGCCACAACGGTGCTACGGTAGATGCTGCCTGTCATCTTATTTAATAAAAATAACAGCAAAAGAGTATTGGCAATATGAAAGACGAGATTGGTAATGTGGTAACCGCCGGAATTGTCGCCATACAAATTATAATCCAGTATTAATGACAACCAAGTTAAAGGATGCCAATTGGCAACATCCATTGAAACAAACGACCAGATAAAACTATCGACCGAAAACTTCTTCGACGATAACAAAATATATTGTGAATCATCGTATGCCACAAATTCAAAGCCTGAAACCTGCCAATATATAGCCAAGGTTAAACTAACGAGAAAAACGGATAGGATTAATTTTGCTATAGCTTTTTTATTCTTAATCATCTTATTAAATTATTCCGGCCACTTATTCCCTAGATTCGCATCTTTACTGATTGCCCGGAAATGATTTTCAGCGGCTTTATTTTTTTTCAGAGCATAAGCTTCTGCAATAATTCTATATGCAGGCAGTAAATTATTATTTAATCTCAACACATTTTGTGCTTCTTTAATCGCCGCATCCGGTTTCTTTTTTTTAATCAATATTGCACAATATGTTAAATGAAATTGCGAATCATGAGGCTTAAGAGAAAGAGCTTTCCGCGACATTTCTTCGGCTTTATCCAAAGATCCTTCTCGCATTAGAACAGCTGCAATCCGATCAAAACTCAGCGGAATGTAAGAATAGGGAGGGCAAAAATTTACTGATTTTAATAAATAATTTAGAGCTTCTTTATTATTACGTGTGAGGAAATAATATTCCCCAATGCATCCATAGGTCAAACTTTTTTTGTTGATAAGTCCTGATTCATATGATTTTAAAGCCAGTTGCAGTTCTTTTAATGCTTCCGGCAGTCTACCGGAAAGAAAAAGAGCAACAGCTAAGCACTGGCGGGGATGATGCAGACGAGGTGATTTCTCGACATTATCACTCCACAGAGAAATCTCATCCTTCATAATGTTATTTTGGATATACACAGTCATGGAGAGTATTATTATTATGGAAACAATTGCAGCGGCAAGAGAATAAAACACTAACTTCTTTTGATAAAAATAATCTAATCCCTTGATTATCAAAATAGAAAAGGGAACAAACAAGAACATTGACGGCAGATAGTTTCTATGCTCGAAAATCAGCTCTAATGAAAAAAAGGAACCTTCGATAACATGATTCAAGAAAAAAAATAAAATGCAAAATGTTATCAATGGATATTTTTTGGCTCTAACCAAACTGATGACAACAATCAATATAATGATTAAAATTGCGGCTGAAGTTGTCCAAGGATCAAATAGACTCTTCGATATTTCTATATCATGGATTACAGTCAATCGTGAGGTTACAGGATAAAAAAGCAATGAAATATAAAAAAGTATAACCCTCGGCTCCGTCAAAAGCCTTTCCTGCATGGTAAAGGGGCGCAAATCATAGTCTTTGCTAAAACCAGAAAAATCGTAAAATAACAATGCGGAAACAAATAAAATAATTAACGGTATAATTATAAATTTAATATTTCTTTCAATATTTTCTTTTGTTAAGCCTTGAATAAAGAATAAATCATATAAAAGGATACTGGCGGGCAGCATTGCCGCATTTTCTTTTGTACCAATTGCTAAGATTGTTGATGTCGAACACAAAATAATAAAAATAATAGATTTTGCTGTTTTATTTGATGCCCGAAATTTCAGGTAGAAATACATTGCCATTATATAAAAAAGGGCAACCATACTGGCCATGCGCTGGACAATATAAGTAACGGCGGTTACCTGAACTGGATTTATTGCCCAGAATAAAGATGACAGCAAGGCAATTGAATATGCATGTTTCTCATACTTTTCCTTAAGCAGAGGCAATCTCAGGGTATTGATAATAAATAAGAATAAAAATATTGCGGAAAGATAATGAATCAGGAGATTAACAACGTGATAACCGAAAACATCCAAACCTCCTAAGTAATAGTTAAACGCAAAACTTAAATAGGAAACAGGTCGCGATATGCGATTGTTATTCATTATTCCGAAGGAAATATTTTTTATATTTTCCCAGTTAAACTGACTTATTTGGATATTTACATTATCGGTAATGTTATCGTAGTCATCAAAATGCCAAGAACAATCAAAGCTGTTGCTATATGACAAAAACAGGATGAATAATAATGCTATAAAAGCAAAAGCATAACGCCGATTGATGAGATCGGAGAGATTTGTTATTTTAAAATCAGGTTCACTAATTTTCATAATTTATTTCAACTATAGTTATAAAAAAGGGGCGAAAGACTACCCCTCACCCCTTTCTTATAATATTTTATCACAACAAAACGCTTATGGCGTAATAGTGCCGGATGCGTCAATAATATATGTTGATGTACCACTGGCATGGTTTGCGGTCAGTGATAAAGTAGCAGAGACTCCGTTAGTGACTGAGGCGTTCACGCCGTTAGTAGTTTTATAACCATAGCTATTCAAAGCAGCCGCGTCAACTGTTCCGGTCGGGCTATCGCTGAAGAATGCCTGTGCTGCGGTATACATTTGTTTGACGTCGGATTTTGCAGCAGCATTATAGCCTCTTATTCTATAAGCGGTGAACTGGGGGATGGCGATGGCGGCCAGAATACCGATGATGGCAATAACTATCATAAGTTCGATTAATGTAAAACCTTTCTGTCCTTCTTTTTTACTAAACATCTTTAACATAATATTTTCCTCCTTTGTGGTTGTATAGACTTTTATTTTTTTATCTAAATTTCAAAGTTTCCATTCATTTTTTTATTTACTCCCCGTCACCTCCTTGATTAATAATTATTTTGATTTATCTTCTTTAAGCAATTTTTAATGAATTGAAAGCAATTCGCATGCCATACAGACCAGACATGTTCAGATATATGTATAGTCCTAATAATTTTAAGGAAAATTCTGAAACGAAAAATTTTTATAACGACCTTCCAGATACAAAGTGTTTTCCCTGTTTATAAAAAACAGGTGATTTTCACCGGGCATCCGCCAAAATCCTCTTGAATGCAGCCACAGGAAACAGAAGAACAAGGTGTTGCACCCCCCTGTTCCGGGAGTTTGTCGGATTGAGAACAGTTTTAAGCAAAATCTTTAATTTAGGCGGCAAATATTGCCTACCGGATTTAGCTATTTCACATGACAGTAAAATGTGATAGGGATTGCTTCATAAATTAATGGAGAGTAAAATGTACGAAGTTACGATAATTAAATCATTTTCAGCGGCGCATATGTTGAAGGCCGTTGGAGGAAAATGCGAAGAATTACACGGCCACAACTTTAAAGTGGAAGCAACGGTGACAGCGCAAGAGCTGGATCAGTCAGGAATATCGATTGATTTCCGTAACGTAAAAGAATGGCTTCAGGAAATACTGGACACTCTGGATCATAAGCATTTGAATGAATTAACTTCTTTGCTGGGGGAAAATCCTTCTTCCGAAAATATTGCTCTTTATATATACAAAGAGATGAAATTAAAAGTCCGGCGGACTGAATTAAAAGTATCCCGTGTTAAAGTTTGGGAATCGGAAAGCGCCGCGGTAACGTATAAAGAAAATGATTGACATTCAAAACCAAAAAGATTTCCGCAATATTGACATCAAAAAGGTTGGCGTTAAAAACATCAAGTACCCTATTATTGTTCTTGACCAAGTCCGTGGAACACAACCTGTAAATGCAACAATTAATATGTACGTCAATCTGCCGCATCATTTTAAAGGCACACACATGAGCCGTTTTGTGGAAGTGCTCAACGAATTTAAAGGGCAGATCAACATTAAAACTTTTCACACAATCCTGGAAAAAACACGCCAGAAATTGCACGCGCAGTCCGCTCATATGGAAATTGAATTTCCGTATTTCATCGAAAAGACGGCCCCCGTATCACATGCCAAAAGTTTTATGGAATACCGCTGCCTTTTTGCCGGTGAAAATAATGTAGAAAAAACCGATTTTCTGGTCGGCGTTATCGTTCCGGTTACAACTTTATGCCCGTGTTCCCGTGAAATCAGTAAATTCGGCGCCCACAACCAACGCAGTATTGTAACGGTAAAACTACGCTTTAAGAAATTTTTCTGGATCGAAGACATTATAAAAATAGTGGAAGAATCGGCCAGCGGTGAGGTGTACTCCCTGCTGAAGCGCGTCGATGAAAAATATGTTACCGAAAAAGCTTACAAAAATCCTAAATTCGTTGAGGATGTCGTCCGGAGTATAGCGGTAAAATTAAACGCCGACGAAAATTTTATCTGGTACAGTGTTGAAGCGGAAAATTTTGAAAGCATCCACAATCACAGCGCCTATGCCTATGTAGAGA
>CAYOAW010000111.1:2988-6125 GCA_964402095.1 uncultured Eubacteriales bacterium | reverse complement strand
CCATACAGGCCTTGTAATTCTCGAGTTCGTCGAGAGGCACAAAGGCCTGTATTGTTCCCGCAAATCCACCGCCGTGAACCCGCCACGCGCCTTTTCCCGTAAGCATTTTTTCGCTTAAGCAAAGTGCGATTGAAACCGGCTGGCACATAGGATTATTGCAGAGATAAATATTTTGATTGTACATATATGACGAGCGACCGCTTTCAATCACTTCCGCCTTGAAGCCTTCAAAGTCTCCGTTTCGCAGCAAATTTACCTGTTTTAAAACGCGGTTATTATCAGCATAAAAGTGGATGGCGCGAAGCACAGCTCTGTCTCCAACTTCAATTCGAAGCGCCGGTATACCGGCTTCAAATTCGGTTTGCGGAACATCCCGAAGCGTATTTCCTCCAATTGCTTTTGCAACAGATTCCATTTCTTCTCTTATTGCTGCGTATTCTTCATTCAATCCCGAATGGCTGCCTCCTGTATCAACAATACAGAGCGCATAACCGCAAGATGCAAAATCAAAATCTACTTTTTCTATTACCGGTAACTTCGGATTTTTAAAATCTATAGTAACAAATCCGCCGACAGAACTCGCTGTCTGATCCATTAGTCCGCAGGGCTTTCCAAAATATTCATTTTCCGAGTATTGTGCGATTTGAGCAATAATAACCGGACTTATTTTCCCTTCATTATAGACATGGTTGAGTATCGTACCTAACAACACTTCAAACGCAGCTGATGATGAAAGACCTGAACCTTTTAAAACATCAGAAGCGGTAACAGCATCAAATCCTCCGATTTTATAACCTCTTAATTTAAAACCTGCGCATACTCCTCGAACAAGCGCCGCTGATTTCAAATGATCATCTGTTATTTTATCAAGTTCATCCAGGTTAACGGTATCCATCGGGTAGCCTTCAGATTTAACCCTGACAATATTCTCATCATTTTTTGAAACAACCGCTACTGCGTCAAGATTGATACTTGCTGCTAAAACTTTTCCGTTATTATGATCCGTATGGTTTCCGCCAATCTCTGTCCTGCCGGGAGCGCTGAAAAGCTCCGCTTCCCTGTTTTCTCCGAACAGTACCGAAAAATTATTAATTAATTTTTCCAATCGAGTTCTTTGACGGCTGACTTCATGCTTTGTCACATAAATTTTTTCCAGTTCAGTTTCATATCCATCAGAGGCAACTAATGATTTAAGTTTAATAAGATCTGTCATAAATTCTCCTTCAATTATTTAATTATTATTTTGATAAATTTGTATTATCCTGAACAAAGCGGCGCATTCTGCCGACAAAATTCCAAATTGCATTGACAAAGATCAGTGATAGGCCTGATATTGTAAGCAAAATAATAATCGGCATCAGAAACGCGGTTGAAAGCGGATCATATATATTTCTGCCGATAAATGTGTATGATATAAGTTTTGGCGAATAACCAAGCAGAGAAAGTAATATGAAGTAACCGTATTTGAATTTCATTTGCCCGTAAAGCTGGCTTATACTGTTAACGGGGAAGTTGGGGACAATTCGAAACGCCACCAAAAGCCATGGATTGCCTTTTCCGTTATGTTCAAGCAAGGATTTTATTTTTTTATAACGATAAACAATTTTCTGAGCATTTCCGCCTCCGAATTTACAGCCTAAAAAATATTTGATGCTGAAATTGATTGTCATCCCTGCAAGATTTACGGGAAGAGCTATATAAAAAGGCAACACCATCCCTGTAATTAAACAAACTGCAGAGGTTGAAAGAATCGGGATGAATGCTTTTATAAAATATAATATTGAAATGACAATTAAAAAAAGCCACCAATCTTTTATTGAAGCTATTATTTTTTCAAATTCAAGCAATTTTGACTGAATCCCGATATACCAAAGTTTTACTTCTTTAATATTAACAATATAAAGCAAGCCAGCGCAGCATAAGGCAAGCACTAATGATACAAAACCTGTTAAATACATAATATATTTTCGTGTTTTATCTTTTATCAATGCCGCATCCTGAACTTTCAAAAATTTTATTCGTATTATTGTAAATCATTTTTCACTTTTGGTCAACTTTATCCTTAAGATCAATTATAATATATTTAATTTCCGACACTGCTATGTTATAATTCTATCTGATTATGGGATTACAATTATATATCATGTGATGAGGTGATTGGTTATGAAGGGAAAGCGTGCAGTTGTTTTAAGCGGCGGCGGAGCGAAAGGCGGTTATGAAATAGGCGCATGGCAGGCTTTGCGCGAGCTTGACTTTTCCCCTGATATTATTACAGGCACATCAGTAGGCGCTTTTAACGGCGCTTTGATGGCCTTGAATAAGTATACCGAAGCGCTTGATCTTTGGCAAAATATAGGCATGGACATGGTTTTCTCGCAATTTTCCGAAGCTGTAAAAAACGAGGAATCAAAACAGGACGGTTATATTACAAGACTCGCAAAAGAAGCCATATTAAAAGGCGGCGCAGATTATACCCCTCTGCACAATCTGATTATTTCGCTTATTGACGAGGATAATCTAAGAAAATCTCATGCTGAATTCGGGCTTGTTACCACTACTTTCCCTTATAAAAAACAAGTTGAGCTTTTTATTGAAGACATTCCCTACGGCAAGGCAATTGATTATATTATAGCAAGCGCATCCTGCTTTCCGCTTGTAAGATCATATAAAATCGGCAACTCAAAATATATTGACGGAGGTTATTCCAACAATATGCCGATACAGATGGCTTTAGACCGTGGGGCAGATGAGATTGTTGCCGTAAATATCGGGAAAATGCCGGTCAAAAAGCTGAAAGAAAACTGTGCAAAAATACATTATGTGCAAAACAAGCGGCCGTTTAATGAAGGTCAATTTGGCACAATCGCAATCTTTGATAAAGAACTTTCCATGCAGAATATACGGCAAGGTTATTTAGATACTTGCAAAGCATTTAATCTGCTTGACGGTTATTATTATTCATTTGAAAAGTATGAGCAATATAATATATGTACTTATGAAGGAATTTGCGAAGAAAAATTCAACAGCACCTTCAGTGTTTTGCCAAGCGAAAACATATTCGAACGCACCGGAAAACAAAAGGTCATTGATCTGATGAAAAGTTATGAATATGACCCGTTCGGTTATAATGCAAACAC
>CAYOAW010000111.1:0-2888 GCA_964402095.1 uncultured Eubacteriales bacterium | reverse complement strand
TGCAATTGTTTCTTGAAGAAAAGCTTGAATTAATACAAAAGAAAAGGCTTTGGGTAGTTGCTTCGCTCATGCCGGATGTGTTCTGTGCAGCTCTTTTTTGCTGTTCAGCCGTTTTAACCAGCGGCGCTGTGCCCACAAATCAACCTGTTGATTAAGAGGAGGTTTTTATATGAAAGCAGTTATATTAGATGCATATACAACTAATCCGGGAGATTTATCCTGGGATTGGCTAAAAGAATTCGGCGAGTATCAAATATATGACTATACGAAGCCAGACCAAGTTGTGCAAAGGGCCGCCGGATGTGAATTCGTTTTTACCAATAAAACAGTTCTTGATGCAGGTGTTTTATCCCGGCTTCCAGAACTCAGATACATTGGATTGCTGAGTACAGGCTATAATGTGGTGGATATAAAATATTCTTCCGAACATGGTATCCCCGTTACCAACATCCCATCATACAGCAGAACTGCAGTTGCGCAAATGACATTTGCGCTCATTCTTGAATTGTGCAACCAAGTTGGGCTGCATAATTCTGCTGTAAAAAACGGCGAATGGAGTTCAAACAGAGATTTCTGCTTTTTAAAAGCACATTTAACCGAATTATATCAGAAAACAATCGGTATCATCGGATTTGGAAAGATCGGTCAAACCGTTGCCAATATTGCGGAAGCGATGGAAATGAATGTGCTTGCTGCAACACCGAGGCAAAGTGATCAAAGCCACAGATCATCTTTCAGATTTGTTCAATTAAATGAGCTTCTTGAATATTCCGATATTGTAACAATGCACTGCCCTTTAACACCTGAAACAGAAAAGATGGCTAACGCTGAATTTTTTGCGAAAATGAAAAGCTCCGCATTTTTTATAAATACTTCCCGCGGAGGGGTTGTTGATGAAGCGGCGCTTTCATTTGCTCTCAACAACGGAATCATTGCGGGCGCCGGCGTTGATGTATTATCCACAGAACCGCCAAAAAGCGACAATCCGCTTCTTTCTTGCGAAAAATGTTTCATCACGCCTCACATATCGTGGGCTGGCTTTGAAACAAGAAAGCGCCTGGTAGGAATACTGGAAGATAATCTCCGTGCATTTATAAAAGGTTCCCCGATAAATGTTGTGAACGGTTTATAATACAGTAACGCCGTAAATTCCCGGCTTGCATAAGCCTTGGTTTTACGGCGTTTTTCTTTAAAATTCAAATTAATTATATTATATTCATTATTTGGCTGATTGATGCTACCACTTTTGCTCCGCTCTCTACCAGTGTTGTTTCACTTTGATGCCCAATGCTGACTAAGATACAGGCGGCTCCGATGTTTTGAGCCATTTGATAATCATGAACCAAATCCCCCACCACAAGGACCGACGCGGGATCAATTCTGTTCGTTTCCAAATACAGCTTTGCGCGCTCGACTTTGCTGCCGGCAAAGAAGTCTTCCGAACCCAGTACCGCATCGAAGTAATTCCCAAGGTCAAAATGTTTGATATAATTGTTAAGTTGATTTTGTTCGCAGGAAGAAACAATCATTTGGCGTATACCGGCTTTTTGCAATTTTTCAAGAGTCTCTTTTGCACCTTTTGAAAGACCTATTTCATATATCTGCTGTTCATAACCTTTATTGTACTCTTTTAAAACTTCAGAATATTCCTCTGTTTCCAAATCAAGAATATGTTCATAAAATCTTCTGATCGGAATTCCGATATATTCATAATATTGTTCCATATTAATCTGCGGTTTGCCTCTTCGCTTAAGCATTGCGTTAACCGAATTGAGAGCAGCTCCGACATCGTTAAGAAGTGTACCGTTCCAATCCCAAATAATATGTGTATATGTGACATTTAAATTATCCAAAGCCCGCAACTCCAAATATCATATTTTATTCTGTACAGCAGATACTGTAAATTTCCGTATAAGATAGTTTACCACATTTTCTTTCAGATTTCATTAAACTTACTTTTGTAACTTTATACATTAAAGCGGGAACAGCCTCAGCTAACGCTTTTATATCAAATCCATCTTTAAAAACTAATTCTCTGCCGATTGTAATGTGCGGTTTGTATACCCGATTATCAAGTGTAAAGCCATTTTTTAACAGCAAATTATGTATATCCTTTTGAATTGTATAAAGTTTATCGTTCTTTTCAATCCCTATCCAGCAGTTTTTGCCTCTGCCAGCGTTAAAAGAACCTGTTTTGCCGGTTTTGATAACGAACATCCCCCATTTGACAAAATCCATTGCTTTTTTAACGGTCTCAATATTCTCTGTTTCCCCGATAAACTCGATTGTCAAATGAATATTTTCTCTTAGAGTGAAGTTCCCGCTCGCAGCAGCAATATGTAATCTTTCTATGGCATTGCAAATTCCGTCCTTAAAGTCATCATCGAAATTCAAAGCAATAAACAGCCGCATATCACACGTGTCCTCTCATAGATCTATTAAGTTACCTTTCAGAAATGGAGCCGCAATGAATAACAGTTTTGATATTATATATAGTGTTGTTAAGTCAATCCCCAAAGGGAAAGTCGCTACTTACGGGCAGATTGCCGCTTATGCTGGTAATCCAAGGTGGTCACGTGTTGTCGGTTTTGCTCTGCACGTTAACCCTCAGCCCGGTTTAATTCCATGCCATCGTGTTGTTAACCGTTTTGGAGAAGTTTCAACAGCATTCGCATTCGGCGGTGAAAATATGCAAAAACTGCTTTTGATTGAGGAAGGTATTGAATTCTTGCCTGACGGTAAAATTGATTTGTCCCGCTTTCAATGGAAAAAATAACGGAAAGTAAAATTTAAAACCCTATAAGCCTCTTTCGGGACTTGTAGGGTTTTTAATGGTGATCCATCGGAGATTCGAACTCCGGACACCTTGATTAAAAGTCAAGTGCTCT
>CAYOAW010000110.1:0-6139 GCA_964402095.1 uncultured Eubacteriales bacterium | reverse complement strand
GCCGTCATCATCCATGACGGCTTTTGTGATCTTATAATATTCAAAAACCGCACTCTCTTTTCCGCTTCGTGTCTGCCATGCGCGCAGACAGACAGCGGTTTTAAAAAGCGCGATAATTTCATTGTTTTGGTCAATATAACTTTGTGTATATTCAAACTCGGTTTCAGGTATGGCAAAACTGTCTGTAAATTCATCGGCTTGGGCACTTCCCGGCAAAGGGACGCCTCTTTTAAAGCGGAGAGTCCATGAGGCTAAGCTTTGCCGCAGTTCTTCATGTGAAACAGTTTCAAAAGCCATGTGAACCACCTCAGCCCGCTGCGGCGTTTGCTTGAATTTTTGATACAATGCTGTAAAGAGTATCGGGGTTTTTCGTGGTTATATTATCAACACCCAACTCCAGTAAGCGGTACATATCAAGCTCTTTTTCAACACCGTAAACGGAAATCAGCATACCGTATGAATGAACCGTTTCGACAAGCGTTTTGCTTATATACTTGCTGCTGCAGTTTAAACCCAACGCACCGCAAGCCAATGCTTTTTCGGTCAGTTGACCGCAGTATGTGTTGTCGCTGATTTTGCCCTTGTCCGGTTTGCAATCGAGATAAAAACGGATATTCGGGCTTTGTTCCTGCAGATAAGCTGCCTGCTCCTCATTTATGCCGGTATACACCAGTCGTTTTATCAGTCCTTTTTCGGTGGCGAGGCGTTCAATTTCGGGTAAATTTGTAACTTGTTTGATATCCAAAACCATTGAGATTTCCTTCTTGTCAACCAGATAATCAAACACCCTCTCAAGTGTTACCGCTTCATTGTCCGCATCCGATAATTTTTCTGCCAAAACGGGTGTGCCGTCTTTTCGAAAAGAAATATCCGCGCTGATTGCTTTTGCACCGCTGTTAACGCCGGCTTTTACTGAAAGGTAGGAGTTTTCTGCCGTACCTATGCATCCGGTATCGGCTGTAACAGTAAAAGCAGTTGACAGAGTGATGCTTTTAGCGCTGTATTGTTCAACCAGATCACTGTTGTGTTTTTTTTCAAAAGCGAAAATAATCAGAAAAATCAAAACAGCAAATACCGCAATCGATATGATTACGGCAATTGCTGTTTTAATTCGGTGTTTTATCAAAACAAAAGCCTCCTGTATTCTTTTGCTGTAATATCTTCCATAATCTTCTTCTTTTTTTCCATATCCGCTACAAGGGCAAACTGTGTGCGGCAGCGTACAAGATTATGGTCAGCGTAAGAAGTGCGGAAATATGTGTCCCCGTTGAGGTAATCGGCCAAAAAACGGATACCGCATTCAAAAGTGATCAGCTTTGCGGCAAACGGAAGATATTCAACTTCGCAGGGTGTCAGGCTCTTGCCCGCTGTGCTTAAGTACCCTTTTACATATTGTTCATAAAGCTCAAGGTCAATAGCAACCTTGCTTAAATCCCTTTCATCTTCGTCAGCGGTGCTTGCGCCGAAGCGGATGCTGTCTCCGAAGTCATAAAGCGAAAGCCCGGGCATAACAGTATCAAGGTCAATCACGCAGATCCCTTCGTTGCTTTCGTTGTCGAACATGACATTATTCAGCTTTGTGTCATTATGTGTCACGCGAAGCGGCAATTTGCCTTCGGCAAGCAGATTAAGCAGCACTCCGGTATCGGCTTCCCTTTTGAAAGCAAAATCAATTTCGCCAAGGGCGGATTCGGCTCGGCTGGCGATATTTTCATCAACAGCTTTTTTTAAATCTTTAAAACGTGAGACTGTATTGTGGAAATTCGGTATGGTCTCATGCAGTTTTTCAATAGGATAATCCGCGAGTTTGCATTGAAAGTCACCGAACGCTTTTGCTGCGTTGTAAAACACAAGCGGGTCTTCTATTCTTTCGCAGGTATAAGAATCCGTAATGAAGTTGTAGCAACGCCAATATCTGCCCTCATTGTCAAGAAAATACGGTTTGCAGTCTTTTGTAAATATAACATTAAGGTTTTCCCTTTTTGGGTCGCCTCCGTTTTTTATGGTGATGTCACGCAGATACTCGGTTACGCTCACAATGTTTTCCATCAGTTCGTCGGGATTTTTAAAAACAAATGTGTTTATTTGCTGTAGCAAATAGTAGTTGATTTGTTCGAATTCATCACGAAACTCAAGGACAAAAGTATTGTTGATATGGCCGTTGTTCTGAACATAAAAACCGGCGTATTCACCTTCAAAATTAAAACTTTTTAAAATTTCTGCGATGTTAAAGGAAGACTGTTCCACGGAGACACACCTTTCAGTTTATGATTATTTTGCCGAAGCAAGCCGGGTTGTGAAAGCCGAGTTCCACTGAACCGGCCGGAAAAAAAGCAGCGTAATGGGGTATTTGAGTTTTATCGCCGCATTTATAAAAGTTGCCTTTTATCTCGCAGGGAGCGGTTGTGTAGCTGACGCCATACACTTCGCTGATGAGCGTGTCGGGAATCAAGATTTCAACTCCCCAGGCAGTATTATTGTTATTCGATGTTTTAAAACAAGTTATGCGAGGCTCAATCGAAGATAAATCTTTCAGAAATATCCTGCCACCGCGTTCTTTGCCGAATTGGGAGAGATAAGCTCCTTTGCAGTTCATCTCGAAATTTATATAGGATGGATTGCCTTGAACAGGCTGGAGGAACAATTCAAGACAGCTGTCCTCATAGACAGGATCATCCCGTTGAATGTTAACACAGCGGGGATTTTCCTCAAACGACCAAAGCTTTGCCGATAAGCCATGCCCGCGGATACCGCAAAACTGCGCAAAAGATGCAGGCCTGAATGGCCTGCTGTTTTCCCAGTGAAAGCTTTCTATTTTAACGGTTGGGACAGATAACCAATCAACCTTACTATCAAAAAGAGAAGTAAAATAAACCATATAAAATCTCCAAAATTATACGGAAATTTTGTAAAATTATTATACTCTGTTTCGGCTTGTTAGTCAACATTCCCGATTATTTTTACAAAAAAAACGATTATCGGTTTAATTTTGAGCAAGATTGTGGTAAAGTATTAGCAATACGGAGGTGCAAAAATGATTTTGGATGAACTTGTCAATTTTTCTAACCGCTACGGAAAACGGGAAGATCTTGTTTTGGCTGGCGGAGGCAATACATCGGCGAAGCAAGGAAATGTTCTCTATGTCAAGGGTTCGGGCACATCTTTGGCAGCGATTACCGCGGAAGGCTTTGTAAAAATGGACAGAAGCCTGCTTGCGGAAATTTTTACAAAAGATTATCCTCATGAAGACAGCGCGCGGGAAGCCGCTGCGCTTGCGGACCTTATGGCTGCAAGGCTGCCCGGCGAAGAATCTAAAAGGCCGAGTGTGGAAACAACTTTGCACAGTTTGTTCCCGCAGACTTTTGTTTTGCACTTGCATCCCGCCCTTGTCAACGGGCTTACCTGCGGTCAAGCCGGCGCTGAAACCGCGCGTATGCTGTTTGGCGATAAGTTTTTATGGATTGGCAGCTGCCGTCCCGGTTATATTTTGGCAAAACTCTGCAGCATGGAAATGGAAAAGTATCTGCTCCGTGCAGGTAAGCCGGTTTCAACCGTTATTTTACAGAACCACGGAATATTTATTGCGGCAGATACGGTAAAAGAACTTGACGAAATACTATTCAATGTGATGTCGGCATTGGAGAAAAAATTAAACAGGCAGCCGGATTTTTCGGCGCAGACATGTGATACAGCGCGTGTTGAGAGCTTCATAAGCAAAGCAATAGAATTTTACGGTGAAAAAACCTGTGTTTTATTTGAGGGCTGTGCGGAGGCAAGCCGTTTTGCTCAAAGCAGACAGACTGCCTTGCCGTTGCTGCTGCCTTTCACCCCCGATCATATCGTTTACTGCAAAGCGTTTCCGCTGTTCCTTGATGAGTCCGGAGACCTTAAATGCGAACTGCTTAAATACAGCAAAAAAAACGGCTATTTGCCGAAAATCATTCTTGCCGAAGGACTGGGATTTTTTGCTGTCGGGCAAAGCGAAAGGGAAGCAAAAACAGCAAAACTGCTGTTTAATGACGCGATGAAGGTTGCGGTGTATTCCGAAAGTTTTGGCGGCCCGCTCCATATGTCACAGGATCTTACAGATTTTATCATTAATTGGGAAGTTGAAAGTTACCGTCAAAAACAAAATTAAGATGGAGGGCGGTCCGCATGACTCTGTTAAAAAAATTCTTCCTTTACATCTTGTCTTTGCTTTTTATTGCGCCCGGTTCGGGTGTTGGGGGTGGTGAGTTGATGGAATATGATAAATATACTCTTCAGGCATATATGCAGCCGGTCTGGGAAGGCGATATTGTCTATAACGAAACGCTGATGTTTGTCGAAGATGCAAGCGGAAATGTTCCGCCCGCGCCCTTGCTCTATAAACCTGATGAAATTATATCATTGCGTTCTTTTGACCTTAATACGGAATATATTCAGGGCGTTGACTATAATGTTAACGAAAACGGCTGCATTGTTTTAACCGAAAACTCAAGAATTTTCAGGTGGAGCTATCAGGCATACTACCCTGATACTCCGGAGACGGGGCATTATTTCGACAGAACCGGAGGAGGCTATATCTCTTTCGGCGAAGGTGATACTTATTTTAAAACACAGGTTGCGGTTACTTACCGCCACTCGGACAGTTGGGACGGTAAGGTTCCCGGTTACCGCGGCGACTTTCTTAGCGGAACCATGGACAAATTGAAAAACGGTAAAAAACTGACTATTGTTTACTATGGAGACAGCATTACCACCGGAGCAAATTCCAGCAACACGGCACCGCCGTTTGCCCCGATTTGGACTCAGCTTGTTACGCAGGAATTAAGTGCGGAATTTAACAATCCGAATATTGTTGAGATTAATACCGCGGTCGGCGGCACAAATTCGGAATGGGGAGCTGAAAATGCGCAGGAACGTGCAGCTGCTTATAACCCGGATTTAGTGGTGATAGGTTTTGGAATGAACGACGCCGGCACGAGCAGTTTAAAATATGCCTGCAATATTAATAAAATAATTCGAATTGTGCGCAAAAAAAATAAAAATGCGGAGTTTATTCTTGTTTCTCCGATGTGCGCAAATAAAGAAGTTAAGGGCTTTTACGGCAATCAGTATAAATTTGAAAATATTTTAAAACAGTTTGAGATATTTAAGAACGGGGTCGCAGTCGCGCCGGTGTGGACTATGCATTCATATTTATTAAAAAAGAAACGCTATTATGATATGACGGGCAACAATGTCAACCATCCTAACGACTTCTTGGCACGTATTTATGCGCAGACAGTCGCAGAGCTGTTTCTTGGAGAGGAATGGAAAATATGAATTTAGATCAAGCAAAGGATTTTGCAAAAGAAAATGTAAAAAAGAGAAAAACGGCTGCCGGCAGGCTTTCCGGAAAAATTGCCATAGTAACAGGCAGCGCACAGGGCTTCGGGCTCGGAATAGCCAAGGCAATGCACAGTCAGGGCGCCGCTGTAGTTATCGCTGACCTGCCGACCCAGCGTGAAGCAGCGGATGCAATCGTTGCCGAACTTGGCGGGCAGTCTTTCTTCTGCCCGGTGGATGTATCGGATGAAGAATCAGTCAAGGCAATGATTTGCGCCGCAGTAGCGCAGTTCGGCGGATTGGATATTATGGTCTCAAATGCCGGTGTTTTAAAGGCCGGTTCTCTGCCGGATATGGATTATAAAAGTTTTGAATTCGTTACGAAGGTCAACTATACAGGTTACTTTTTGTGCGCGAAATATGCTTCAGAGATTATGAAAGCTCAGTTCGAAGCTGATCATGCGAAATGGAGCGATATTATACAAATCAATTCCAAGTCCGGTCTTGTTGGCTCAAAAAATAATTTTGCATACTCTGGCGGAAAATTCGGGGGAATAGGCTTGACTCAAAGCTTTGCCCTTGAGCTTGCGCCCTATCAAATCAAAGTTAACGCAGTTTGTCCCGGGAATTACTATGAAGGGCCTTTGTGGTCTGACCCTGAAAAAGGACTGTTTGTCCAGTATCTGAAAGCCGGAAAAGTACCCGGCGCGAAGACAGTTGAGGATGTAAAAGCTTATTATCTGTCTTTATCGCCGATAAAACGGGGCTGCTCACCGGATGATGTAGCCAAGGCTATTTTTTATTGTGTAGATCAATGTTTTGAAACCGG
>CAYOAW010000109.1:0-6165 GCA_964402095.1 uncultured Eubacteriales bacterium | reverse complement strand
TATTTCTTTGTGCTGTTCAGAAGAGTCATATATAGCCTGCATAATTTTTGAGGTCTCGATGACATAATCGATGTTGGCCTGGTTCTTTTCGCCTGTTAAAACACACTGAATAAATGAGTAAATTTCTTCTTTGTAGAAATCATTTGCGATAAATTCGGGTTTGACGGATTTCAGCGTTTTGTCTTCAACATAATACAGTGTAAAGTCTCCGCAATAATTGAGCCTTATTCCGGCTTTGTCCCCCATGAAGTCGATATATGTTTCGCTGACATCGATGTTTTGTGCCCATGCGCCGGTGAAACTGATTACCGGCCCTGTGGTTCTTATAATACCTGTTACGGAATCATCAACATCATATATGCCGTTTTCTTTTGCTGAGTCTCTTGCCCACATACCCTTATAGACATAGTTCGGTATATCTTTGCCGAGTTTGCAAAATGCCTCTCCCGATGCGGTTAAAGGTTTCGGTTCTCCGCAGCAGTATTGAATCAAATCAAGATAATGCACACCCCAGTCGATTAGGGCACCGCCGCCCGAGACAGCTTTTGTTGTAAAATCTCCTCCAAGGCCGGGGATGCTGCGATAAGCCCGAAAACTTGCGTAAACATGGTAAACTTCTCCGAGTACGCCGTCATCAATATATTTTTTAATCATATTAACTGCTGTTCCGAAACGGTTGCAGATACCGATATTCAGTGTTCTGCCGGTTTCATGCGCCACTTTTTGCATTTCAAGTGCTTCGGGGAGGGTACGCGCCGGCGGTTTCTCGCACAGAACATCTTTGCCTGCCCTCATAAAATCAATGGAAATTTGCGCATGGAAATCGTTGTGTGTGCATACACTGACCGCGTCGAGTTCCGGATCATTTAGAATTTCATGATAATCATAAACTGCTTTTCCGCAGCCAAACTCTTTAACGTACCTGTCAGCGCGTTCTGGAATAATGTCGCAGAAATAAATAATTTCGGCATTTTCGTTTGAAATGTAATGCGGTGTGTGAGATCCGTGCGCAATATTGCCGCAGCCGATAATGGCAACTTTTATTTTTTTCATAATGACCCTCCGGATTTGAAATTAGGCATTTTCAATATTGTTCAAAACAGCCTGTATTATCATAACAATTATTGCCGGAAATGTAAACCTGTAACTTAATAAATCCGTTGCGATTTAATGAAAAAGTTTATTTTATAAAGCCATACGGAAAAGGAAAACATAGTGGCAATCTCTATTGCAAAATATTAAAGTGTTTGTTATAATTTTCGGGAAAAGCTGGGGAGGGAGACACTTCCGGCGAATGAATTTGAAAGCGGGGCAAATATTATGGCAGACAGCATTTTAGACAAATGGCAGGATAAACAGGAGCAGGGGAATGATATTGTCACCGGCAGAAAGGTGAAAGTAGCCATTATCGGCTGCGGATGGATTGCGGAAGCGCATGTAAAAAGTTATTTAAAATGTCCCGATGTTGAAATCGTGGCTGCGGCCGATTTGGTACCGGGCAAGGCGGAAGCGTTTTTTAAAAAGTGCGGTGTTGACATCAGCAAACTAAGATTTTACCCGAGTCATAAGGAACTGCTGGACACGGAAGAACTGGACGCTGTCAGCGTATGCACCTATAACGCCACTCATGCCGAATGTACGATTTATGCTCTTAATAAGGGCGTTAATGTTCTTCTCGAAAAGCCTATGTGCGTTACCTTGGTTGAAGCTATCGAGATTTGCAGAGCCGAGAAAAAGAGCGGAAAAATTGTTTCAATCGGTTTCCAGCCCCGGTTTGACGAAAATATGAAGATGATTAAAAAAATTGTTCAGTCCGGCGAATTGGGTGAAATCTATTATATTCAAACAGGCGGCGGACGCCGCAGGGGTATTCCGACTCCGTTCGGCACTTCCTTTATAGAAAAAGAAACTGCCGGCCTCGGTGCTTTGGGTGATATCGGCTGTTATTCCTTGGATGTTGTCATGAATGCTATCGGTTATCCCAAACCTTTAACCGTTACCGGTTATAAATCAGACTTTTTCGGCAAAAGCACGAAGTATTCCAATAAACCCGAGTATGTTGATATTTTCGGTGTTGATGACTTTGCGGCAGGTTTTGTAAGGCTTGAGGGCGGGATTATGCTCGATTTCAGAATTGCCTGGGCAATGCATATGGACACTCCTGGTGATTCCCTGATTTTCGGCAAAGAGGGCGGCCTGCGAATACCTTCGACAGATTGCTGGAACGGCAGTGTCGGCGGCGCATTGAAAGTGTATCACGATGTGGCAGGCGAGCAGGTTGAAACCGTTATGCCGATTCGCAGCAACAACGGCAAGGATTTGTTTGATATAAAAATCCGGACATTTATTGACGCGGTAAAAACCGGCGGACCGGCTCCGGTGCCTTCAAGCCAGATTCTTTACAATCAGGCAATTCTTGACGGTATCTCGCGTTCAGCCGAGCTTGGCAGGGAAATTGAAATTGTAATTCCTGAAATTTAAGCTTAATCGATTTATGCAAGAAGCTCCCCGGGCTGAATACAGCTTTGGGAGCTTCTTTTTTACGTCGGAGCAAATAAACAGAGCTGTATTTTCTGATTTTTAACACCGGCAATTCATGAATAAATATACTTGACATTAACTGCAAATCAATATAAAATAGCTTGGAACTTAAGAAAATAAATTATAGGGGGAAATCATCATGGCAGAAGTCAAAGTGCCGTTTTACGGACATGTCAGGCAATATCACAATTTAAAAACCGATATCGACGGGGCAATCAGCCGCGTTCTTGAAAGCGGTGTATACACAACCGGCGCCGAAGGAAAAAAATTCGAAGCCGAGCTGCAGGAATATACCGGCATGAAACATGCAATCACCTTAAATTCAGGCACAGATGCTTTATGGTTCGCAATGCTGGCTTTGGGTATCGGCAAGGGTGATGAGGTTATCACTACTTCCAACACTTTCTGGGCAACGGCGGAATCGATTTGGCTTATCGGCGCAACACCGGTTTTTGTTGATATCGACCCTGCCACAAGAAACATCGACCTGACAAAAATTGAAGAAAAAATCACCTCAAAAACCAAGGCTATTATTCCGGTTCATCTCTATGGCCTTCCGGTTGATATGAAGGTTATAAGAAAAATTGCCGATAAATACAATCTCCTTGTTATTGAAGATTCCGCCCAGGCGCTTGGTTCAAGGGGCGACACATTCAGAATCGGCGAGTTGAGCGATGCTTTGTGCACAAGTTTTATTACCGCAAAAAATCTCGGCTGCTTTGGCGACGGCGGCGCAGTTTTCACAAACCATGACGAAATTGTTGAAAAACTTTTAAGATTCAGGAACCACGGTTCCGTTAAAAGATCGGTTCATAGCGTAGGCTGGAACAGCAGGCTTGATGAAATCCAAGCAGCCGTACTTAGCGTTAAACTCAAACATCTTGACGATTGGAGCGATTTGCGCGCCGCGAGAGCTGCCGAATATACCGAGCAGTTAAAAGATACAGGCATTCAGCTGCCGTTCATTACGCCCGGCTTTAAACATGTATTCCATCTTTATGTTATTGAAACTGACAACAGGGACGATCTTCAGGCATATCTGCTTTCCAAGGGTATTGTCGCTTTAACAAACTATCCGATAGCTATTCATCAGCAGGAAGGCTTCCCGTTTGGTGCGGGCGACCCGAATCCGTATCTCCCGAACACTGAACACCATGCCGCAAGAGTGCTTTCGCTTCCGACTTATCCGGAACTTACATCCGAAGAAGTTACTTATGTTTGCGATTGTGTTAAAGAATGGGTTGCGCTAAAGAAATAAACGTTTAAATTGGAGATATATTATGGGTGATACTGTTTACAAAGTCGCGGTGCTGGGTGCCGGTAAAAGAGGCACGCTTCACGCTAAGTCGCATTATGAAAATAAAAGATTTGAAGTAGTCGGCCTATGCGACCTTGATGAGGAAAGGTTGAAAACAGCTGCCGCTGTTTGCGGAAACCCCAGGACTTTTATAAACGCAGCCGAAATGCTGGAGGCAACAAAGCCGGATATTTTTGTATTCGCCACTCCTCCGGCCATCCGTTTGCCATTGATTAAACTCGGTGTTGAGCACGGCGTAAAATTAATCTCGTATGAAAAGCCGATGTCGACAAACTTCGCCGAAGCGCAGGAGATTATGAAAATCTGCCGTGACGCAGAGGTGAAAACCGTTGTAAGCCATCAGCAAAAATACGGTGACCATCATCAGGCTGTTTTAAAGCTTGTGCAAAGCGGAGAACTCGGAAAAATCAAAACCATCTATGCGCATTGCTGGGGCTGGTATTTCCATATGGTTACACATTTGATTGATTACATCAGAATGTATAACAATAATGAGGAAGCTTTATGGGTTTCCGGTGCTGTCAGCGGCCGTGAAAAATTGTTTGATAATCACCCTTCCCCGGACTATGCCGGAGGCTTTATTCAGTTTGCCAACGGTGTCAGAGGAATCATCGAAACCGGTGAGAACGCGCCCGACGTGCCTGAAATGGAATACAACTGGCATAAAGGCCGTTTCATGATTCAAGGCACGGACGGTTTTGCGGAAGTGTTCATCGGCGAAGGATGGAAAGCTGTTACAAAGAACGGAGTTCTCAGCGGCGGCGGAAAGTTCGATTATGTCCATGACCAAGCTTGTTATGTGGACGAAATTGCCGATTGGCTTGACGGTAAATCGGTCCATTCCTGCAACGGTGAAAGTGCCTTTAAGGGTTTCGAAATTGCAATGGCTTTGCTGCGTTCAGCTGCTCAGCGCAAGATTATTGCATTGCCGCTTGAGTCAGGAGAAAACGAGGTCGAAGTTTTAAGAAGTTTGTTGCCCTGATGCAGGTAAAGCTTGCCGTTATTTTAATTCATATCAAATTGAAAGCTGCCTGCGGGACAACCGCGGGCAGCCAATTATTTATGCCATAGTGCGAATAATCGTATTGTATACACTTGTGAAATTTGATATAATTCTACCCGGTAAGCTGGGAAGATATAATATTTGAAAGCGGGGAAAATCAAATGGCAAATGACAATATCCTTGACAGGTTTATGGACAAACAAACCCAAGCGAAAACTATCGATACCGCAAAGAAGTTAAAGGTGGGCATAATCGGCACCGGTTGGATAGCGGAAGCCCATATGGTGGGCTATTCAAAATGCCCCGATGTGGAAGTTGTAGCGGCGGCAGATCTGATCCCGGGTAAAGCTGAAGCTTTTTTCGAAGATCACTGTATTCCGAGCGACAACGTCAGGTTCTATCTCAGCCATAAGGAAATGCTTGACAATGAGGAACTTGACGCGGTCAGCGTATGCACCTACAATGCCACCCATGCCGAGTGTACTGTTTACGCTTTGAAAAAGGGTGTCAATGTTTTGCTCGAAAAGCCGATGTGTGTCACCTTGCAGGAGGCTGTTGAAATACGAAAAGCAGAAAAGAAAAGCGGTAAAGTGCTGGAAATCGGTTTTCAGCCGCGCTTCGACGAAAATACAAAAATGATAAAAAGAATCGTTGAATCCGGCGAACTTGGCAAAATTTATTACATTCAGACCGGCGGCGGCCGCAGGCGGGGAATTCCGACGCCTTACGGAACATCTTTTATTACAAAAGAAACAGCCGGTATAGGTGCCTTGGGGGATATAGGATGTTATTCGCTGGATATGGTGCTTGACGCTGTCGGTTATCCGAAACCGCTCACGGTTACCGGTTACAAATCCGATTTCTTCGGAAAAAACCCGCTGTATATCGAAAAGCCGGAATATGCCGCGGCGTTCAGCGTTGACGATTTTGCCGCCGGATTTGTCCGTTTGGAGGGCGGCATCGTGCTTGATTTTAAAATTGCGTGGGCGATGCATATGGAAAGCTTAGGCGACACGCTGATTTTGGGAACAGAAGGCGGCCTTAAAATTCCGAACAGAGGTCCGATGAAGGTCTTTCATGATGTTGCCGGGGAGCAGGTGGAAACCGAAATTCCTCCGCAAAGCAATGACGGAAACGATCCTTTTAACATGAAGATCCGCGCGTTTATTGATTCGATTAAGGATGGTACCCCTTCGCAAGTCCCATCCGGCCAAATTATCTATAATCAGGCGATTATTGACGGTATATTCCGTTCAGCCGAACTCGGTGAAGAAGTTAAAATCGAAATCCCGGAAATATAAAA
>CAYOAW010000108.1:0-6366 GCA_964402095.1 uncultured Eubacteriales bacterium | reverse complement strand
CAGATGAATTTCATTATCCGGTTTTGCGGGAATCAGCAGAACCGAAGCCTCTGCCTGGCGGGCAATATTGTGCCCGACACTGCCGATGAAAAAGTCCCTAACATAACCGCGCCCTTGGCTGCCCATAACAACAAGCTGTACTTCGCGGTCTTTTACAGCTTTCAGAATATCTCTTGAGGGATTGCCGTAAGTAATCAATGTGTCAATTTCAATATCTGCGGTTTCCAACAGAGTTTCTTTCAGCTTTTTTAGGCGGTCCTCATCTATTTCGTTGAATTGGGTGAGCTGGTTGGTCAGGTAAGGGCTTAAACGGGTTAAATCCTGAACATGCATAAGGGTGATTTTTTTCACCCGGGAGGAAACCATACTTTTCAGCACTTCAAAGGCACGGTCGGCCGTTTCGGAAAAATCGGTCGGGAAAAGGATGTGCTGTTCATAAGTGTTGCGGTAAGGCCGGGGAATCAGCAGCCCCTCTTCTCTGACATCCTCCAGCCGGACAAGCAAAACCGGCTTCCTGCAGGTGTGGATAATGCTGTATGCCATTTCGCCAAGCAATGCCTCGCTTACAAGGTTGCGGGTTTTTGCGCCGACAACAATCAATGGATACTTTTCCTCATCCGATATCTTTTCGATTTCTTTCGCGTTAAGTCCGCGGACAATTCTTGTTTCGGAATCTATTCCCTGGTCTGCCAATATTTTCTGCTTTGCCTGAAGAACCATCTTGATAGTTGTAATGTTCGAAGCGGCGGCCGAATCTTCCGCGCCTTCAATTAAAGTTTGAAGGAGCAGGCATCTTTCTAAACCGAAACACTTCAGCTTGCCCATATTTCTGACTACTGCAAGAGAATCCTGTGAGAGATCTGTTGCGACGATAACACTTTTAAACATACGATTACCTTCTTTCAATAACGTAATAAGCGGTGTTACTGTCAGTAAAATTTACGGCGGTTTCTGATTCGGCAGGAATTGTATTTAAGATGTGCTGACCTTTCATTTTTAATGATAGATTATGATTTTCTCCGTATAAACAGTATATACTTTTTTGCGGATTTGTCAAGATATGAAGCCCTTGGAGGATCAGCGGAAAGTTCGTTTTTGCCGTTAAAGGAACAGCTTGAGAAGTCAATTGCACAGCCGGAATTTTCTTAACCGATTCATGATTTTTTGTTGCGGTTTTTATGATTTATTGCTATACTGACGTTTAACGGGTTTATGATCCGCTGATTATTATTGAACCGATAAAATGCGAATTAATTTATTGGAGGTTAACTGTATGGCTTTGGTAATCCTGAAAAACATATTGTCCTCGATGATGGCATTTTTTATGTGCTTTACAACGTTGTTCGGGTCAGTCGGACCCAAAAACTTTGTAAGGAACGGCTGGCTTATGCCCGATATTCCGGCATATGACGGCGGTGTTTTATCAGAGGATCTTTACGATTGCGGTGCCGGACTTGCAGATGACTCGCAAGGCAAAACCGGAGAGGATTCTTTTATGCAGATTGCAAGTTATTCGAATTCGCTTGAATTTAAGCGCTACCTTGCAAAACTTGAATATTTCGGATATAAGGAACTTGCTTTCCGCAACATTGGATTGAGCGGTTTTGCGCAGTATCAAAAAGGAGATGTTCTTATCTATGCCGGTTTCAATTTCAGAACAAAGGAAACAAGGATAATCGAAGATAAATCAAGCATGCCGGTTACCGATTTCGACTATTCTTATATCCCGGCTGAAGGTGATACCACCGAAGTTTTCCAGTATGGCCTTTATTACACCGGGTCATCGGATGCGGAAGGTTTATCGGCGGATAACGGAATGCTTTACGTTGTCAAATTGGCGGACAACAGCGTGATTATAATTGACAGCGGCGCGAGAAGACAAGCGACGGAGGAATCTGTTGCCGGCTTTATGAGCTTTCTGCGCAATATAACGGGTACGCCGGAAGGCGGAACGGTCAGGGTAGCCTGCTGGTATTGCACGCACGCGCACGGTGACCACACAGTTTTCTTCAGTAAGCTTATTCGTGTTTACAATACTTCCCTGTCGGTGGAAAGGGCGATGTTTAATTTTCCTTCAGCTTCTGTTTTAACCGGTTCTGTTCCTGATACGGCAATGGTTCGCAGCCGGCTTGTGCAATACTATCCCGGAATCAAGTTTGTCAAACCCCATACGGGACAGCTTTTTAACCTGGCCGATGTGACACTTGAGGTTCTTTATACACATGAAGACAATGTGAATCCAATTAAGGGCGAGACAAATATAACCACTTTCAATGATTCAACGACCATTGTGAAAATATCGTTCTGCGGCAAAACTTTTCTTGTCTTGGGGGATGCGGATAATCTGGCGGAAAATGTGCTTTGCACAAACTTCAATGCTTCCGTCCTCAAATCCGATATTGTTCAGGCGGCTCATCACTGCTTTAACGATGTCTATAAAATTTACAGGCGCGCGCGTGCGGATGTAGTGCTTATTCCTCAGGCATCGAAGCGTACCTTGGAAAGAAACAGGAAAATTTATGATGTGATAGCAAGATATACGGATGAAAGCAATATATTCTTTGCAGGCGCCGATACCACCGGGATTTCGGTTGAAGGGGATAAATTTGTGATTGAACATCAGCCGCTTGTCGGCAGTGTATATGACGGCTCACCGATGAGCAGCGAACCCCCAACGCCCGACTGAGCGCGGCACATAAACGGTGTTGCACTTTTATAACTTTAGCCGGCAGTAATATTGAAAATCCTGTAAAAGTTGAATATAATAAACGCATTTGATCATAAGCATTTATTAAACGGCAGACAATAATTAATGAAAAGGGCTGATTGAACTGAAAAGCAAACTGAAAAGATCTTTATGTGTTGTGATGTGCCTGGTTATTTCCATTTCATTTACCGGAGTGATTAATGCCGGTGCCGAAGCTCCGCTTTCGGTGTTTGTCGCGGCGGACTGCCATTACAGGCCGTTAAGCATGCTTGACCCGATCGGGGAGGAAAACGGTTTGCCGGGTGATCCTCTTTATTGGCACACCAATATTCAGGGGCAGTTAACATATGAGTCTGATGCCATTATGAACGAGCTTTTGGCAAGGTTCGAGGCTTCCTCATCAAAGATTATGCTGATTCCGGGTGACCTTTCGGATTCCGGAAAGCTTGGCGAACACAAAGCGCTTGCCGCTAAATTCAAGCAATTTGAACAAAAAACCGGCAAGTGTATTTTTGTCATCAACGGCAATCACGATATTGAAGGCGTTTCTGACGGCAATACGATTGATCTGGCCGAGTTTAAGTCGATCTATGCTGATTTTGGTTATAAGGAAGCTCTTTCCTGCGATGCTTCCTCCGCTTCCTATACAGCTGAACTCGGTGGCGGATACCGTCTTATTGCGATTGATGATTGTATTTACGGTGATGATTTGGGAAAAATAAGCCCGGAGATTGTCAAATGGATAAAGCAACAGGCCGCGGCAGCGAAAGCAGACGGTGTCAAGCTGATCGGCATGATGCACCACAGTTTGCTTGAGCATTTTAAAATTCAGGGAATTGTCGGCGATACGGTGAAAAATTACCAAAAATTGTCTGCCCAATTTGCTGATTGGGGAATAAAAGTTGTGTTTACCGGTCACAAGCATGCAAATGACATATCCACCGCGGTATCTGCCGGCAGCAACAGGATTTACGACATTGAGACAAGCTGTCTGGTAAGTTACCCGAACACCTACCGGTGCGTCAGCTTTTCGGATTCATCTGTTAAAGTGGCAAGCAAATACATTGATAAAATCAACACATCCGATCTGGCGCCGGGTTATAATCAAGCCCAAATAAATTTAATATCGACAGATTTTCCCGCATTTAGCCAAGGCTATTTCAACGCGGGGATGCAGCGTTATGTAAACGAATATTTCGGCACGCCCAGAAAAGTCTCGGGTTGGCTTAATATTAAACAGGGCACAGGCACTTATGACGCGCTTGAATTGGTAATGAATGTTTTGGGCAAAGCGCTGAATCTTCCGATTTACGACAAGGCAGGGACTCCCGCGATTGACAGTGTGAAGGAAATTGCGAAATGTGCCGGCGAAACAATTGCGCCGAGCAGTTACACAAGATTTTCGGAGCTGATGGCTGTGTTTGTGTCAAGGATGTTCTGCGGTGACGAGAATACTCCGTACGATGCTCCTGAAATCAAGCTGTTCCTCCAGACTTTTAAAGCCGCGCTGGTATATGCGCTTGTCAATATTCCCGATGCTGCTGCCGGAGAACTTTTTCAAAAATTAAATTTGAACTCACCGGGAATAAGCACCGGCGGCACAGCCTTTACACGGGTGTCAAAACTGGTTTTTGCGAAATCTGCGGCAACGAAGGTGATTTCAACAGTTATTAAACCGTTGGTTGAAGGTATGACGGTTGATTCATTCAGCCCGGGAGATTTGAATGTAACGCTTGAGGCTTACGGGGTATCCGCCGTTTTTAAAGCCGGTGATGATCCGATAACCGCGTTTCAGATGATATCAGACTTTATAAAGGGTGTATTTTAAATTTTGGCCAATGCTGTAAAGTCTTTGGCTGTATTCTGATTTTGCGAGGTGCGCTTTTAATGAAACTTTATATTTTCGGGACCTGTTCGGGTACCCAGCCGTTTCCCGGCAGACATCATGTATCCTTTGCGATTGAAAGCGGAGGCGGCTTGTATTGGTTTGACGCGGGTGAAAACTGTTCTTATACCGCTTGCTGCATGGGTGTTGATTTGATGAAGATCAGAAAAATCATCATTTCACACACACATATGGACCATATCGGCGGGCTGGGGAACCTGTTGTGGAATATTCGCAAAATTAACGGGATCACCAAAGGTTTTGAAGGCTGCAGTCTGGACTTGTTCATACCCGAAATCAAAGTTTGGAACGGATTGCGCGATATGCTTTCTTTTACCGAGGGGGGATTTAACTGCAATTTCAGCATTGACGCGTATGAATATGAAGACGGCGTTCTTTTTAACGACGGCTGTTTAAAGGTTACTGCTTTGCACAACCATCATTTACAAAAACAATTAGCCGCCGGTGACCGCTGGCGCTCCTTCGGTTTTTTGATTGAAGCGGAAGGCAAATCAATTATTTATTCCGGAGATACCGGCGGGCTGTATGATTTAGAGCCCTTGCTGTTGCCGAAACGCGATATATTGCTGATGGAAACCGGCCATCATGACCCGACAGCTTTTTCCCAAGAGCTTTTCAGGCATCCCGGTTGTCCGGACCGGTTGCTCTTTATTCATCACGGACGGCAAATTCTCGACAATTTTTCGCAGGTCAATCAAGAGGTCAAAGCTATTTTCGGCAGCAGGGCGGAGATATTGAGCGATAAAACAATTTTGGAATTGTGAACGGGATTCCGAATGTTTTTATAATGACAACAAACAACCGGGAAAGGAAACTTATCATTGAATAAACTTGAAGGCAAGATCATAGTAATCACCGGCGGCACAGCAGGCGTTGGAAAAGCCGTCGCGGATAAATTGAGAAAAAACAATACAGTGGCGGTACTTTCGCGTTCGGCGGAAAACAACGGAAAAACCTCTTTTGCCTGCGATGTCAGCAATAAGGAAAATGTTAAAGAAGTCTTTGATGCAATAGGCAGGCTTTACGGACATATCGATATTTTATTGAATAATGCCGGTTACGGTGTTTCGGGGGCAACCGAACTGATAACGGAAGAAGCTGCGCGCGGTATTACCGATGTCAACTTTCTCGGGGTGCTTTTTTGTTCCCAGTGCGCGTTGCCTTTTATGGGCGCAGGTTCGAGAATCGCAAATGTCAGTTCTGTCGCGGCAATTTCACCTTCACCTTTCAGAGCGCTGTACAATTCAACCAAAGCAGCAGTATTGATGCTGTCCGCCAGCATGAGAATGGAAACAAAACCTTTCGGCGTTGACATTGTCGCGCTTTGTCTCGGAGATATCGCAACAGATTTTGCGGTTCACAGGGAAATATACACTTATACCAATGAGCGTTACGGCGATGCGGTTGCGGCAGCTGACCGGTTTGATGAATATTGGACCAATGATAAAAAGATGACGCTCGATTATGCGGCCGGAAAGATTTGCGGTGTGCTTGCTAAAAAAAGAACAAAATACCGCCATATCATCGGGAATAAATTTAAGGTTTTTAATGTTATTAATGCTTTTTTTCCGAACACTGTTATAAAAATTGTCGGTAAATTCTACAGAAAATAACAGTGTCTGTGCGCGGAAAGCGATTGTGAGAGCTGCCGGAAAGGATGTTTGCGCCTTGAGGAAGATCGAAGGGAAAATTATTGTTATCACCGGCGGCACAGCAGGCGTTGGAAAAGCCGTCGCGGATAAATTGAGAAAAA
>CAYOAW010000107.1:0-6558 GCA_964402095.1 uncultured Eubacteriales bacterium | reverse complement strand
TTTTATTCAATGACTACGCCGTTTTTTTCATTAAACGGGCTTCTTCGCACTTCCAAAGAAAAGAGATAGGGATAATCCGACTTCAAATGCTTCATATGATTAATCCACTGGACAAGAATATTATCCAATGCCCGCTTGGCGTCCGATGCAAGGTGATTTATATCCGGTTCCGGCAAATTTTCAATATTTTCCCGGGCAATCAGCTCATCGGTTAAATGGAACACGGCCCAAAGCATATCCGAAAAAGTATCATGCTCCAAAAGGTTTGGATTTTCCAGCATAATCAGCATAAAGTCCCGTTTTTCCGTCAAAATCGTTTTTATCTCACGTAAATTTTCAACAGTGCAGCCAATATCAAATTTGTTGTTCTTTGCGAGTTTGACAGCGTTTTTAAAGTCGCTGTCCGTCCATTGGCCGCTGATGTTCAATTCAGCGCGGATTTCTTCCGGGTTACGGTAAAATTTGAGCAGTCCGGTTATCATCGCAGTGCCTGCCTCGCTGAAAAACGCGCTGATAGCCATATTTGTCTTTTTCATTTTTTGCCTTTTTTCGCGGTTGCTTATCATTTTGCCCAATACAATTGTAACAATGGCAACCTGCACAGGCAAAAAAGCCATATCCTGCAAAAAATAAAATACGGTATCTCCGGGCTTATGAAACAGCAAAAACTGCATTAAAAAAACCCCAGCGGAAACACAGACAAAAAGCAGAATCAATATAACATTTGAATTACTTTTTTTCAAGGCTTTCTCCTTACTGTAAAAAGTATTTATTGATACAACATTCTTTAATCTCAGCCTGAACGGAGCATTGCCGTTATGCTGTCCTCCAATTCTTTTACAATACGCTGCTTTTCAGCATAAAACGGCTGAGCAGAGTCGATTGTTATTTTTTTGCCGAAAACAATCCGGTTTGTCCGCTTGCTGACACACACGGGATAAAAATTCACCGCTTGGTTGTTCCGCTCATAATATATTCTCGCCACATTAACAAAACCGGTAAGGAACATATTGATGTATTCATTATACGGCTTATCTTTAGACTCGGGAAAGATTAAAAGGTTTGCGCCTTGTTCAAGCTTTAATATGCTCTGCTCAACAGTTTCCGCAATCCTTCTGCTTAATCTGTAAACCGGTATTGCTTGAATATGCTTCATAATCGAAACACAAACCGGGCTTATAACGCTGGCGGTTAAATCGCTTAAAGGATACTTCCAATGCAGTGTAGGCTCAACAAAATCGTTTTTTATATATTCTTTGCAAAGCTGCCGCTGAGTAACATCAGCAATCACCCAAGGGCAGTAATTAAAGTTGGCAAAAGCAAACAGTTTCAGGGGGGCAAAGTAACCGAGATGATTTGATATAAATATCCCGGGCACACCCGGTTCAATGTTTTCTGTCCCTGTGACCACCGGTTTTTTCATGGCAGCTCCGATTATAAATATTCCGGCTTTAAAAACAGTATTATTCATGTTTCCCTCCTTTCGTTCCGAGGGCAGCACTGTCTGCTTTCTGCATCAATTTATATCTTTATCACCATTTTTTCGGCTGTAAACCGTTTCCGCCGCTCTTTCAGCCATTTAAATCTTAATTTTCAGCTTTTCAGCGGTTCCGCATCTATTCATTACCGACAATAGCCACCGGGATTTTACCCGTATTAATTGGTTACAACAGGCGTCCAGTATTTATTATTGTAAATATCGGTTATTCTGTACGTCATACGGCAATTATCATTGGGAAGTTTAATGTTTTGAATTTTCCATGAACCGGTTGCAGTATACTGTTCGCCAAGGCGGTAAGTATCGTTATGCCTGCCGTTATAAGTATAGTAATCGCATAAAAAATCAATCGTATCGCCTGCGGCAATATCAAGGAGGCCTTTTGCGATAGTTGCGCTCTGTGTTTCGGTATTATAAACAATCTGCGCGCCGAGCACCTTTCCGTCAGGATTGTCATTGTCAAAAACAAGGATAATATCAACAAGCTGACCGTTCAATATTGCAGGCACGCTCTTTTTAATCATATATTCATCACCGTTGCGGTCCTCTGAAATCATATAACAGCTGACGATTCTGCCGTTTAACGCAAGCCAGGTTCCATCAAAATCTAATATCAGGTCTCCGGACTTGTTGAAACTGTAAGTATTGTCAAGCCCAAGGTTCAAAAAGCCTTTTCCGTCATCCAAAAAGACATTCCGTTCAAGATTTTGGACCAGGCTCCATTGTTTGTCCGGGAGGTCCAGAACTTTCCCGCCGTGTTTTTCGGTTATAACAAGCTTTGACGCGTCGAAACGTTTTTTCTCGTAATATTTTACGGAATCTTTAATGCGGTTAATATCCAGCCAGCCGGCAGCCTTGCCGGAAAGCCCCGTAAACCTGCTGTAATTATTGCCAGATATAAAAGAATCAATAAGTTCTCCGGCAGTTTCCGTAACGGAATCCGCCTGATCATTGCCGGAAGGGCCGCCAAGCAGCGTTTGAAGCGCATTGCCGCTTCCGCTTGAAGCGGCCTGCCCGCCGGCGGTTACACTCGCGAAACTTTTAATACATTGGCTGTAGCTGCCGTCAATCCCGATTTTTTCATAAGTCCTCAGCATTGAGTTCAGCTTTGAGAACCCGCTGTTCGGGTAATAAACCGAGATACCGTTCGCGTTGTAAATATTGGATGATGTACGGTTGTACTTTACGCATGCGCGAAGCACTTTCGCAAAGTTTTTCGCCTGGGAAGTACCGATGTTTTCAGCAAAACTGACAAGGTCAATCTGATTCAGCCCGGAAGAAGCGGCAAATTCTTTGGCATCGGCACGGGCTTCGGAAACTTTTTTGTATTCTCCCTTATCGATAAGCTTGCCTGCAGAAACCGCAAAAGCGGAAAAGGGCTTGGGGACGGTGCCCTTCAGTTCAGCTAAATCCAGCAGAGAAAGAGTTGCCTGGCTTCCGGGTGTTTGAGTTTGTGCTTCTTTTACATAATCGTCAATCAATATTTTGCCAAGGTCCGTTGAAGCTATTGAGGTATTTTTTGAAAGCGCCGTTATCCAGCCTGTATAATACCATCCGATGCCCGGTTCGATTTCCTCTGAAGCAATCATATAATCGGCATACGGTTCCAGTGCGGCAGCGGTTTCAAGCGTCGCCATAAGGCAGGCGTCAAAGCCGATCACATCGAAAGCACAACCTCCGTTTTTAAGCGCTGTGCTTATTTCATCAAGCGTCATGCTGTCATTTTGAAAATTCTGGTCGTAGCCGAAACCGCCTGTCGATCCACCGCCGTGATCCCATAAAACCAGCATATACCGGTCAGCCGGGTAGTTCCCCGAACAATATTTTATAAAATCCGACAGGGTGTCCGGTTTTATCATCGGCTTTTTCCCGAGATTGCTTTCCAGCAGTTCCAGCCCGTCGGCAGTTACGCGATACCGCTGGTTTGTTTTATTGCTGATGACATTATTGTTCCATTCAGAAGTGCCGCCTGTTTCAACAATAATATTAACCTTTTCGGATATCTTCGCCTTCATCATTTCCTCTAAATCGGAGGTTGCCATCCCGCTCATCGACTCCAGGTCAGTGCCGCAGAGATAAACCATTACAGTCACCTTATCATTTCCGCTGCCGCGCAGAACTGTCCGTTTTTCGCGTGCAAACAGTGAAACCGAATCGGCAACCGGATAAGCGCCTTTGTCATATTCAGCCGCAGCCGCAACGGTTGTTTTCCCGGAATTAATATTGCCTGGGTTACTGCCGAATAAGCAGAACATCAACAGTATAACGATAATAAGCGCCGGTAAAATCCCTATTTTTATTAACGAACGCCTGTTTAACAAAAAACTGTTTTTTCTGCTTGAAGCGGTTCTTCCCGTTCCGCGGCTGCTCCGGTTCCCCGCAGGGCTTAACGGTCTGCCCGAATAACCGCCTGCATTGCCGGCAGGCCTGCTGTTCCCGCGGTTCAAGCTGCTTTTATGTTCTGGCCCGTTATTCGGAACGCGGCTTTTACTGCGGATTAAACCTCTGCCGCGCTTACGAACATTCCCATTGCCCGGGCCGTAATTCTTTTGCCTTCCCGACGGTCTGTTTCTTTTGTCCATTCAGCATGTTTCCTCCGTTAATATGGAAGTTGCAATATAACCGTTTATAAAATTTTTCTGAAACCGGCATTCCGGGCGCTTCTCGGGATGCCGATGAAATCTCTGCTTTGATCATTTGTTAATATTTTTGCAGGGCGCTCACAAATCTGCAAGCGAAGTTGCGGAATAAAGCGCTGTGCTTTTAAAAACAGACCAGTTCACAACAGAGCTGTGAGAGCCCCATGTATCATAAACTTCGACATATTCCTTGGTCAGCGTATACAGTGTTATTTTATTGATTTTGTACTTGTATTCCATTTTGTAGTAACCGACACCGGGGAAATAGTGGTTCGAATATTCGTCGCACCCGATGGATGCCAATGAACCGATAACAACAGGTTCGCCTTTTTTTAACGTATTAATAACAACATCGTTAGCCTTTGTTTTCACCGTTGTTAAAAATGTCAGCTCACCGTCTGTTTTTTCATACAGCCATTGTGACATGGCTGCCTTCAACGCTGTCATAAGAGAATTGCTGACAGCGTCGGGAACCATTGTTATACTGAAGCAGGCATTGTCAATAACATTTTGCGCGGCAGCAGTGTATCCTTTGCTGTAAAGGTAATAAGCGAGCCCCATGTCCAATGTCCCGAGCATTTCATAACTTTCGCTTAAACCCATTTCATCATTCACAAATTCATTTTCAAAGAAAAAAGAGAAGTAGCTTGTAATGTTTTCGTAAATCTCGCTCAACTGCTCATACATGGTTGCATCGTCCGGCAAAGCGGAAAAACCTTTGCCGTCCCTGTAAAAAGCAAGGGCCATCATTGACGATGCTTTTCCGCAGATACCGTTTCCGACATTCGTCTCATAATATGACTGGCTGCGGGGTACCATAAAGTTTTTATCGACAACACAAGAACAGCTCAGCGTATAACCTTCCCCCGCATGGTTTTTGATTAACTCCTCAACCGCGGCATTATCTTTCTCAAGATCCGAAGTGCGCATTATGCTACCCAGATAATAATACAGCAAATCAACAATATAAGCTTTTATGCTTTCGAAACTGAAATCCGACCAAAAGCCCTCCGTTTTAGCCTTTTTGACAGCTGAAAGCATCCGGGCGTTTTCATCGGCAACGTTTTGAACAAAGCTGTAATTCTGCAAATATAAATCATTCCTGTAAGTGCCGTAAGATTCAAAGCAGTCTTTTATTTGGCTGTATTCAACCTCTGCGCCGTCTTTATTCAGATACTTTCCGTCAGCCGTTTTGTTGAAATAAACAAGCGGGCTGATATAATATGTCTTCACTGTATTTTCACCCGTATAAGGAGACGGCGAAAACTCGTGCTCCATTACAAAAGGCAGATCAGCGTTGATTGATATGATTATATATCCTTTCAAATTTTCATCTGCCGTGCTTATGAAGTTAAAATTGTAAAAAGCCGCTTCATCCTTAATATTGTACAGCGCGCGCCCGTCAAGCAAAGTAAATTCCGTTCCAAGTTTAATAATATCATTCTTATCAGCGTTCTCGTCAAAGCTCATACTTTGTGCGCCGGTGGCTGTATCGATTGAAAGTGAAAAAGGCTCCATTGTCGCGAGATAAAATGTCGCTATATCGCGTGCGATTTTCTCATTGATTTTCGGGGAATAAGCAGTACGGGCGCCTGCGGAATATGTGACTCCACCGATAAGCAGGGTAACCGCTAAAACAACAGAAAATAATTTTTTCATTGAGATGACTTCCTTTCTCAAAAAGCCGGATTCTATAAATTATTATGCAGGCTTATTGTATAACAAATAAAAATAATTGTAAACCGACAAAAGCATGCCGTGTGATAATACTTGCGGCATGCTTGTGACTCTTTTATCGCTTTGCTTTTAAAAATCCGCCAGCGAAATTGAGGAATAAATTGCGGTGTTTTTAAAAACGGTCCAATTGATAACCGAGCTGGTTTGATCCCAAGTGTTATAAACTTCCAAGTATTCCTTTTCCGAGATATATACTGTTTTGCCGTTGATTTTAATATCATGGCTCATCTTGTAATGACCGGCAGCCACAAAGTAATGCACAGCATAAATATCGTTGCCGAGCGCGGCCAAGCAGCCGATGATAACGGGTTCGCCTTTTTTAACCGAGCCCAAAATAATATCGTCAGTGTTTGATTTGAGGTCGGTGGAAAGTTTCAGTTTTCCGTCTGTCTTTTCGGAAAGCCAGCTTGAAAAGAAAGACACAATAAACTTCAGCAGCATGTTTGACCCGGCATCCGGCAGCCTCAGAATACTGCAGCTGATGTTGTCGATTATATCCTGCGCCGCAGCGATATACCCTTTGCTGAATAAATAATAAGCCAAGCCTGCTTCATAAGTGCCAAGCATTTCATAACCGTTTCTGATATCCAGATTTTCGTTGATGAACTCGTTTTTGAAGAACCACGGATACGCTTTTGTAATCGAATTAAAAACCTCTGTCAGTTCCGAAAACATCTTTTTATC
>CAYOAW010000106.1:0-7146 GCA_964402095.1 uncultured Eubacteriales bacterium | reverse complement strand
TGACTGCGAAGGAGAAATTATGAAAACACTCTCGCAGTCTGACGCGCCGATTTTTGAAGCACTTAAAAATCACCGGTTAAACCGGATTGTACCGTTTGATGTCCCGGGCCATAAAGGCGGCAGGGGCAACCGTGAACTGTCGGACTTTTTGGGACTTAACTGCCTGAAAGCCGATGTTAATTCCATGAAACCCCTTGACAATTTAACCCATCCCGTTTCGGTTATAAAAGATGCGCAAAGCCTTGCGGCGGAGGCCTTCGGCGCGAATGACTCTTTTTTTATCGTGAACGGAACAACAGCGGCAGTGCAGGCAATGATAATGTCCGTCTGCAAAGCCGGTGAAAAAATCATTATGCCTCGCAATGTTCACCGGAGCGCGATTAACGCTTTGGTGGTTTGCGGGGCAATTCCGGTATATATCAATCCGGGTGTCAATAAAAGTCTCGGGATTCCGCTTGGCATGACTGTCGGCGATGTGGAGCGGGCTGTTGAAGAAAATCCCGGCGCAAAAGCTATCCTGGTCAACAATCCGACCTATTACGGAATATGTTCTGATTTAAAACAAATCGTTGCTTTAGCACATGAGAGGAACATACTTGTGCTTGTTGATGAGGCGCACGGAACTCATTTTTATTTTGGGGAAAATATGCCTGTTTCCGCTATGAAAGCCGGTGCGGATATGGCAGCTGTCAGCATGCATAAGACAGGCGGCTCTCTGACTCAGAGTTCAATTCTGCTTTGCCAAAAGAGTGTTAACGCCAATTATGTGCGTCAGGTCATTAACCTGACTCAAACGACAAGCAGTTCGTACCTTCTTCTTGCTTCGCTTGATATCGCCAGAAAAAATCTTTCTTTGAATGGTAAAGAAATGTTTGAAAAAACGGTTCAGTTTGCCTCATATGCAAGGGGTGAAATCAATAAGCTGGGCGGATATTATGCCTTCGCAAGCGAACTGACGGACGGAGCCGCTGTTTTTGATTTTGACCCGACAAAACTTTCGGTGAATACAACGGAAATCGGACTTGCGGGCATAGAAGTGTATAATATTCTCCGGGATGACTACGGTATCCAAATCGAATTCGGCGACATCGGGAATATTTTAGCGATTATATCCGCCGGAGACAGGTCTTTGGAGATTGAACGGCTGATTTCTGCGCTGTCCGAAATTAAACGCCTTTATTCTAAAGATAAGGCAGGCATGTTCGACCATGAATACATCAGCCCTGTTGTAGCGCTTGCTCCTCAGGCGGCGTTTTACAGCGCGAGAAAAACTGTGCCGCTCCGACAAAGTATTGGCAGGATAAGCGGCGAATTTGTTATGTGCTATCCGCCCGGGATACCGATTTTAGCACCGGGGGAAATGATCACCGAAGATATTCTAAGCTATATTTTATATGCAAGGGAAAAAGGCTGTTTGCTGACGGGACCGCAGGATTTGAATTTAGAAAATATTGATGTGGCAGAGGACAAATAAATGGAATTATGGTATACGGAAAATCACACAAAAAATGTTAAGTTTTCAATAAAGGTTGATAAACAGCTTATCAGCGTTAAAAGCGAATTTCAGCGTATTGATGTTTTTGATTCGGTTGAATTCGGCAGAATATTGACCCTGGACGGCTATTTGATGCTGACCGAAAAAGACGAATTCGTTTACCATGAAATGATTACGCATGTTCCGATGGCTGTGAAAACAAACGCAAAAAAAGTTCTTGTCATCGGCGCGGGTGACGGCGGGACAGTACGGGAGCTTACACGGTATACTACAATCGAGAAGATTGATGTTGCGGAAATTGATGAAGCTGTTGTTGAAATATGCAAAGAGTATCTTCCGCAAACCGCTTCAAAGCTTGATGATAACAGAGTTCATTTGTTTTTTGAAGACGGGTTAAAATTTGTCCGCTCAAAAAAAGACGAGTATGACATCATTATTGTCGATTCAACCGACCCGTTCGGCCCCGGAGAGGGGCTTTTCACAAGGGAGTTTTACGGTAATTGCTACAATGCGCTGAAAGAAGACGGGGTGCTTGTCAATCAGCATGAAAGCCCGTATTACACCGAAGACGCTAAGGCCATGAAAAGAGCGCATAAACAGATTTTCTCCGTATTTCCCGTTTGCCGGGTATATCAAGCGCATATTCCGACATATCCGTCGGGGCATTGGCTGTTCGGGTTTGCCTCAAAATGTTTAGACCCGGTTACCGGTTTAAACGGGGACAAATGGAACGCGCTCGGAACCAAAACAAAGTATTACAATACGGATTTGCATATAGGGGCTTTTGCTCTACCGACTTATGTAAAGGAGCTGCTGCACGATGCCGAATAAAAACATCCATACTTTCATAGGCTGCAATAACGAATATGATGATAGCAAAATTGTGCTGTTCGGCGCTCCGTTCGACGGTACAACATCCTACCGGCCCGGCGCAAGGTTTGCAAGCTCCGCCATACGCAACGAGAGTTACGGAATAGAGACATACAGCCCGGTTCTTGACAAAGATCTGGAAGATATTTGTGTTTTTGACGGCGGTGATCTTGAGCTTGCCTTCGGTAATCCTGAAAAAGCTCTTAAAAATATTGAGAATTATATCCGTAATATTCTGGAAGACGGCAAAACACCTTTAATGATCGGCGGAGAGCATCTGGTAACACTAGGCGGTGTTAAAGCGGCAGCAGAAAAATATCCCGATTTGCATATTATCCATTTTGATGCCCATATGGATATGCGTGATGATTATTTAGGCGAAAAGCTTTCTCATGCCACCGTAATGCGGAGATGTCTGGAGATAGTGGGGGACTGTAAAATAGCGCAGTTCGGCATACGCAGCGGAGATCGGAAGGAATTTTATGAGGCAAAAGGACGTGTCGAAACCTGTAAGTTCAACTTCGATACCCTTGATTCGGTTATTGAGAAGTTCAAAGACAAGCCCGTATATTTAACAGTTGATTTGGATATTCTCAACCCCGGAGAGTTCCCCGGAACAGGAACACCCGAAGCAGGCGGAGTAAGTTACAATGAATTGATTTGCGCAATCGGAAAAACGGCTAAGCTGAATATTGTTGCGGCAGATATGGATGAACTTTCGCCTGTTTATGACCAAAGCGGAATTTCGACAGCACTCGCATGCAGCCTGGTCAGGGAATTATTATTATATCTTTATAAATAAATCTGAAGGAGTGAATTTATATGGGAAAGGCACTGATTATAGGAGCCGGCGGCGTCGCAAGCGTTGTTGTTCATAAATGCTGTGAAAATTCGGAGGTTTTTACTGAAATCTGCATTGCCAGCAGAACGCTTTCCAAATGCGACGAACTCAAAGAAAAACTGAAATATTCGAAAACAAAAATCACAACCTCACAGGTGAATGCCGACAATACCGATGAGTTGATTTCGTTAATTGAATCCTGCAAACCGGATATTGTCATCAATGTCGCTTTGCCGTACCAGGACCTTACTATTATGGATGCATGTCTTGCGACCAAAGTGAATTATGTGGATACAGCAAATTATGAACCGCTTGACACGGCGAAGTTTGAATACAAATGGCAGTGGGCTTACAGAGAAAAATTCAAGGAAGCCGGCATAACGGCATTACTTGGCAGCGGCTTTGACCCGGGTGTAACAGGTGTATTTTCCGCTTATGCCCAGAAACACTATTTCGACGAAATTCATTCCATTGATATTCTTGACGCGAACGCGGGTGATCATGGCTATCCTTTCGCGACAAACTTTAATCCGGAAATCAATATACGTGAAATAACAGCAAACGGAAGCTATTTTGAAAACGGAAAATTCATTGAAACGGAGCCGCTTTCGATTAAAAGAGTTTACAATTTTCCGGAAATAGGCAATAAAGATATTTATTTGCTGCATCATGAAGAGATGGAGTCTCTGGCTCTTAATATTAAAGGTATTCAAAAAATACGGTTTTGGATGACCTTTTCCGAAAAATACTTAACCCATCTCAAGGTGCTTGAAAATGTCGGAATGACTTCAATCGTACCGATTGATTTTGAAGGCAGGCAGATTGTGCCGTTGCAGTTTTTAAAAGCGGTGCTCCCCGATCCGGCGTCATTGGGCCCGAGGACAAAGGGAAAGACAAATATCGGATGCATCTATCAGGGAGTTAAAAACGGCAAGGATCTGACCTATTATATTTACAATGTTTGTGACCATGAGGCATGCTATGCGGAGGTTGGTTCTCAGGCTATTTCTTATACAACAGGGGTACCGGCGATGATAGGTGCGATGATGGTAATGACGGGCAAATGGAAAAAAGCCGGTGTTTTTAACATTGAAGAATTTGATCCGGATCCGTTTATGGATGCCTTGAACAGATTCGGTTTGCCGTGGCAGGAAAGTTTCAATCCGGAGCTTGTTGATTAAGAATGGAAATAAAAATCGATTTTAACGCTTTGCCAACGCCGTGTTATATTGTGGATGAACGCCTCATCGTAAAAAATCTTGAAATCCTGAAAAGTGTTATGCAGCAGACAGGATGCAAAATTCTGCTCGCTCAAAAAGGCTTTTCAATGTTTTCTCTATACCCTTTAATCGGCAGCTATTTGAGCGGAACCACAGCAAGTTCTTTGTATGAGGCAAAACTCGGTTATGAAGAAATGGGCAAAGAGGTTCATATTTACTCACCGGCTTATAAAGAAGAAGAGTTCGGTGAAATTTGCGAAATCTGTGACCATATCGTTTTCAATTCATTCCCGCAATGGTATAAGTATAAACCGAAAGTTAAAATCCGCGGGTTAAATATTGAATGCGGAATGCGTATCAATCCCGAGTATGCCGAGATAAACACGGATATTTATAACCCCTGCTTCAAAAACTCAAGGCTTGGCGTAACGCTGTCAAACTTCAAGCCATACGAGCTGGGCGGTATTGACGGTTTGCACTTTCACACCTTGTGCGAACAGAATTCCGATGTTTTGGAGAGAACCATCGATGTTATCGATAAAAATTTCGGTGAATTTATAAAAGGCATGAAGTGGTTAAACTTTGGTGGCGGTCACCACATAACAAGGCCCGATTATGATATAAAAAAGCTTATTGACTGCATTTTGTATATAAAAGATAAGTACCGTATTGATGTTTATTTGGAGCCGGGAGAGGCTGTGGCACTGAACACCGGCTTTCTTGTGGCAAAAGTATTGGATATTGTTGAAAACGGCATGGATATTGCCATATTGGATACCTCCGCCGCATGCCATATGCCCGATGTGCTTGAGATGCCCTACAGGCCTGAAATTATCGGCGCAGGCGAACCTTATGAGTTGAAATACACTTATAAATTGGGCGGGCCGACATGCCTTGCAGGGGATATTATCGGTGATTATTCCTTTGAACATCCTTTGAAACCGGGCGACAAACTTGTCTTTTGCGACATGGCGCATTACAGTATGGTGAAAAACAATACATTTAACGGCATAAACTTGCCCTCAATCGCAACCTTCAATGAAAAGGAAGGGATTAAGATTATCAAACAGTTTGGTTATCAGGATTTCAAAGGCCGCTTATCATAACAGATAAACAGAAAAAATAAACCGGTTCGGCATTACATTGCCGGCCGGTTTATTTTTGCAGATGCTTTTTTGCTTTTGATGCATTGACATTGTACAGGCAATATTATATAATTTATAAGGGATAATGTTAATATATATTGTGAGATATGATAAAACAGCGGGCAGAATTTTGAGGGGGAGGTTAAATCAATGAAAATTCATGCAGGAAAAATATTCGGGGCTGCATTGTCTTTTATAATAATGATTTCTGTTGTATCCGTTAACCTGTTTGTTTTACCTTCTTCGGCTGTATATTACAAACCCGGCAGTGTTATTACATTCGGTTCTTACCCTCAAACAAAAGTAACCGACCCTGTGGTTATCAATGCGCTTGAAGCTCGCGCCTCATGTACTGACAACGCTGTGAATTTTATGGGGGCAAGGTATAAAAGGGTTTATTTTACAGAGTACACGCCTTATAATTCACGGGTTGAACCTTCGGCGGAAAACAGCTGCCAGGACGAGAATGGTTACTTTGTCAACACTGCATATTGGTTTAAATTTGAACCGGTAAAATGGCGTGTTCTTTCAAACTCATTTGATGGACTTTTCATAATGTCGGAAAAATTATTGGATGCCAAACCATACAACAGCAAATATGATAAAGTTACATGGGAAACAAGCTCAATGCGTTCATGGCTCAACAATGATTTCTGCAAAACGGCATTTACTCGTTTTGATATGTGCAGGATACAGAAAAGCACCGTTGTTAATGACGACAATCCGTTTTACGGTACAGAAGGCGGCAACGATACAAAAGACAGGGTATTTCTGCTTTCATTCAAGGAAGTTATGAATGCGGATTACGGTTTCAGTTCCGGAAGCGCCACCGCCGATATAACCCGCAGCGCGGAAGGAACGGACTATGCCAAATGCGCGGGGCTCAATGTTTTCGGCACAAACGGAATTTTCGCGAATTGCAGCAACTGGTGGCTTCGTTCTCCCGGTAGGGACAGTACCCGTGCCGGATGCATCAATTATCTGGCTATTGACATGATTGGCGCTTTTTATTACGGAACCGATGTGGATTATAACAATGTCGGCGTTCGCCCAACCTTGAAGCTTAGGGGTTTATCTATTCTTTGTGCTGACGCTAACCCGGGCTTTATCACTGACAGTGCGAACGGAATGATTTACGGCATTGATCCGGGCACCGCAAAAAGCTTTTTTGAAAGCAGCATGCTGCTTGACAGCGGGACAAGCCTTGAATATGCGCCGGATTCGGGGATTATAAGCACCGGAACCTCGATAAGCCTGATTGACACTGCCACGAATGAGGTCTTGGAGACTTATACTGTTGTGGTTTTCGGTGATATCAACGGTGACGGTAATATCGGCGGAAGCGACGCGGGCTTGCTGATCAATTTTGAAAACTATATGATTAGCTGGGATCCGGCAGCCGATGCGGCCTTATTTGAAGCGGCCGATGTCAACGGTGACGGTAATGTGAATGCCATTGATGCCGGCATAATTGTCAATGTAGAGAATTACTTAATGACTATTGACCAAACCACAGGCTTAGCAAATATTTTGTAATCTTGTTTTTTATAACAATTAAAAGGCGCGCCTTTAGAG